>JBDTZW010000378.1:0-17133 GCA_040004905.1 Acidobacteriota bacterium
CGCTCCGGCCGGATTGGTCGCCGATCGTCCCCAACACTCGCTGGGCCGATCCTGACGATTCGCGAATACCTGAAATAAAGCTATAAGTTGAGTTTACGGGGTTCGAGGTGGCGCTGTTGATTCCCGGTTAATAAGGTATGTTGGTACGCGGACCTCGATGCCCATCTGATGGGGTTTATCAACCGTAAGCATTAGGGCTTCAAACGCGCGGCGGCCGATCTCGACGCGGGGTGAACAGACCGTGGTGAGTGCAGGCTCGGACAGGCTCGCAAAGGAAATATCATCGAAGCCGACGATCGAGATATCCTGCGGAACATGAAGCCCGGCGGCTTTGAATTCCTGCATTGCACCCAGGGCCATAAGATCGTTTGCTACAATGACCGCAGTAGGACGGACCTTTTCAGCCAGTACTTGACTGGCAGCCCGACGTCCTCCCTCGAATCTAAAATCGCCCTCATAGATCTTCGGCCGCTTTTCCTTCGGCAGGTATCGCTTCATCGAATCGAGAAAGGCCTGGCGGCGAACCCCTGCCGAATGGATCTCGCGAGCACCGGCAATATGCACAATGTTTGTATGGCCGAGCGATACTAGATGCTGTACGGCTTCGTCAATACCGACAGCATAGTCGAGAATAATATTGCTCATCCTTTCGCCTACGATCCCGAGATCGTGAAAGACGATACTTGTCTTTTTCTTTTTGGCTTCGTCGATCAGTGCCTGATCGAATTCGGCGGTCATCAAGATTATCCCTGCGACCTTCATTTGAATTAGACGCTGGACGTACTCGACAGCTCGTTCCGTATCATAATTTGTATTCAATAAGATCAGATTGTAGCCGCTCGCGAAAACCCCGGCTTCAATACTTTTGATTATCTCGGGAAAGAACGGATTCGAGATATCTGAAACCAGGAGGCCGATCATCTTACTTCGCCCAAGGGCGAGCATTTGGGCGTGAGCATTGGGGTGATAATTGAATTTCTTGATCGCTTTTTGGACCTTTTCCCGCGTTTCGTCGGAGACGTATTTAGTTTTGTTGATAACGTGAGAAACGGTTGCGGTCGATACCCCCGCCTCGCGTGCTATGTCCTTGATCCGCATCTGGTTACACGATAATTTATAACGCCTTGAAAATCAAAAGCGTCAAAAATCGAATTGATCGATATTCCCTTTATTAAAAATGAACGGCTTCCCTAGCCGCACCTCGTCGTCGACCACCTCGATATCCTTCAAACGGCCTGCTGTGATTTTTGGATCGCCCTTTTTGAATGTGCCATTGCTTAGTGCGTTGGCGGTGTAAACCGTCAGATAGCCGAGATCACCCGTGTTCCAAAGCACGATGCTGTCGATGATGCCCTCCTTTATGTAGGGCTTGCACATGTTCGGCAGAGAAAGGCCAGTGACCTTAACGTCCGGTCGATTCGATTGTTTCACCGCCTCCGCGATGCCTGGTACCGCCGGAGCGGCGATGCCCATTACCAGCTTCACGTTCGGATACACCTTAAGCACATTTTGAGTTTCCTGGAATGCCCGGTCGCGATCGCCTTCGCTCGGCTGGATCGCGACGAGCTTCATGTCAGGATATTTTTCGGCGAGACGCAGCTTAATATACTTGATCCACTCGTTTTGATTGGCAGCGCTCAGGGAAGCGGTGATGATAGCAAACTCACCTTTCCCTCCCATGATTCGGGCCGCTTCATCAGTGAGAGTTTCGCCTATGCCTTGCGGCGTCGCCTGATTGATGAGGAAGTCGCGTGCATCCTTTTCTGCGTCAGCATCCCATGTCACCACCTTGATTCCTTTTGCACGAGCTTTACGCAAAACCGTGGAGATGCCTTCCTTGTTTTCGACGCTTACTGCGATAACGTCTACGCCACGGGTTATCCACGCTTCGACAACCTCATTTTGTTTTGCCGGGTCAAGGTCGGTCGGCCCGTCCCAAAGTAGTTCTGCTCCGACTTCATTAGCGGCTTCCTCGGCCCCTTTTCGACAGCTGATGAAATAGGGGTCGCCCTTGGCTTTGGGCATCATCGCGATCACGCCCTTTTTCGAATTCGCGGGAATGACTGCAGCATTCGCTGGTTGGCCTTTATCATTCCGAAACGATCGAACCAAAAGCCAATTGCTTCCCGCGACGATCAACGCAGCCGCGAGAATAACTCCGCTCAAAACTCCGATCTGCCAATTTTTCACTTCGAATTCCTCCGTTAAAGAATGACTGTTGTGCCGACCGCGTCGACGCGACAAGCGATCGGCCAAAATTGTTGCGACCAATAGAACACCTGTCAAAATACCTGCAAGTTCAGTGGGAAGACCGCTCAGTCTTAGGCCGTTTTGCAAGATCACAATTGTGAACAAGCCTAAAACGCTTCCGAGAACAGTACCTTTTCCACCGAATATCGAAGCCCCGCCCAAGACGACGGCTGCGATCGCGGTAAGCTCGTAACCCGTTCCTGCGTCGGATTTGGCCTGACCGAGATGAGCCACATATATGACCGCTGCGAGACTAGCCACGATACCCGATAAGCAATAAATGAAGTTAAGGCGGCGTCTGACCTTAATACCCGCATAACGCGATCCCTCTTGCGAGAGGCCGATCGCGTAAAAGCTTCGCCCATAGGCAGTACGATGCAGCCACCAAACGACAGCGATAATTGCCGGTACTAGGATGAATAGCTGTGTCGGGATAACACCGAATACATATCCCTGACCTAAAAATAAAAAGGACGGTGAAAACCCCGAATAGTTCTCGATGCCCCGAGTGAACCCTTCGGCAACACCCCGAAAGAGTGAAAATGTGCCTAGGGTGACTATTAGAGGAGGCGCTTTCAGTTTTGTGATAGCGGCGGCATTGAGTGCACCGCCCAGTAATCCGACCAAAAGGGTAAAACCGATGGCGACGGGCATCGGCAATCCAGCGTCGCGCCAGAGTGAGCCCATCACTACGGCCGACAGTCCCATCATCGAGCCGACGGAAAGATCGATTCCCCCCGTGATGACGATCGGTGTCATCACCAGTACGAGAAGGCCGATCTCTACACTCAGGCGCGTGATCTCGAAAAAATTCGCCGACGTTAAGAAATTATTGCCCGTAATGCAGAAAACCAGGCACTCTGCCGCGAGGACGATCAATAGTATCCACTCATTGTTCGGGAAAAGACGCTCGCCAAGCGCCTGTTCCGTTTTAAGCGGACTTTGCGTTTGCGAGGCCAAGTTTTCCATGCTTTTCCAGGCGGCTGAGGGCCATATCCGACACGAGAGCTACCAGAATTATCGCCCCCTGAATAGCCTTTTCCCAAAATGGATTGACACCAACAAAAGTAAGGGCAGTTCCGATCGTTCCCAGCAGAGCAACTCCGAGAAGTGTTCCGATAAGCGTTCCGCGACCTCCGGAGATCGCCGTTCCACCGACAACTACCGCTGCGATCGCCTTCAACTCCAATCCGACACCCGTATTCCCCGGGATGGATGAGAAACGAACGGCATTCAGCAGAGCCGCGACACCCGTTAGCGAACCCATTACAACAAAAACCCAGAACACGACCCTCGGGGCGTCGATCCCGGCGAGCCGCGCAGCCTCCGTGTCCGACCCGACGGCATAAACCCGACGGCCTACGACAAGATTTCTTGTTGACCATGCGAATACGGCGAACAACGAAAGAGCAACTGAGCCAATGATCAATTCGCCGGATCGTTGTGAAAATCCGAACCACTGGAAATTATCCGGAAGTCCCTGCACCCACGCCCCTTCGGTGATCCATCGAAGAGCATCACGCCACAATACGAGCATCGCGAGCGTGACTATGATTGAAGGAAGGCCAAGCCATCCGATCAGGAGGCCGTTGAGAGAACCCATTGACGCCCCAACAATAAGGATACAAATGAACAAAACCGGAAGGGGCATACCGGTTTTTGCCAGCAGTCCTGCGGCCACGCTGCAGACGGCAAATTGCGATCCGATCGAAATATCTATCTGACCCGCTATGATCACGAGCGTCATCCCCACAGCGAGGATCAGCGCCGGAGCGTTATTAATGACAAGATCGCGGAGATTGCCAGAAGCAAAGAAGGAAGGAGCAATTATACCGACCACCAGAAGGAGAAGAACAAAAGCTGTCGCCGCCGATATTTCCCTTTTGTAACGACTAATTTTCATTTCTCAAGCCGCCCTTCCCCTTAAATGTCCGAGCGCAATCGACAGGATCTTGTCCTGCGTCGCGTCTTTTCGATCCAGGATCTCGACAATCGTCCCGCCACCCATTACAGCGATCCGATCGCTCATTCCAAGTATCTCCGGCAGTTCGGACGAGATCATGAGGATCGCAACTCCGTTTTGAGCGATCTCCATCATCAATTCGTGGATCTCTGCCTTTGCTCCAACATCAATGCCTTGGGTTGGCTCATCCAAAATGAGCACTGAGGGCTTGGTCATAAGCCAGCGACTGAGAGCAACTTTTTGCTGGTTGCCGCCCGAGAGGGTCGATACAGTATTGAAGATGGCCGGAGTTTTGACGCCGAGCCGACGTGTATACTCCGCCGCGACTTCTCGTTCCTTCCGAAATCCAAAATTCAGACCCGCAAAACCAGACAATTTTTTTAGCGATGCCAGGGTGATGTTCGAGCTGATAGGAAAATCCAGCACGACGCCGTGCCGGCGCCTATCCTCAGGCAGATAAGCGATCCCATATTCGATCGCGTCATACGGATGCCCGATACGGATCGGCTCGCCGCGAAGGAATATTTGACCGTGATCGGGTGCTTCGAGGCCAAAAATTGTTTTCGCAAGCTCGGTACGACCCGCTCCGATCAAACCAGCGACGCCGACGATCTCGCCGGCGCGAACAGCGAGGTTGATCCCGTGGATTCCCGCCGCCCGTGAGCCGAAATCTCGGAGCTCAAAAACAGTGTCGCCGATCTCGACTGCTCGCTTCGGAAACACCGTCGACAGATCGCGGCCGACCATTAACCGGATCAATTCTTCGCTCCCGACGCCGTCCATCGCCCGCGTTTCGATGGTCCGGCCATCCCGAAGCACCGTTACGCGATCGGCGATCAAAGGCAATTCTTCGAGACGGTGGGAAATATAGATCATCCCGACACCATCCGCACGTAGCTCCTTGATTACTCTGAATAAGTTGCGCGTATCCTCCTCCGAAAGAGACGCCGTCGGCTCGTCAAAAATAAGAAGTTTAGAATTCGCCCCAAGGGCACGCGCGATCTCGACAAGCTGCTGCTGCGGCATCGAGAGTTCCGAAACAAGTGCTTCCGGGTCTATATTCGCTCCGATCCGGTCGAGCAATTCGCGAGCAGTGTCACGACGGCTTTTCCAATGTACGACTCCAAAGGGGCCTGACCGCTCAATTCCAAACGCGATGTTTTCAGCGACAGTCAATTCGGGAAAAAGGGCCGGCTGCTGATAGATCGCCGTTACGCCGAGCTCTTTCGATTTCGAGGGCGAATTGTCGACAATTAATTCATCCGAAATGAAGATCTGCCCCTCGTCCGCAGGAACCGCACCGGTAATGAGTTTGATCAGCGTTGATTTTCCCGCTCCGTTCTCGCCAACCAAAGCATGGACCTCTCCAGCCTTCAAGAGAAAGCTGGCCTCCGTGAGCGCGTGTACACCATCGTAAGACTTTGACAATCGTTCGGCCCGAAGCAGCGAGTTTGCAGCCATAATCCTAATCTTCAACAATGATAACGTGCAGTTCGCGAGGGCCGTGGACACCGATCGCAAGGGTCAACTCAATGTCGGATGTTCTCGACGCCCCGGTGATAAATGTTAAGACCGTACTCAGGTCGACTTTCGTGAGGTCTAATATTTCCCGCATTGTTTGCCGTATGTCAGACGAACGCAGCACGCACACATGGATCGGCGGGATGAGCGATGTCAACCGACTTCGTTCGCTATCCGATACAAGGACAAGAGTGCCCGTTTCAGCGATCGCGAATTGGGCGCCGGTAATTCCGACATCGCAATCGAAAAGTTCTTTCGCCGCCGCTTCTTCGACAAACTCGACGCCCTCGACCGGACCCAGAATTCCTCGCACCAAGTCCGAATCCGAGATCGCGGCTCGCTTCACAGAAAGCCTGGCTATCAAATCTCTCAGATGAGACGAAGCTTCAATATCGTTCGAAGCGACTATGCACTCGCCGCCAACCGATTCCAAGTTTGTTCGGAAACGGCCGATCAGACCCTTCGAACCCGCGAGGATAGGCGCGGAGAAAGCCATATCCGTCAACGGCGGTTCATGATGCTCACTGCGAACAGCGTCAAACGGTGCGCTCGCCGCTAGATTCGATCGGATCGACGCAAGGATCGCCTCCCGGGCACCTGTGTTTGTTCCAGTCATTCTGATCTAAGATGTCTCTTCCATTCCTCTCGAAACGAGCGTCGAGGTATTGCAGGAGCATCGCGCCGGGCTGTCCATGCACCTAGCGGCGGAACGAGCCACGCCCGAATTCCGCTCACTTTTCCAATCTTGCCATCGCGAACAACAAATCGCTGCATTAAACGTGCCGCTTTTGTACCGAGACTATAACTCCACCGATTCGCCCATAGAGAGCTATAAAGTTTAAATGCGAGCCTTTCGCTTCTATTCGTGGAGTTAGCTTTATTTTTCGTCCAGCCGTCGGCAATTTCCGATCGAAGATGGAGAAGTAATTCTGGAATATCGATCTTGACCGGACAAACCTCGCGGCATGCTCCGCATAAACTTGATGCGTACGGAAGTTGCTTCGCCTTGGAAAAGCCAATAAGCTGCGGCGTTATTACGGCGCCGATCGGTCCAGGATAGACCGAACCATACGCGTGGCCGCCAACCTGCTGGTAGACTGGGCACGCGTTCAGACAAGCTCCGCAGCGAATGCAAGCAAGGCTCTGCCGGGTTACGGGATGAGCGAGCATTTTGGAACGGCCATTGTCGAGTAGGACAATATGGACTTCATCGGGTCCTTCGTCACGAGCGTTCCGCTTGACGCCGGTAATAAGCGATTGATAGGCCGTCAGTCGCTGACCGGTTCCCGAGCGCGGAAGAAGTTTGAGAAACACGTCGAGGTCAGCGAATCGAGGAACTATCTTTTCGATCCCCATCACCGCAATATGTTTTTTGGGAAGACTTGTCGTCATCCTTACGTTGCCTTCGTTTTCTAGGATCAATATCGTCCCCGTCTGCGCGACACCAAAATTTACCCCGCTTATGCCGACTCTGGCGTCCGCAAATTTTTGTCGGAGAATTCGGCGAGCGGTGGCGGTCAAAACATCGACATCCGAAGTCGGTTCGATGCCGACCTTTTCTACAAAGAGTTGCGCTATCTGTGCCTTGGTCTTGTGGATCGCCGGAACCACAATATGTGACGGTGTCTCGCCGGCTAGTTGTATAATCCATTCGCCGAGATCGGTCTCGATCGGCTCTATTCCCGCCGTTTCTAGTGCATGGTTGAGATGGATCTCCTCAGTCGCCATACTTTTTGATTTGACGACCATATTTGCGCCCGATTCATTCACGAGCTCGAGCACGATTCTGCACGCCTCTTGGCCGTCGCGGGCCCAGTGAATCTTTGTACCTGCAGCCTCAGCTTTCTCAACAAATTGAAGTAGATACCGGTCGAGGTGCAAGAGCGTTTCGTCTTTGATCGCTCTTGCTCGTTCGCGCAGTCCTTCCCAATCATCTAACGAGGCTATTGCGCTCTTTCGGCGTTCAACAAAATTATCCGCGAGATTACGAAGCGCGCCATGAAGCACGGGATCATGCAACGCGTCGCGAGCGTTTTGGGCGAAAGTCTCTGAGGTTAGAGGATTCAATTTATTCCTGAGAGGCAAGTATCTCCGCAATATGCGCAGTTTTGATCTTCGACCCATTTCGCGACAAGCGTCCGGCGATTTGCATCAAGCAGCTTGAGTCTCCCGATACTAGAACGTCAACATCCGCCTTTTCGATCGCTTCGATCTTATTGTCCAAGATCCCCGCCGATATCTCAGGGAATTTGACCGAAAAAGTCCCGCCGAACCCGCAGCAAACGTCGGCACCGGACAATTCGATAAACTCTACTCCCTTCACATTTTTCAGAAGCTTTCGCGGCTCTTCACGCAAACCCAGATCCCGCAAGCCGTGACATGCGTCGTGCCAGGTAACCTTGTCGGCCGACACCGCCCCAACATCCTCGATCTTTAGAACATTCACGAGAAAGCCGCAGAATTCGTGAGACTTTGCGGCAATATTCTCAGCACGTGCCCGCCAATCTTTATCGTCGGGAAAGAGCTCGTGAAAGTGTTTTACCATCGCGGTACACGAACCGGACGGGCTAACGAATGCATCTGCGTCGGAGTCTTCAAAGATCTCGATGAAGCGCTTCGCAAATTTCCTTGCTTCTTTCCGATAACCCGTATTGAATGCCGGTTGGCCGCAGCACGTCTGACGATCGTCGAAGACAACTTCACATCCGGCTCGGCGAAGAACCTTGACCATGCTGATACCGACATTCGGACAGATCTGGTCGACGAGACAAGTGATGAAAAGCGAGACCTTCAAGATTCCTTAACTTCTGTCTTATTGAGAATGACCCTGGCGACTAAATTGAGATTCAATGGCGGCATATTTTAGTTTTGCATGATCAATAGCGGCTGATCGACGCGGCTCAGATATCTCAAATCTAATTTTCTTCGCGATATAGTTACGGCCATCCTCAAGCGAAGCGAAGCGGCCGGCGGAAATGGCCTGAACGAGAGCATTGCCCACAACAGTGGCTTCGAACAGCCCTGCATGCACTTGCATCCGCGTCGCATCTGCTGTCATCTGATTTAGATATCCGTTGCGTCCGCCCCCGCCCAGTATCTGAATACCGATCAGCTCTTCGTCAGTTAGTTGCTCGATCGTTCCAAGTACCGAAGCGTAGCGAAATGCAAGTGAGTCAAAGATCGTCTTTGAAAGCAGAACGGGATCGTCGGCAAAACTCTGGCCGCTTTCTGAAAGCTGTTTACGGATAGCGTCCATCATGCTGAGCGGATTAAGAAATCGCTCATCGTCGGGGAAGATCAATGTCTCGAAATCGCCGATCGCTTCGATTCGACCTAGGATCTCCTCGTAGCTCAGATCGAAGCCATTTGCTTCCCACTCACGCCGGCAGGATTCAAAGATCCAGAGGCCCATCACGTTCTTCAAAAATCTAAATGAGCCATATGCTCCGCCTTCGTTGGTGAAATTTTCGTCCAATACCTTTTTGCCGATCAAAGGCGAATGTCTCTCCACCCCAACCAGGGACCAGGTTCCGGATGAAATGTATGCCCAACCTCGATCGAGCGGGGCGGCAGCGACCGCGCTTGCCGTGTCATGTGTCGCCGGAGCGATCGCTCTTACGTCGAAGAGTCCGGTTCTCATCGATACCTCGCTGTCTAGTTTCCCGATATCGGTCCCGTTCGGAACAATTTGTGTTAGCAGGCTGGTTGGAATTTCCAGTTGGTTCAGCAACTCGATGTCCCATTTTCCGGTAACTGCGTTGACCATTTGCGTGGTGGTTGCGTTGGTGTATTCCGTGGCCACGTTGCCGGTGAGAAAAAAGTTTACCAGGTCGGGTAAGAGCAGTAGCTGCGAAGCGGTTGGAATGTCCTTTTTTTCGGTAAAAAGCTGGTACAGCGTATTGAAATTCAGAAATTGAATACCTGTTTTTTCAAAGATCTCGCTGCGGGGAACGATCGCGAAAGTCCGTTCCATTGTTCCTACTATGCGGGTGTCCCGATAACAGATCGGATTTGCGACCAATTTGCCGCTATCATCGAGTAGGCCGTAGTCGACAGCCCACGTGTCTACGCCAATACTTCTAATAGGACGACCTAGTTCCTCGGCGCGTTCGCTCGCAAGAGAGAGTCCCCTAATGATATTTTCAAAAATCAGATCAAAATCCCAACGCAAGCGGCCGTCTTCTTCTCGCGGCGGATAATGAAACCGATGCAGCTCTTCGAGGACCAATTCCAACGGGTCGAAGCCGACGAAAAAGACCCTTCCGCTACCCGCACCCAGATCGACCGCGATATAAAAGGGACTGCTCATTCGGGATTGGCGAAAGGTTTCTTCAGACCCGAGGGCCCGACAAGATCGAAAATCGTTTCCGACGCTAAACGATTCCCGCGGAAATTCCCAACTGAGCCGGGCGCTCTTTCGCCTTTTGCAACCGGTACGCGCTCTCGCGATATACCTTTACAGGATCGATCGCACCGCCGTCACGCTCACGCGCCGCCGCCAATATTGGCGAGACATCCGTTGTAAACGCTTCCTTCAAGGTGCTCAACGCGACTATCGCGTCGCCGTCTTTCTGCGCTTGCGCGAGTTTCTCGCGATCAACCAGATGCGCCTGAACGTAGGCCCGAACCACTTCGATCGAGCTTGCGACGAGCGACTCAATAGGATCAGTTACATTATGCGACTGGTCAAGCATATATGACGGATCGAAGCGGGGTGAACTATTTATTTCAGCATCTACAAGCTCGTTAAAGATCAGGAATAGCTGAAAAGGCTTGACCGAGCCAGCGTCCAGATCGTCATCACCATACTTGCTGTCATTAAAGTGAAAACCACCGAGTTTTTGAAATTGGATCAGTCGGGAAACGATCTGCTCGATGTTGACATTGGGTGCGTGATGCCCGAGATCGACGAGGCAGGATGCTTTATCGCCCAGCTCGCGTGCGCAGAAGTAACTTGTCCCCCAATCACTGATCACCGAGGAATAGAATGCCGGCTCAAAAAGCTTGTGTTCGATGAATAGCCGCCAATCATCCGGGACGGCATCATAGATCGCGCTCATAGATTCGAGATAGCGTTCGAGCGACTTGCGAAAGTTTGACTGGCCGGCAAAATTACTTCCGTCACCTACCCACACCGTCAGCGCCCTCGAGCCGATCTTTTTTCCGATCTCAATACACTCGATATTGTGTTCGATCGCCTGCCGGCGCGTTGAGGCATCCGCATGCGAGAGGCTTCCGTATTTATACGAGTGCTTTTGGCTAAGCTGGTCCTGGAACGTATTCGAATTCATCGCGTCGAACTTTAAGCCAAATGAATTCGCGGCTTTCACAAGGTCCCTGGGATCATCAGTCTTATCCCACGGAATATGCAGGGAAACCGACGGCGTAGAACGAACAAGTCTCTGGATCGTCGAGCAGTCTTCAAGCTTTTCAAACACGTTTCGCGGCTCGCCCACGCCGGGAAACCGTGCGAACCGCGTCCCGCCGGTTCCGACACCCCACGAGGGAATTGCGATATCGATACCCTGGGCCTTCGCGATCAGGCCTTCGATGTCGAGCCCACGGCGGGCAAGTTTTTTCTCTAAATAGTCGATGTCTTCTGACAGCCAGCCTTTCTTCGCCGCGTTCTGTTCGGCGATAAAGTCTTGCTGTATTTCGAAATTTGTCGACATCTGATTTTCCCGCTTTAACCAAGCTTACCGCATAAAGCCGTCCTGCAAACCGCCGTCTACCGGAATAATATGTCCGGTGGTCTTGGCCAAGCGTTTCGATAGCAGCAAAAAGATGGCTTCTGCCTGATCTGCCGGCTCGATTGGAGTCTGCGTAAGCGAGCGTTTCGCGTAAAAGTTCGAAAGCTTTTCCGTGAGCTCTTCGGATTCTTCGGTCTCAGTGAACGGAATATCGTATTTTGTAAGTGACGCTATCACGCGGTCACGCGGAAACATAGTGCTCCCCTTTACGACCGTTGCCGGAGCGACAGCGTTGACCCGCAAAAGCGGTGCCATTTCGATAGCTAATTCCCGAACCAGATGGTTGGCCGCGGCCTTACTCGTATCGTAGGCAAGGCTGCCTTTTTTAGCCACCACGGCGTTGGCGCTTGTCGTTAGTACGACATTGCCGGTGAGCCCCTGGTTTTTGAAAACCTTATAGGCTTCATCCGCGACGATATAGGCACCTTTCACGTTGATCCCAAACGTGAGGTCCCACATCTTGTCTTCGACGTGCCCAGATTTATCAGGCGGGACGAAAACTCCGGCGGTAACGATCACTGAATCGATCCCGCCGTAAGCCAGTACGACATTTTCCAGCATCTTCGTCACTGACTCACGGTCTGTTATGTCACATGCGAGCCCAATCGCAACGCCGCAATTGGAAATTCCTGTTCCCGAAACGCCGATACCCGGTCCGTATGTCGCAATGATCTCGTCGGCGGTCGCCTTGGCGGTGGCTTCGTCACGATCAACGCAGACGATGTGCGCACCCTCTTTTACAATTCGGTGAGCCGTTTCTTTACCGATGCCCGCACCCGCGCCGATGATGACGTGGATCTGGCGGTCGAGTTCTTTTTCCGGCGGCATGCGTTGAAGTTTTGCTTCTTCGAGCGGCCAGTATTCTATATCGAACGCCTCTTGCTGATCCATCGCCTCGTATTGATCGATCGCCTCAGCACCGCGCATCACCTCGATAGCACAGTTGTAAAATTCCGCGGTCACGCGCGACTCGCTCTTGTTTTTTCCCCACGCGATCATTCCGAGGCCGGGGATGAGTATCACCGTCGGATTCGGATCACGCATAGCCGGCGAATCCGGCCGCTTGCAGCGTTCGTAGTAGTCAGCGTAATCTTTTCGATACTGAACGAAGCCTTCTGAGATCGCCGTTTTCAGTGAATCAATATCTCCCGAAGCCGGGTCCCAATTAACAAAGAGCGGCTTGATCTTGGTCCGCAGAAAATGGTCCGGGCACGATGTTCCCAACTCAGCCAGTCGCGGTCCATCGACACTGTTCACAAATCGCAGCATCTTGTCATCGTCCTGAACCGTCCCGACAAATCGCCGAGACGAGGACACCTGGCCGCGAATGAACGGAATTATCTCGATCTGTAAGCTTTGCCGTGAGGCATCAGCAAGAAGGGCGTGTTTCGGCCCGCCAAAAGTCTTTTCGCCGCGATCATGCTTTTCAATGAACTGAGCGGCCCGATCGATGATCTCAAGAGCGGTTTCGTAGCAGGTCTTGTCATCATTGTCCCACGAACTCATGCCATGGTGGCCGAGCAGGATGCCTTTCGCTTTGGGGTTATCTTCGATCAACTGCTCGATCTTTAGTCCGATATCGAAACCCGGTCGCTGCCACGGGATATAAACGACATCATCGCCATAGATCTCTTTTGTCAGCCTCGCCTGATTCACAGAAGCGGCTATTGCGATAACCGAATTGGGATGAAGATGATCGACATGCTTAAACGGAACCAGCGTGTGTAGGGGAGTGTCGATCGAGCAGGCACGCGGGTTCAGGTTGTACACGCAATGCGAATACATCGGGTACATCGAATCTTCGATCGCGGTTTTCGGACCATTGTCCGGAGCGTTCTCGTAAAGAGGCCGCATCGACCGAACTTTATCAAGGTATAGCGACGCAAAACCATCGCGTTTCGCGGTCCGAAGGTCGCCACCCGAACCTTTTAGCCAGAGTACCTCGACCTCTTCGCCCGTAAGCGGATCTTTCTCAGGAAGTTTAGAAGAAGTGTTGCCTCCGCCGGTATTTGTCAGCGTCAGGTCGTCGCCTAAACGATTCGACCTGTACACAAGGCGGTCAACCCCCTTCAGCTTGTCCGCTTCTTCGTCATTCCAAAGATATTTAACGAATCTGTACTTAGATTCCGATGCAGCTTGATTACTCATTAATTAAAGAATGGGAAAACCGCTTAACTCGCGTATATGTCGGAGAATATCAACTTTATTATCAAAAGGCAAATAAATTCCGCCGCTGTTAGTAAAGCGATAATGCGGCTCAGATCTCGGAGGCTCCCGACGACGTTTTAGGCCTGTAAATATCGCATTCTATGCCTGTCGCTATCCGATATTCGCTCGTCACATTTTCGATGAATTCGCTGGCATTTTTGGGCTCGACAAGGTTGATGGTACATCCCCCAAAACCTCCACCCATCATGCGGGCTCCAAAGACTCCAGTCTGCCTCGAAGCGATCTCGACCATCAGGTCCAATTCCTTACTGCTAACTTCGAAATCATCCCGAAGGCTTGCGTGAGATTTGGTCAGTAGCTCGCCGACTTTCTTGAGATCGCCGGCATGCAAGGATTCGACCGCGTCTAGCACCCGATGATTCTCGGATATCACGTGTCTGGCCCTCCTCCTCAGTACTTCCGGCATTTCGTATGATCGGTCTTCGAAAATACCTTTCGACAGGTCACGAAGCGACGAAACCTCAAAGAATTTGGCCGCCTCGTCGCATTGCCTGCGTCGCACGTTATATTCACCGTCTGCCAGATCGTGTTTTACCTTCGTATTGCAAACGATAAAATTAGCGTCTGACAAGGGAACCGCCGACCATTCCAATGAACGGCAGTCGAGCAGCAATCCATTGCCGACGCTTCCATAAACGGAGGCGAACTGGTCCATGATCCCGCTGAGCACACCCGCAAATTCGTGTTCGGCCGTCTGGCCGATCTTTGCGAGTTCCATCCCCTCGACTACATAGCCGGAGAGTCTCGACAACGCGAACGCGACCGAGATCTCGAGCGTGGCCGACGAACTCAATCCCGCTCCGACGGGAACGTCGCTGTCGATCAAAAGATCGGCCCCCCTTAAGCGATAACCCGATCGTTCGAGGATCAACGCAACGCCCTGAACATATTTGACCCAGGCGGTCTCTTTTTCTAAGGGCGGGCCGTCAAGGTCGAATTCAAACGTCCGATCGAAATTAAGTGATCCCACTCTTATCTTCCGGTCCCCTCGCACCCCGGCGGCCACATACGTCGCAAAATCGATCGCACACGGCAACACAAAGCCCTCGTTATGATCCGTATGCTCGCCGATGATATTGATACGGCCGGGCGCGCGAAAAAGTCTTGGCTTCGAACGATAGGCATCTTCGAATTTGGAAGTGAGTCGGTTTAGATCTATCACAAGCAGCTACTTTACGACGCCCGCGTCTAGATAATGAATTTCCGAAAGCCCGCGCAAACGTGCGGCAGCAAATTCCGGCGTGATGTCTCGCTGCGGACTGCCAAGAAGCTCAAACCCTACAAGGAATTTCCTTACTGTGGCCGATCGAAGCAGCGGCGGATAAAAGTGAGCGTGAAAATGAACGTAATCATGCGGTCTCCCATCGGTCGGCCGCTGGTGAAAACCCATCGAGTAGGGAAATGACGTCAGAAAAAGATTGTCATAGCGCGTCGTTACGCGTTTCAGTATGTCGGCGAATGCGATGCATTCCTTTTCTTCCAGTTCGCCGATCGAATTTCGATGTTCCTTCGGCAATATCATCACTTCAAATGGGTAAACGGCCCAAAACGGTACCAGTGCGACGAAGCTCTCGTTTTCGCAAACGATCCGTTCGTTTGCGGCCAGTTCCAATTTTACGTAGTCGCATAGCAGGCACTTGCCGCTGTTCTCAGAATATTGTTCTTGCGCGATCAGTTCTTTTGTCGGCTCATTTGGAATGCTTTCGGTCGCCCAGATCTGGCAATGGGGGTGCAGATTGCTTGCTCCCATCATCTCACCCCGGTTCTCGAATATCTGAACGTAGTTTACGTGATCTAATTCACCCAGTTCGGAGAACTGGGCGGCCCATTCATCGACGACTTTCTCAATGTCTGCGCTATCCATCCGCGAAAGCGTCAGGCTGTGATCGGGCGAAAAACAGATCACGCGACAATTTCCGCGTTCGCTTTCCGCAATAAGCAGGTCGTAGGTATTTAGTTTTGCTTCTGCGACATTCGGCTGTAGAGCGGCGAAATCGTTATCGAAAACAAATGTCGTTTTATAGTCGGGGTTCTGGTGGCTGCCCGCTCGTTTATTTGTCGGGCATAGATGGCATTCGGGATCGTATTTTGGCGGCAGAACCGTGTTGGGTTTCTCGACCTGGCCTTGCCACGGGCGGTTTGTGCGATGCGGTGAAACTAGCACCCATTCCCGCGTCAGCGGATTAAATCTGCGATGCGAATTCTCCGCCAGATCGAACACCATATCGTAAATCTAGCACAATCAACGCTTGCCCGCGGTCGGGTCGGGCCAATCGTCCGTGCGGAATGGCGACGCGGGAAGTCCCGAATCGTTGGTCAGGTTCGGATTCTTCGGATTGCTGTTAAATGCGTATCGAACTGCTTTTGGCGCCGCGACATTTAGCGACCAAACCTCGATCTTATTTTTCCCGACGATCTTTGCCTCCGCCCAAACCCATTTCTTGTCGTCGCCCGCGATCGCAAACTCATCCAATCTTTCGCCGTCCTTTATCTTCAAGCCGCTCCCGACACTATCAAACGTCAAAATTATCTTCCCGCCTTTTATTTCGACGCTTTTTAGAACGGGAGCGTCAACCAATTTGCGGCCATAAATATTTTTGAGCGCCCACCATGACATCCTGCGTCCGACATCGAGTTTGTTCTTGGGGTGGATGTCATTCGCTTCGCCAATGTCGATGGTCACGATCAATCCGGTATTAGCCGTTTTCAAGGCAGTGCGTCTTTCGGCCTCGCGAATAAAACTCCACGGTGCGTCGCGCGGCTCCGGGCCTACCGCTCGATAGTTTGGAAGTTGAATGATCTCGAACGGGAAGTCGCCCTGACCCCATCGTTCCCGCCAGGCTCGGATCATTGTCGGCAGTAAAAGGTTATACTGCTCGGCCCTGTCTTCATTCGATTCGCCCTGGTACCATGCAGCACCTTTTATCGCGAAGGGGATAAGTGGTTCGATCATTCCGTCATAGATCGACGAAGCGACGCGGTAATCGCGCAACGCATCCGGCACACCCGGCGATGGCGAAGGTCTCGCTCCCGCGGCTTTTTGCTCGTCCGATTTTTTACGCCAGGCGTCGATCGCGGCGGCGTAATCCACGCGCACTTTGTCGCGCTCGGCTTCCCAGATCTTTGTGCGGTCGACGGTCGGTTTGAGGTCGGGCGAAGCATTGAGATATTCGACCGGCGTCCATGCCTCTGCCTGCGAACCGCCCCACGAAGAGTTGATCATCCCGATCGGCACCTTCAATTCCTTTTCGAGCTCGACGGCAAAATAGTATCCGGCAGCGGAGAATTCCGCGACCGATTCAGGCGTGCAAGCGGCCCACACGCCGATCGGCTTACCCGTCCGTTTAAATCCGACCTCGCGGCGGACATTGAAGAGGCGAATGTCGGGATGATTGGCCGCAGCCTGCACCGCATCGCCGT
>JBDTZW010000297.1:0-5050 GCA_040004905.1 Acidobacteriota bacterium
AGCCTATGGCGTCCGCGATCATTACCTTCCGAATCCGTTTGACACCTGCCTCGTGCCGATTTGAACGCCGTCACCGCCCCCCGGGGACGCAACATTCAGATCGGCACTGTTATTTTTAAATTCAAGAGGTTATTTTATTCATATATGGTAAAAGCATTAATACTTTTCTTCGCATTTCTGATCTCGATACTTAGTATCGCCTGCACATCGACGCCAACAGCGAATTCAGAAAGTTCCAATGTGACCAACGCAGATCCGAAAGACCTTCCGCCGGGACTGAATACGCAACCGATCCAGCCTTCGGCCAATACGACGCCCGGCATTCCACCGGCGAATCAGGTGACCAATATTGCCCCGGGTGCTACACCGACGCCGGGAATCGATCCAAAATCAGCGGTTCGAACGATGAAGCCGGGAGAAAAGATCCCAGGGATCGATCCGGCCGCGGCCAAACGACAGATGAACCAGAAAGTCGACCCGTCGAAGCTTCCGCCGGAATTTCGCGACGCTTTGAAGAACATGAATTCGGCTCCGGCCAATACGCCTCCGCCGACGATGATGAAGAAGAAACCGACGCAGTAGTCGAATTCGAAAAGGCCGTCTAGAATAAGGCGGCCTTTTTATTCTTTAGGCCGCCGAAGCCGCGTCGGCCATTTCAAACCCGAGCAGCACTTTCACGTCGCGCTCGATACGGGCTGTGAGTTCCGGGTTTTCCTTGAGCATGTTCTTTACATTCTCGCGGCCCTGGCCGAGGCGTTCGCCGGAGTATGAGAACCAGGCGCCGCTCTTTTCGACCACGTTGTTGTTCACGGCCAGGTCGAGCAGATCGCCCTCTTTGGAAATTCCCTCGCCGTACATGATGTCGAATTCGGCCTCGCGGAACGGCGGAGCGACCTTGTTTTTAACGACCTTTACGCGGGTGCGATTACCGACGTTCTTGTCGCCCTCTTTGATCGCTCCGATGCGGCGGATGTCGAGACGCACGCTCGCGTAAAATTTCAGGGCCTTGCCGCCGGTCGTGGTTTCAGGCGAACCGAAAAACACGCCGATCTTTTCGCGAAGCTGGTTGATAAAGATAAAGCAGGTATGCGAGCTCGCGACGATCGCCGTGATCTTTCTGAGAGCCTGCGACATGAGACGCGCCTGAAGACCCGGAAGTGAATCGCCCATTTCACCATCGAGTTCGGCACGGGGCACGAGGGCTGCAACCGAATCGATAACGATGACGTCGATGCTGTTCGACCGGATCAGCGTCTCGGCGATCTCAAGGGCCTGCTCGCCGGAATCTGGCTGCGAGATGAGCATGTCCTCGATATTTACGCCGAGTTTGCCGGCGTATTCGGGGTCCATGGCGTGTTCCGCGTCAATATAGGCTGCAACGCCACCCAATTTCTGCGCCGAGGCGACCACCTGCAAGGCAAGCGTCGTTTTACCTGAACTTTCCGGGCCGTAGATCTCAATTATTCTGCCGCGGGGAACTCCGCCGATCCCTATCGCCGCATCCAGGCTGAGACAGCCGGTCGAGATAGCTCCGATGTCCTCGTGCGGCCTTTCGCCGAGACGCATTATCGAACCTTTGCCGAATTTTTTCTCGATCTGCAGCAACGCAGATTCGATCGCTTTTCCTTTATCCATATATCTTGCGGGTGCTTCTCCTAACATTTGCTCGCTCCTGTTTCAGGCCGGTATTTCCTGCTTGACGGAAAAGAGTCTAACACAGAAGCAATAACGTTGCAACAATGAAACAACTGGTTTGGCTGAAAAATCTATGGGTCGATCAGCCGATGTACTGATATGACCCGAAGTGTAAAACAAGACCGGCGCAATTTCAAGAGAAACGGGGAAAGGATTACGCTCAAGGAAGCCTCCATCGGACTTGATCGGACAATCTGTAATACAATTTAATACAGGATCGACGCCCTAAAACGCCTGTAAGTCTCATGTTTGCTTAGATTTCACTCAGCAAATAAACGTTTTCCCTTGTTCCACGGTTTGAGCATTTTTTTGCAGAATCCCAGCCTCTCTCGCCAAGATCCGAATCCTCGATCCAAAAATCGATCTGTGTCCCTGTCCCACTGTCCGAGCCCTCCACATGAACATCGACTCTTCATTTCAAAGATCAAACACAGACGGCGCTGACAAAAGACTCTGCTTGCGTCTTAGATGCAACAATGTATCATAATGGGTAGCATCGGGAGAATCTTTTTGTGAAGAGGAAAAACGGGACCCAGGCGAGGCCTGACGGCGCGGAGATCTAGATGATCCCAATATGTCGGGCCTTATAGGATTTTACTTTGAAACAATCTCCTATCCCGAATTGGTCGTCCCACCAACCGGAAGCTTGGGCACTTCTAAATAAGATCGGACGCCGAAATTGTCTTCGACGCCCGAGTCCAAATCCATAAGACAAAGGCCTATTGTGGCTTCTGACCCACCTTCATGCTCTTGTAAAACTCATTCCTCTGAGCTTCATGAGCCTTGTATTTTTCAAGATTCGTCTTTAGATAGCTTGAGTAAATACTTTGCGGATATCTCGTAGCAATCTGCTCAACTTGATCCGTAAGCTGTCGTTTGGTTTCGTCTTTATCTGTGTAAAAAGTGCCGTCCTGCATCAAGAGGGCAATTTCTCCATTTCCTTTGATCTGATTCCATACCTCAAGATCATCACCTGTCGGCTGATTTACTACAATGCGGGTTGGCTTAAAACCATACTCACTGTTTCCCTGACTGATCGACGAAACTCCCTTTATGAAATAAACGCCCGGTTTAGGCAGGGCATATTCTGTAGTGATCTTACCGGCAAGGACCTGGATGGCTGCGGTCTCGTTTAGGTGTGAAACATCCGGTTTTCCGTTCCAAAGGATCGTAGCAAAGTAGCTTTGCGATTTTCCGGGTTCCAGAGTAACAGCTGTTCCTCGCTTTCTACCCCATCCCGAACCAAAGTATTCCTTGTACTCGCCGTCTTCACCCGCAATGTAGATCTTCAGACTGCCGCTTTCGACACCCTGAGCCGGGACCCTTATCGCCTCGGTCCCATTATTCGTCAAGACCCATTCAATTTGAATCGGCTCACCTAACGTGAATGCTTCTTTATCCGTTCTGACGGCGAACGACAAGTCCCTGGTGGTTACGGGCCGGCTCGATATGCCTATCACACCCAACGTGCCTATCGCCAAGACCACAAACACAAAAACTATTAAGTAACTTTTCTTTCTAGTAATCATCTGTACCTCCAAATCATCCTTACGGATGCATCAAAACCCTGATTTTCCTGATGGAAGCGGGGGAAAAATGACTCGACGTTATGTTAAGGGAGCCATCGGGAGAACTTTTTTGTCTTGGGAAAGGGTCGTCGGCGAGGCCTGATAGCATGGACTGATCGGACGCCGAAATTGTCTTCGACGCCCGACCTTGGATCCCTCGGAGATAGGCTTATTGTGGCTTCTGACCCACCTTCATGTTCTTGTAAAACTCATTCCTCTGAGCTTCATTCGCCTTGAATTTCTCAAGATTCGTTTTCAGGTAGCCTGAATAGATACTCTGCGGATATTTAGCGATGATCTGCTCGACCTGATCCGTAAGCTGCTGCTTTTCCTCATCTCTATCGGCACCGAAAGCTGAGTATTGCATTAAATATGCGATTTTTTTGTTTCCTTTAATAGCGTTCCAAACTTCGAGATCTTCACCTTCCGGTGCCTTAATCTCAATCCTCACGGGTTTCGACTCTATCGGCTTTGAGTCTTCGCCAAAAAAGGAAATTCCTTTAACAAAGAATATTCCAGGTTCCTGAAACGCGTATTCTGTTGTGACTTTACCTGCCAACGCCGTTTTAGCTGCCTGTTCATTCAAATGAGAAACGTTCGGAAGTCCGTTCCACAAAATAGTGAACTTACTAAAAGAATGTTTCGCACCTGGTTCAAGATTTATCCAATGCCCAACTTTTCTTCCCCAGTCCGAAGTAAAATACTCATTAAAGTCGAGCTCGTCCCCGTGGGCTATTAAAACTTTTAAACTTCCGACCTCTACACCACCACTTGGCACTTTGACGGAGACCTTACTTCCATTATTGAGTTCGAAGTACATTTCGACCGGCTCGCCTAGAATGAAGCTTGCTTTATTTGAACTTCCCTGAAGTAAGAGGCCTTCTTCACCAATGGAATACCCCCCAGTACTCGCGACTACCGACCAAGAAATAGAAACTGCAATGGTCGCGAGCAAAACAATTTTACTAACTTTTCGTAGATTTATTTTCGGCGTCATTTCTAATTATTCCTCCATTCCTTTTCTACGGGTGAAGTAGAATCCTTATGTTGTGGATTGACGTAGGCGTAAACTGACTTGACTGCACAATCCCATTCGCGTTGCCCATCAGTCCCTGTTCTCCGTGACGGCATGAAAAAAGGTGCCCTACCTCATGCGCTACGGTATTCGCCATACTCGCGAGATTGGCTGGGTTGTTTGTGTAGCCCGGGGTCTCATGAGGTCGATGTAACTCAGTAAAGATTAAAGCCCCGCTACCCTCCCCATCATCACTGTGAAGTGTTATAGCATCTACAATTCCCCAAGAAATACCCTCAGCGCTTGGATCATGGTCTTGCGCCAGGTTGTCTTGGTAAGCCCCAAACACTAGTACAGACCAAAAGGACTGATCGGTATTTGTGGCACTTGAATCCCAGCAGGGCGTAAACAAAGGTCGCAGATTTTCAGCTAAGCCCCCGATCGTGTTTGCCTGAAATAGACAGTTGTTCCTTGGATTTGGAAGATCGTAAACAGGCTGAACATATGCCGGTGCGAACACGTTCGTGCTCTCCACATCACTCCCTCCCGTCAACAAGGCGGTTCCATTTAGCAATGGATCGCTTGGATCGGGAATATCCTCGCCTGTGTCTCCGTCCAATAGGGTGCCGTTGTCATCATTAAAGTCGTCATCATCGTAAAGCTGAAACTGGGTTCCTGCAAACAGTGTAATAAGTGATCCGACGGGGTTTTGAACCGTCACCGAGTTTGCAGTGTTGCAGGTGTCGCCTCCGGCAAGATTGCAGATGACCGG
>JBDTZW010000359.1:0-17099 GCA_040004905.1 Acidobacteriota bacterium
ATCTTGAACGCCCCGATCGTTTGTTTGATCACCGAAGGCCGGCTTACGAACGAGAATTTTGAATCGGGCTCAAAAAACCTTCTCGCAACGATCAAGTCTACCTTCGAAGCCGGACTCACTTACATCCAGATCCGCGAAAAGCGACTCTCCGCAAAAAATGTCTTTCATCTGACCTCGGAAGCCGTCTCGATCGCCCGAGATTCGCCGACAAAAATTCTCGTCAACGACCGCGCCGATATCGCGGCCGCTGCCAGGGCCGATGGCGTCCAGCTCACCGAGGCCTCACTGTCGATTTCCGTGATTCGGTCAGCCTTTCCCGATCTCATCGTCGGAGTGTCAACCCACTCGGTCTCCTCCGTAGAAAACGTCGCGAAGAGCGGCGCGGCGTTTGCGCTTTTCGGACCCGTCTTTCCGACGCACGGCAAGGAGAATGCACAGGGAATCGACGAACTTTCAAAAGCATGCGCTGTGGCTCCGGGCTTTCCCGTTCTTGCCATTGGCGGCATCGACGAAACAAACTATCGTCGGGTGTTGGCTGCCGGCTGCGCGGGCTTTGCCGCGATACGATGGCTGAACGATGAAACGCATTTAAGATTCTTCCGTGAAAATGGATCCTAAAAAACCGCCAATTTGTCTGACCATCGCCGGTCTCGATCCTTCGGGCGGAGCGGGAATTGTCGCTGATATCCGGACATTTTCGGCGTTCGGATGTTTTCCAACGGCGGTGATCTCTTCGCTAACTTTTCAAAACACGACCGGCGTTTTCGGTGCGGTACATCAGACAGCCGATTCGATCCGTGGACAACTCGAACCGGTTCTAAAAGATTACAAGATCGATGCGTTAAAAACAGGAATGCTCCCGACAGCCGACGCGATCGACGAAACGGCTGCGGCGATCAGCGAATTCGAACTCTCAAACCTGGTCGTCGATCCGGTCGTGCGTTCTACGTCCGGTGCCGACCTGATCGACGATGCCGCGTTGCGGATACTGGTCGAAAAACTTTTCCCGCGATCCATCCTCGTGACACCAAATTTACCCGAGGCCGAGCGCATCGCTCGAATGAAGATCGCGACCGAACCTGATATCGAAGCAGCCGCGCGGCTGATGCAGGCGATGGGCGCCGCGAACGTCCTGATCAAAGGCGGACATCTCTATCACTCGGAAAAAACCTCCGGCCGCAAAGCGAGAGATTTTCTCTTCATCGGTTCGGGCCTTACGATCCTCGAAGCCGACTTTATCGAAACCACGGCAATACACGGGACGGGCTGCACACTGTCGGCTGCGATAACTGCGAATCTTGCGCTTGGTAACGGATTGATCGAAGCGGTTGAGATCTCGAAAGGATTCGTGACCGAGGCGATTCGTAGGGCGCCGAATATCGGGCACGGAGCGTCTCCGATAAATATCGGGAGTTACTGAGCAGGTTTGAAGATCGCGGGCGACTGGTAGGTAACGCCAAACACTAGGCCTGTCCGCGGCGAAAATTTGGTCAGACCGAGCACGGCCGCCGTATCAAACCTTAGTCCGGACGCCTTGATCTGTGTACCGATCCGAAACTGCCCGATGCTCTCCGTACCGATCGGTGCAGTACCGTTGCGGGTGTTCATGCGGCCGTTTACTTCGCTGGCGATATTGATGTGATCGTTGACGCGAAAAATCCCCGCGAGCCCGTACAGCACAACATCGTTCTGCGTGAACCGCTCGATCGGGGCCGTCATGATCTCGAGCCCGAGATTGCCGTAAATATTTGCGAACGCGGATTTGCCCGCTTTTTTTCCGAAGCGTTTCTGGAACAGAAATTTCGAAAAGATGTTTATCTGGTTGGTGCCGATCCCTTTTGCTTGGTCGGTGTTCGGCATTTGAAAGCCAAGCTTTAAGCCGACCGCCGGAGCAAATTTCGTTTCGTTGCGAAGTTTGATCTTGGCCGATACGACAAAATCGTCGAAATCGCTAGTCGAATTTCCGTTGAGGTTTAGGGGAATTGTTGAAGGCCCGACTGAATTGATCGCGAGAAAATTTTGGAGCACGCCTTCGATCTGCAACTCGACATTCGAAGCAAAACCGGTGCGAACGCGAATGTCGCCGACCTGCGTGAGGTCACCCTTTAACCCCGACAGCGGAAACTTGGCGTTCTGAAGAAAATTTACACCGGCGCCGATCTCGATCGCTCCGGTCGGCGTGATATCGACATCGTCCGTGATAAGCGGCCGCTGCTGGCCGGCGGCAAAAACGACCGAAGCAAGTAGGAAGAATATGACGGCCGCCCATTTCATGAACATAATTCTGGCATCAAAACACCAAATTGTAAATCCAGGTTTCCGATCCGCACGTAGCGAAATTCTCGCCTTGGACAACTACAAAAAAACAGGGCAGAATAAACAGGTAATTTTGGTTGCGAAAGTAATTGATGGAGCGCGTCAACACACAAAATGACCCTGCCGATGCCGGCGGACTTCGGCTTGTGCCCGAGGGAAAAGGGCTCGCGATATTTCCCGCGATCGATAAGCAGTTCGTCAATTTCATGTTCTTTCGTGTCAGCCCGGATTGGCGAAAGCTCGACAAGGCCAGCAAAGATACTTTCAAGGACGAGTTTCAGAGCGTTTATAACGAATACCGGTCTGAGTTCTTACTGTTTAGCTATTCGCTGATCGGTTTTGATTCCAAGGCCGATCTGATGTTTTGGCGTATCGGAAATTCGCTCGATCTGATCCAGGAGATGACTGCTCGGCTTTACCGGACCGGCCTAGGCAGTTATCTCGAAACGGCCGACACGTATCTGTCGATGACAAAGAAGATGATGTTTGTCAGCGACAGCACCGAGGACCGTTTTCACGTGAACGCGGGCCAGAAAAAATACCATTTTCTCTACCCGTGCTCGAAACACAGCGAGTGGTTCGAAAAGTCCACCGAGGAACGCGATGCGCTGATCGAAGAAAATTTCATGGTCGGAATGAAATTTCAAAATATAAAGATTCATATGACGTATGCCTTCGGATTCAGCGAGCAGGAATACATTATCTCATTCGAAACCGACGAACCAAAGGATTTCCTGGCCCTCGCCGAAGAGCTTCGCCAGACGCCGGCTAGCAAACTCACGCTCCGCGGCATGCCCGTTTATACGTGCCGCCAACGCCTCCTAATGGAATGCCTCGATGCGATCGGATAACGGATGATCGTAGCGCGCAAATTCGTAATTAGCGGAACTGTTCAGGGCGTTGGTTACCGCTATTTTGCCCAGCGGTCAGCCGCCAGACATCAAGTTCGCGGGTATATTAAAAACCTTGAAGATGGCCGCGTTGAAACCTTGGCCGAGGGAAGCGATAAGGCAGTCGAGGAATTCAAACACGACCTCCTCGCGGGCCCGAAACATTCAAATGTCGATCACTTAGAAGAACTGGTGGTTGACCCAAGCGGAAGATATCCGTCATTTAGAATTGAAAGGTAGTAGTCAGGAAGACGCTTGACCACTACCCACTGACAACCGACGCTGACAACTGATTATGGACAACTTGAGAAAACTCATTCGCGAGGTCCCGGATTTTCCGAAACCAGGCATTAACTTTTACGACATAACCACGCTTCTTAAAGATGCCGATGGTTTGAAACAGACGATCGATGCACTTGCCCATCTTGTCGGCGATCAGAAGATCGATACCGTGATCGGCGTTGAATCTCGCGGATTCATTTTTGCGACGCCGCTTGCGATCCGCCTCAACGCTGGTTTCGTTCCGGTGCGCAAGCCAAAGAAATTACCGGCGGAAAAAGTTTCCATTTCCTACGATCTCGAATACGGCCAGGATACGCTTGAGATCCACAAAGATGCCATTGGCGAAGGCCATAACGTATTGATAGTAGACGATTTACTGGCGACCGGCGGCACGGCGAAGGCTGTGGTCGACCTGGTGACCGGCCTCGGCGGCAAGATCGCCGGCTTGCTTTTCGTCATCGAGCTTAACTTCCTGAAAGGCCGCGAAAAATTCGACGGCTACAATGTACAATCGCTGATAAGATACGATAGTTAGATATAGGATCCGGGATTTTGGATTGCGATCTAGAATCCAAAATCCGCAATCCAAAATCGACAGGCTCCCGTAGCTCAGTAGGATAGAGCGTTCGCCTCCTAAGTGAAAGGCCGGTGGTTCGAATCCACCCGGGAGCACCATTAGAATCAATAGTTTAAAAGCTATTGCGAACGTGCGAAGATTTCGCTTCACCCTTATCGTTCACCTTAGATCGCTCGTTTTCTCGGAATCTGCTCAAATTCTCCCCTATTCGGCGGGCGTTAAGAATATCGACATTGGAATAGTTTTCGAGGAAGATCTTTATATTCTTGTGTCGGTGACTTCCATAACCTGAATAAGGAATATCTGAACGATGCACCTTTTGCTGGACTCAAATATAGAGCTTAGATCATCTTCACGTTGGTGAAAAGACGATCATTGCAGTTTCTAACGTGATTCTCAGGCGACCGGGATATAGCTCTGCAAAACTGCGACGCGCGTTCGAATATCGACGCGAAGAATTGCAGAGAATAGGTTCGAGGTTAACTCGCCCCGCGTAGATCTTGAAGGATCTTGATTTTAATATAGTAATCGCATTCATGGGGCGTATTAAAAGTTGGTTATCAACATCGCTTCCGCCGACGGATTTCCATGAGCAAGGACAATTTGTTTTAGATCAGGCGAGACGGCAAAGTTCCGAATCTGACCATTTTCGAAATCGGTCAACGGCTTTGATTTTCGACCGTCCATTGGCAATACCCACAGATTTCTACGGTTGTCACGTGCAACAATTGCTGACATTGAATTCGCCCAGCCTTCCATAAAGGATCCTTCAGATGAGCTGAACTCTTTGAGTGTCTCGCCACTTTCTAAGGACAAAACTCCATGTTTCCAAGGTTGATCCGAATTTTCGTCGTAGTCGTCGAAATACATTAACTTGCCATTCGGGGAAATCGACGGATGATATGGATTGTGTTCTTCAAAAACAATCGTTGGAGACCCGCCGTTAAACGGAATTTTGGCAATCAGTTGTTTTGCTGATTCGTAGAACGTGCAATAGATCCAGTCGCCGTCTGGCGAGATCCAAGGGTGGTCGGCTCCCTCGCCAAAAGACAATTGCCGCTGATTATTACCATCGGCATCCATTCGCCAGATCTGAAGAGATCCGCTTCGCGATGAAACGAAAACGATTGACCTACCGTCGGGCGACGTTCGTGGCCGACCGTTAAAATCGCCAACATGTTTGGTTAATTGTTTTTGGCCGCCTCCATCCAAGTCCATCTGCCACAGATCAATATGCCCGTCACGAGGACTCGTGTAAACGATCTTTCCGTTTGGCAAAATACTCACGCCGAAAATCCCGTCATTAGCCGAAACCGCGGCGCTAAAAGTCAATTGTTTTGCGCGGTGCGGATCGCCCAGCCGCATCGCCCAGAGATTGAAATTTCCTAGCGTCTGACTAACGACCAGAGATTGCGAATCTGCCGACAGGCTGAGATTGTCGTAGTCGTTCATATCATCAGTAATGCGATTAGTGTTGCCGTCAGGGTACGAAATACGCCATATTTGCCACGGTGAAACCTCGGTTTCGCGCGCTCGGACCACCAGGGATTTCTGATCGGAAAGCCAAGCTACGTCGTCCATCGAGTTCCAGTCAGGTGTAGGGATGACGTGTTCAACGCCGTCCCTGGTTGACACCTCAATAAGTTGCCGGCGCCATTTGCCTCCTACCAGTTCCGCTCCGCAGGCAGCAATGGAATTACCATCGGGCGACCATGATAGATCCGAGCCCCAAGTCTCATACAAGCTGGTTTTGCGTCGGCGCGACAAAATTCTCTCGCTGCTTCCGTCCGCGTCAGCAACGATCAATCGATTTTCGCTTTCGACATTTCGCATGAAACCGATTTGTCGGCCATCAGGTGAAAGCGTCAATGGACTGATTCGGTTATAAGCCACTAGCTGAGAATTTCCTCCAAATATAGGAATCCGGAAAACAGTGACATTCGGATGATTATTAAGAGTCTTGCCATAGTAGATCTGCAGTCCATTGGGAGAGAATTCAAGGTCGCAGTAAGCAAGTGCGTCCGGAGCCATAATCTGAGTTGAACTTCCTGACGCTAGTTCCTTTAGCCAAAGTCCGTGCTCTCCCCGTTCGAACAGGTCAAAAGCCAGGTATTTACCATCAGGTGATATGGCTTGGGAATATACGTTCTGGTCCGGGGTCAATCTCGTCATTTTGATCCCTGCGGGAGCATCTGTCGCTGGTTCCGTCTTTGCCGCAATTTGAAAGAATTTTGGGTACAAAAATAGAGTTGCTAGAACTGCCGCCGACACCAATGAGCGAGCAAGCAAAATGCGTTTTTTTGAATTGATCCTCCGGGATGTAGTTCCTAATTGTTCAAACTTTACTTCTGGTTTCTCGATTTCGAGATTTTTAACGAAATGGTTTGTGCCCTGCGAGTGGCTAATCTCGGCATTGAATCTATAGCCGCGTCTTCTGTAAGTCTCGATAAACGGCTGACCGTCTTCGCGATTGCCGAGCGTCTTGCGAAGTAGGTAAAGATTCTGCGAAAGATTGGATTCTTCGACCGACGTCTGGGACCAAAGAACTTCCATCAGTTCTTCCTTGCTGACTACCTGGCCGCTTCTTTCCACGAGTGCAGTGAGTGTTTCTACTACTTTCCGAGTCAGAGGAACTAAGACGCCGCTTCGGTAAAGCATCAAGGTGCCGGAATCGAGTCGAAAGTTTTCAAACTCGTAAACGTTGCTGTCAGTGAGCTTAGGGCATTTGAAGTTATTTTGAAGATTATTTGAAGTTCCACCTAAAGACATCTCGAAAACCTGCACTTAAACTACGGTAGCAGCGAGAAAACGGGAAGTATTGGAGTTAAGTGCGACCTGAATTATATATACGCAAGAATCAAAAGGCAATTGGTTTTAAAAGTCTTGAGGCCAACTCTAATTGACTTCGAACGGGGGAAATAACGATGAAGAACTCAATCCGAACATTCGAAATAGGACAAAAAGGCGAAGATATACGGCTATTGCATGCAGTTTTGAACTGGCATTTGCCGCCGCCCTCAGAACAACTGCCGACACAAGGAAGCGGAGCGGTGGACTTTGGGCCTCGGACTCAAGCCAAAGTTAAAGAATTCCAAAAAATCAATCGAATTGACATCGACACCCCTTACTTCATGGACGGAAGAGTTGGGCCAAAAACCCTTGCAGTCCTCCAGTCCGGCGCAAAGATAGATGTTCGAGCGACGATCGACGATTCGCCCGTATTTCCGCCCAACCCTTTGCCAAACCCATTACCACTACCGAACCCAAATCCGCAGCCGTTGCCTAACCCTCTGCCGCCGCCAAGTCTGATCCCTCCTCCTTTACCCCAACAGCCAGCTTTGATCCCCGTTCCGAAATTACACCTTGATAATATACAGATCTCAGCGGGCGGAATCCATACGATAAATACGTCCCGCTCTAACACCGACACCATTTTCTTACAGGCATCTTATGTCATCCTTTGGAAAAGCCAGGGGCCACACACCGAGATCAGTTTGGGCTTTACAAATCTCTTTAGCGTTGGGCCGACTAGGGAAGGGACCGACTTTCAAATGTTCGGACAGATTACCCGGGCTCAAATTCCGATTTTCGGAAACTTGACGGCTTCGTTTTTCGCTCAGATCGCCGCTCAGAGCTTGATACCCTTAAAACCGCTACGCCCCGTCGCCGGAATTGGGGCGGGACTACAGGTTCAATGGGAGATAATCAAGGATAGATTATCGATCGGGGCTCAAGGAATGCCTTTTCTCAACGTAGTAAGTGAACGAAACCCGGACCAGCCGGGGCGTGATCAGCTTCGATTTTTGACTGGCTTTCAAGGGTCGGGGTTCATGATTCTGCAGTTAGACGTCGGTAAACGACAATAGTTAAGGGCGTGGAGTGCTAAAAAGAGATCTAACCTAGATTTTAGCGCTTAGAAGATCTTTCGAATTCCCGGCATCCAAATGAGCTAAGATAATCATCGCGGTGCTTTGCGTTCACCTTGTCTACAAAGGCTTTGAGATATTCCAGATTGGTTTGCACTGCGATAATGCGAGTGGGAACCGAAAAGCCGCGTTAGCAATCAGGCTCTTTCTTACATTCGGAGAGCTTGGATCACCTCTTAGCTTTTAGACGTGCGAAAATCGGTGCCCGTGCGAGGAAGCAACGCATCGCGGAGAACTGAAATGGCTTCCAATAAAAAACTTACTGACGTTATTAAGTACACCAATGTGCTGCCTACCCAAGCGAAGTTTCGGCATCTATCAACCGTTTCTAGATTGGAAGTCGAAGAAAATGATGGATCGATTTCAGAAGGGGTTTGCAAACGATAAAGACGCCATTCTGAATAATCTTTGAGCACTATCATCTTTTCGTATGCGAACCTATTTATGAGATTTTTGAATAAACACGATAGAACCACCCAGCCGCACTTTGTCAAGCATCACGGTTTCTGTATGCCAATTATGGATCTTTCGCCGATTTTCAATTAACAAAAACGCCTGCCAGAAATTTCTTCGAGCCTTTTCAGCGATTGGAATCTTGAGCAGGCGGCTTAGGGAGGTTTCTGTACTTCATCGAGATGTTCTCAGTATTGACTATTTCCCACTGTCGCAGCACCCATCCGGTTCGTAGTTCCCACTCCGTGCGGATCTGTCCGGCGAGGTAACGCGGCTGCCGTGAGCGCGGGCCCGAGCCGGTTTTGATGTCCATCACGACAGTCGCGTGGCTGCCGTCGATCTGTTTCTCGACGATAGAGATATCCTTCGGTTCTCCGGTGGTAAAGATCCAGTTTATCGGCTCGCCCTCACCACTCTCTTGCGGTACTTTTTGGAGGAACGTGTAGTTTATCCGCTCGCGGATCATATCGTCGGTTAGTTCGGGCACCGCGTCGGACGCGGAAGCAGATCCACTGTCGTTGCCTTGCGAATTCGGAGGGCCGCACCCGAACGAGGATGCGATCAGCAAGGCCAATACCAAAGGTGCTGCGCGCATATTTTTCGCCCTAATCTCCCGCATAACTGATCTCCACGCGGCGTATGTGCAGGCTTGCGAGAAACAGTACGACGCCTGTAAACAGAAGCAGGCTCGGCACGGAGATCCACGCGGGCGTCGGTTCGGCCAGCACCGCAAACGGGCCTTCGGACATGTGGACCGGCACGAGGGATTGCAGGTAATGGATGACGCTCACTTTCTTCAACAGCGGCGGCAGCAAAAAATTGATCCATTCCCAGCCGTACAGCAGCAGCCCGGGAATGATCGGGTTGCGAAAAAAAAGCCCCACGATCAGAAATACCGCTCCGTAACCGATGCACGCAAGTATCGTGACTCCGACGTACGTAAATAACTGACCTCCGCCCGCTCCCTGAAAAAAGAATCCGCGGGACTCTGTCGGATAGAGCCAGAAGTAGAGTATCAGCATCGACCCGGCCGTTGTAAGGCTAAATAAAACTATCGTCGCGATAAGTCCCGAAAGATACTTGCCGATCAGCAGGACCTCGCGTCTGACCGGCGCGAGAAAATAGTAGTGCAGGCTCCTATCGACGACCTCGCCGCGAAAAAGGTTCATAAAAACCCACGCGCAGCCAAAGAAAATGAGAGTTCGCAGAATAAGGCCCCCGTAGATTCCCGCGTAAACCATTCCCAGTTGGCTAAAGTTCTCCATGTCATCCGTCGGCGGCGGAAAGAGCGCGAGCATCGAGAGCAGGACAAGCGGCGAGCCGGCGATCAAATAAAGCAGAAACGCGCGACGGCTCAAAAAGTTTTTCTTGATCTCGAGCCCCATGATCGCGAGTGTCTGCCGCATCCACAAGGACCAGGATGAGCCTCTGTTCGCGCTTCCCGCTGCGGGCTGTTCGTCGTTCTCAAACGTTGATTCCATCACCCTTGCCCTCCGTCGGATGTGATCAGGTACTGGTAAACCGCATTGAGATCGTCATCGACCGGCGCGACCGATTCGACCCGCAGAGCGTGCTCCGTTATGACTTTGTTAAGCAGCAGATAGAGATCATCCGGCCGGCGGGTCTTAACAAATAGGCCCTGACGATCGTCATGGATCCGCGCTTCGACCGTGTGTTCATGTTCGAAGAGTCGTGCGGCTAAGATTTGCGGCCGGTCACAGCGGATCAGGATCTGTATCGGGTGTTCGTCGATCTCATCGCGAACACCGTGAACTTCCCCTTCCGCAACGATATAGCCGTTATGCAGGAGCACTACGCTGTCGGACATCATATCGACTTCGTGCAGAATGTGGCTGGAGATTATTAGATACATCCCGGCATCCGCAAGCTGCCGAAAGAGGCGAATTATCTCAGCACGCGCCATTGGGTCGAGTCCGTTCAAGGGTTCATCCAATACCAGCACGGACGGGTTGTGCGCGATCGATTGCGCTAGCCGGACCCGTTGCCGCATTCCTTTACTGAACCCCGAGATCTTACTGTCTGCCGCTTCGAGCATCGACACCCGTTCGAGCGCCTGATGCGTCAACTCTGTGCTTTCCTGCGTCGTGAAACCGTGAACGCGCAGGTAGAATTCAATAAACCCTCGGGCGGTCGCACCGTGCGGAAACGAATCGAACTGCGAACAGTAACCAAGTTTTTGAAACACGGTTTCCGGATGGCTGGGTGATGTGCCGAGAACACTGATCCGGCCGCTCGTTGGCTTGAGCAGACCGGTCATCAGATTCATCAAGGTGGTCTTGCCAGATCCGTTCGGTCCCACGAGACTGGTGATACCCGGCACGATCTGTAAATTGACCCGATTGACACCGAGAACTTCGCCATAGAATTTCGACACGTCTTCAAAGACGATCATCTTGTCGAAAGCTTGTGACGCGACGGCCGTTCGAAACTCCGCAGGAGTCGAGGCCGGTTCTGTTGTCGATGAAATCGTGTTCGGCGTCATTTGATCACCTCGTATGCCCGCACCTTGCGAGATAGCAGCCAAACGCATATAGCACAGACCAGAGCGATGATCATCCACGAAACCCACAGGGGCGGCTCGAGGAGTACGATGTCGACCACCTGTCCGTTGTAAACGGGGTTGGTGATCCTTCCGGTAACGTGCCCGGACTGCCGCTCGAGGAGTCCGAACAACCCGCGCCAAATGCTATTCGTCGTCGCCCACAAACTGATTAAATGCCCAACCCGCGTCAGAAAAAGCTGATTGACGATCTCACCGAGCGCACTCGGCACAAAGAACAGTCCCAGCAAGGCTCCGCTCGCCACCACCCGCCACTTAACGATCGACGAAATGGCGAGTGCGAGCAGCGACAACAGGATGATCCAGGTCATGGATCCGAAAATGATCGACCAGATCATCCACAGATTTGCCCAGAGCCACGCGATGCCGCCCAGTGACGCCTGGAAAAAAAAGATCAACAGTCCCGGGACCCACGTCATCATCGAGAGCAGGAACACGATCACGGCCATCTTGCCGAGGACATACTCCGTACGGGAAAGCGGCCGGCACAAATAAAGCGGCAACGCATTGTTCGCCAGGTCCCGCGAGATGAGCGGCGGCGCCACGAGCACCGTCAGGATAAAAGAAAAGGATCCCTGAACCTCAAGAAAGGTTCGAAAGAACGAAGCGTCGATCGGTATTAGCTCGCGAACGTTTATTTGCAGCATCGCGAGAGCATTCGCGTTGTGATGCAGGTAAACGAGGATCGCCGCGATCAGAGGGTATGCGAAGCATAGGATAAATACCGTCGTAAGCAGCTTCGACTTGAAAACTTCGCGCAGTGCGTAACGCGGTATGACGAGAAAGCGCGACAATGGGGTCTGCGACTCGCCCTCATACGCCCCGTACAAATGCTCATAAACGGCCATCGTTCGATCTCCCGTTCATTTCGCCGTTTCCGTTCTCCATCGCTTTCAGGAAAATATCTTCGAGCGAATCGCGTTTGAAATTGAGACGCCTTATCTGCACCGCGTGTTCGAGCGCCAAGCGGTAGAGGTCGCCTATCTCGACTGTATCGTTCATGATCAATTTAATGCGACGCTCGCCCGACAATGCGTATTCGCACCCCAATCGACCTATCGCTTCAACAAAGTTTTGGCGGTCGCCGCCGCGCGTTTCGAGCTCAATAAACTTTCGATTCGCCTTGCGCTCCTCTTCCAGATTGCAGTTCGCGGCAAGGTAGCCGTCCTTTAATACGAGGATCTCGTCGCAGCACTCCTCGACATCGCGCAGCAGATGGGATGACAGTAGGATCCGGGCCCGGCCGCCGTCACGGATCTGACGAACGAGCGAGATCATCCGGCTGCGCGTCGGTGGATCGAGGCCATTGGTAGGTTCATCAAGGATGATCAGTTTCGGTCCGTGAACGATCGCCTGTGCGAGTTTTGCAAGCTGCTTCATGCCGAGCGAATAGGTATCGACCGGCCGATAACGAGCCTCGCCCAGGCCAACATAAAAGAGAGCTTCGTGCGCGCGTTCGAGTGCGTGTTTGGCAGGGATTCCTGAAAGCTCCGCCATCAAACGGACGAAGTGAACGCACGACATCTTGGCGATAAACGAATCGCTCTCCGGCATATAACCGACGGCCGCCCGCACCCGCTTTGCGTCGCGCGTAATGTCCTGCCCGAAGATGCGCGCGGTGCCCGACGTCGGCGGATGAAAACCGAGCAGAGTGTGGATGAGCGTAGTCTTGCCCGCCCCGTTTGGCCCGAGCAGGCCGATCGCATGCCCATTGAGCACGCCGTCCAGCGATCTCAGGATCGGACGCTTGCCGAACGTCACGCTAAGCTGTTCTAGTTCAATGACACTGGTCACGTCGTTCTCACTCTTGATCTGTTGTATTGCCGGAGACTGTCAGCATAATACGCTAAAAAACCGACGGACGCTCGAAATCGTCCGCCGGTTTTCGCGCTAAATTGACTTTCCCTTATTCACTCTTCTTCTGTACGTCTTTATCTCCCAGTGCGTTCATTAAAATATGCTGCATTTGGAAAGAGTTCGGAAGACCAATGAGACTTGCCGGACTCAGGCCAAAGGCACCTCCCTCGGTGTTAGCGGCAAGTGTGATCCGGTCGCCCTGAGCGTAAGCATAAACCAATGTCGGCGGAGCGTTCGCATCTACCGAACCGAGTGATTTACGCTGCTCGTCCGTCAGTTCCCCGCCGGCATTTTTCAGCTTTTCCGCAAGCGGCCCGATAAGCGGAGCAAGATCGTGATAAAGAATGGCCGAGAAATTCGTGCTGCCGTCCTGCGGCAGCGAGCTCATGAATCTCGACGAACGGACCAGTGTGTTGCCCGCTTCACGATTGCTAATGGACTGTTCGAGAAGGGCACGGGTCGGTGCCCCAACAAGATAGCCGTTTGCGTACGTGTAGTTCACTTCGAGTCCAGCGTCAGCCGACCGGATCGTATAATACGTGCGGTCGCCCGCGGTCGAGCTCTCAAGAGTCAATTTACCCTTGCCGTGCAGAACCGATAACTGATTCAGCTTTTCGATCGTACGCTCAAATGTATTCTGCAATTTCGCCTGGTCGTAAACTTCCAGCACGATCTTCCACGAGGGCGTCGGCAGGATCGGACCGTCGATCGCGAAGGCGAACTCACCACCCAGAGGTGCGGCAAAATCGTCACGAAGGCTGAGGCCTTCCGCTTTCTCGATGTTCTCCATCTTGCTGCGAACGTCCGGATCGACCGTTTCCAAAAATCCGAGCAGGTCGTCAACAAGGAGCTCAGGCTTTTTGACCACGAACGCCGTCGCTACATTTGCGTTCGGCGAGATGAAATCCAGAGCTCCCATCGGTCCCGGAGCGGCCAGCCATGACGCGATACCGCGGTTAGGTTCGTAGAATGTCAACGCCGCCCGCGTCAGGGTCTTGCCGTTCTGTTCCTTCTGTTCGACGATAAAATCTCGCAGGTTCGTCACACCGAGCTGCTTCAATCCGTCGAGGTGACGGCCCGCTTCGGGCGTATTATCTTTCGCGACCGCTTGGGCGATTATCTTTTCAAGGTCGGCCGCGACCACCAGGCCGGCACCGTCCTTATATATATCGCTGATACGCTGATGGAACGGCGAGGTCGCAAAATTATTCGCCACCGGAGCATTCAGCGTCCCTGCAAACCCTCGCAGGCTCTCGATCTGCGGTGAGGCAGCGAAAATGCCGTCGTGGATCCAGACATACAATTCATTCTTCGATCCCGCGTCTTTTTCCGTCGCGTTCCTAGCGGTCATCGGATCGTCAATGATACGAATGTTCGGAATATTGCCGGAATCCTTCGTGAACTGCGCAACTTGCCCATCCAGAAAGGTGCGGAAGCTGGCTGCATCTTTCACTTCGCCCAAGACGAGAATGCCGCTCGGTTCGCCTTTCGCGTCTATCCCGGCACTCACCACGATCTCGTCGCCAAGCTGCGAACCGAACTCGTGAATGCGTGCCATTGTCTGTTCGTTAAGACCGATTCCCCCGCCCCGATTCTCTTTCCACCATCCTGCAAGAGCGGGATTCTGCGTGATGCGCTCCTGCATTATCCGCTGTGAGTCCGCAAGCGTTTCGCTCAAATTCGGGAGGGCCGCATAGAACACAGTGTTCTCAGGCAAAAGATCTATGAACTTGGAGGAGTAACGAACGCCAGGCTTTGCGGCCTGCTGGTTAATGTCGTGACGGAGTTTCGCAAGCTCGGAAACTATATTCGCATACCGGGCGGCGTTGCGGCTCCATGCAACCGTTGCCTGCACCGGAGCCTTATCCAAATTTGCGTTTGTCGTTGTCTGGTCGCCGGGAAGCAGCGTTTCTTGTTTTCCCGCGTGATCGACCTTCACTTCGCCTTCCACAACCGAAACTCGCGAACCTTTCGTGCCGCTTTCGACTCCGAAGATGGTGCCTTTCACGGATACTAGCGAGTCAGGCGTTTGAACATAGAGCCGTCCGTTGTGCTGCTTGGCAGCCTCAACGATCACGTCGCCGCGATCGAGCCTAACGATCACTCCGCGCATGTTCTGCGTCACCGAAAACTCTGAACGCTCGCGCATCTCGACAGTCGAGCCATCCGCGAGCCGCAGTACCGCGTTAGAATCCTTCGCCGTGCGTACACGTTCGCCTTTCTGCAGCTGCTCGCCTACCGCGAGCAGGCGAGTTCCGGGATCAGAAACTACGTAGACCTGGCCATTCGCATTCTCGACAGTCGCGGCCAGCGTGGTGCCGGACGGGTCGAACCGCTCGTACATAAACATCGCCCCGATGCCCAAACTGATGACGAGCGCCGCCGCAATGCTCCAGCGCGTCACCCTCGACGTGAGCCAGCGGTTCACCGGTACTGATAGAGGCTGCCGCGCGGTGCGACCGACATGCTGCCGCGGGACAAATGTTGTCGTCTTCGATGCGGCGTAGGCCCGTTGGGCCTTAAGCTCCTGGCGGCAAGGAATGCACTCATTGGAATGATCTTCCAATAGAAGCGTCCGAGCCGTTGATAGTTTCCCTTCAAGGTACGCCGGGATAAGCAATTGGAAATCGTCACACCCGCGAATTTGTTCGGCATTATTATCAGTGTTCATTGTATTTAGACCTTCAGAATATAAATTTAGCGAAGACGGATCTTCTGCCGCCTGTTGGCTGACCCGCGTCCAGACACGCGTCGCGGATTGACTTATTAGCGAGGGATCGATCTGCTCGTCGCGTATATCGCGCGTGACGTCGTCTATCATCGCGTCCAGCTCATGTTTATTGTGCTTCATGATGTTTCTCCAAATAACTGCCGATCTCTTTACGCAAGCGGGTTCGGGCACGATGTAATGTGACCGCGACGACCATCCGCGACGTGCCTAGGATCTCTGCGATGCGGCCGTTGTCGTAGCCTTCGTAATAACGCAGCACGAATGCGGTCGCGGCCCGCCCTTCGAGTTTCGCAACTGCCTGGCGGACCAGCTCGCGAAGTTCCAGATCTGCGAAGTCATCCGCCGGATTAGACACCCATCGCGTGGAACTTCGATCAAGATCCGCAAATTCCAGGGAGACTGAATTCGTGCGTTTGCGGAGTCTTACAATATCAAGCGATGCATTTATAGCCGCACGATATAGAAAGGCCCGCGGATTAGGAGAAAGGTCTCGCCCTACCCAGCCCGGAGTGAGCCGCACAAATATCGTTTGCAGCACGTCTTCCGCATCGCTCTGGCTGCCGGTGATGCGGTACGCAACGCGAAAGATCCCTTTATAGTGGTTGCGAAAAAGCGTTCCAAGGTCGTGGGGACCTGCGTCTCCCTCGATAGGTTGATCTCGCGTCGCATCCCGAGACGGGTCGATTAAATCGCCTGTAAATACCGTATTGGCGGCGGTCGGACTCACGTTTGTCTCCTCTGAATCATCGTCATCTATAAACATAAACGTACGCGAAAGCCGATTATTAACAACGAGGAGAAATAATTTTATGTCTGATAAAGAATTTATGTCTGATAAAGAATATATCTTTTCTAGTTGCGGAGATGATTGTTGGAAGAGGATGCGTCAATAATCAATAAATGGCCATCATCCAAAGTCAACCATTCGGTCGCCTCGACCACAATCGAGCCGGCTGTGCCCTGAAATGTGTCATAGTTAAATTTGGCACAACAACTTAGCTTCCCGATTCGCATTCCATACCACCGAATGAGTTTCTATCATTTTCGGTACAAATCTGACCGGCTATTCCCCGCGACGCTGCCTATCGCCGGGCGGAAACGTTTTTCATTTTCGTTTCTCACTTTTCATTATTCACCTTTCACTCACCGGTGGGGAGTTCTGCCTCAGGACAGACAAAAATCTTGGGAGAATTTAACAGGAACCGTGGGATCACACAAAGCGAAATTATCGAGAAGCCAGTAAAATGGGCATCCCGGACAATTTTGCGGAGTAAAATTTATGGCACATCGATTGCTAAATAGGAAAGTGTAGATCGGCAAGTCTCCCACCTGCTGATCTAAAAAGGTGGAAACACCATAGCGTTAAAAGTTGTACATACGAGAGATCAGCGGTAACGGGTCTCACGTCTCCCACAAGCAATTGTTAGCTCTTGCTCTTCCGGGTTTTTGATAATTTCTAATGCTATCGACGCTCCCACTCGATAGC
>JBDTZW010000451.1:0-17013 GCA_040004905.1 Acidobacteriota bacterium
CGCTCCAAAAGATCTTGGATGGCGGAAAGAAGCCGCCGGCGATCAGAACATGGTCGCGGCGCTCGACGATCTCGCCGGACATGGTCGGATTGACCTTCGGTGTTCATAACGGCAAGCGACATATTCCTGTCTTTGTTACTGAGAATATGGTCGGTCATAAGTTGGGTGAGTTTTCGCCGACCAGAATGTTTAAGGGACACCCAGGAACGAAAGCAGAGAAAATGGCTAAACGGAAATAGTGACGAATGACGAGTGAGAGAAAAACACCGTTTACGATTCACGATTCACCATCAACGATATGGAAGCGATAGCAAAAACAAAATATCTGAAGGGCAGCCCTCGAAAGGCGCGGCTTGTGATCGATCTGATCCGCGGCCGGAATGTTTCGCAGGCCCTCGCGATCCTGAAGTTTACTGACAAGCGGGCTGCGCAGCCGATCTCACAGTGCCTCAATTCAGCGATCGCCAATGCGACGTATAAGGCTGAGCAGCAGAATGTCGCGATCGATCCCGACGGACTGTGGGTGAAGACCTGCTTCGTCGATATGGGGCCGACAAAAGGCCGCAAGCGCATGCGTCCGGCTCCCCAGGGACGAGCCTATCGCGAGCAGCGTCATTATTGCCACATCACAATTGAAGTAACGAGCGACGAGAAGGCCAAGACAGAGAAGGACTTAAAGATCGAGGCGGGTAAAGCGAAACGAGCCGAAGCGAAAAAGGCTGACGGCGCGGTAAAGAAAGCAAAAGCTGCAGCCGCAAAACCGACAAAAAAGGCCAAAGTTGAAGAAGCAAAAGTGAAACCGCATGATGAGCTTGTCGAAACTCCGTCGGTGACGGAAGAAGCGGTTGTGGACGCAACTCAGGCCGATACCGTTGAAAAGATAGAGGCCAGGAACGACGCCGAAACGTCGGCCGCGAAACACACCTCGACCCATAAGACGGCAGAGGAACATGCCTCAAAGCCGGCTGATGCGGTCATGGAAAAGACGAACGAGGAGCTTGAGCGGCAGTAACGGATATTAAATATGGGACAGAAAGTTCATCCATACGGCTTTAGGGTCGGGTATAACAAGGACTGGCACTCGCACTGGTTTGCGAAACAGGAATTCGCGACGTTTCTAGCTGAAGATCTCAGATTGAAACGCGACCTAAAAAGGCGTTTCAGCGGCGGCGGAGTTTCGCACATCGACATCGAGCGTGCTGCGACCCGTCTCAAGATCATCATCTACACCGCGCGTCCCGGGATCATCATCGGCCGAAAGGGTGCCGAGATCGAAAAGCTCCGCGAGGATCTTTCACGTAAGACGGGCCGCGAAGTGCTGATATCGATCCAGGAGATCCGTCACCCGGAATTGAACGCTCAGCTGCAGGCCGAAAAGATCGCTCAGCAGCTCGAAAAGCGCATCGCGTTTCGTCGTACGATGAAAAAGACGATGGAAGAATCGCAGCGATTCGGTGCTCAGGGGATCAAGGTCATGATCGCCGGACGCTTGAACGGAGCCGAGATCGCCCGGACCGAATGGTCGCTCGAAGGCAGGCTTCCGCTTCATACTTTGCGGGCGGATATCGATTACGGGTTTACGACCGCTTTGACGACCTTCGGTATCATCGGGATCAAGGTTTGGATCTACCGCGGCGAAATTCTCGACCCGAATGCATCAATGGCGCGCGGAACGACCAGCGACCCGATGAACGAGGTCAAGGCTGACCGTTCGGCAGGCCGCGGACGCGGAGACCGCCGGCCGCGACGCGACGACCGCCGGTAATCGATGGTTTGAAAATTCCAGATTCCGAATTTCAAGTTTGGATCGAGTCTGGAATTTGGAATTTGGAATCGTTTTAGAGGTTATTACTTATGTTGATGCCGAAAAAGGTCAAGCACCGAAGAGTGATGAAGGGCCGCATGCGCGGGAAAGCGACGCGCGGCGAAAAGCTCAGCTTTGGTGATTTTGGTCTTAAAACTCTGGAAGCAGCCTGGATCACCGATCGTCAGATCGAGGCAGCTCGTATCGCGATGACGCGTCACGTCAAACGCGGCGGAAAGATCTGGATACGAATATTCCCCGATAAGCCGATCACGAAGAAACCGGCTGAAACGCGTATGGGAAGCGGCAAGGGAGCACCGGACCATTGGGTTGCCGTGGTAAAACCGGGCCGGGTTTTGTATGAGATCCAGGGTGTCGATGAAGCACTCGCACGCGAAGCTATGAACCTTGCGGCACAGAAACTGCCGATCAAGACAAAATTTGTAACGCGCGCCGACCTCGAAGGAGGCATTGTTTAGAAATGAAACGCAAGGAACAGCTTGATCAGCTTCGCGATATGAACGGGGACGAGCTTCGCGAACAAGCCGAAGCACTTAAGGAATCGCTTTTTCGATTGAAGTTTCGTAAGGCGCTCGGCGTCGGCGAGACACTCAATGATATTCGCCGTGAAAAGAAGACACTGGCGCGGGTTCATACATTGCTCGGACAGCAAAAGATCGATTCGAAATAGTTTTCGAAACGAACGGTAAAAGAAATGCCAAGAAAGAAAGAAGAAGAAATAGCGGAAACGCCGGCGGCAGCAGACGGAAGTGAGGCGGTCGGGGCCAATGCGACTGAAACGATCGAAGCTGCGGCGACACCCGTAGAATCCGCGCCGAAGAAAGAGGCAGAGGAGCCGAAGGCCGAAGCTGCAAGCGGTGGGACCGAGTCGGCGAAAACCTCGAAACGGGCTGAGCGCGTCGGGATAGTTTCATCCGACAAGATGACCAAAACAGTCGTCGTACGCGTCGATCGCCTCGTCAAGCATCCGGTCTACCGCAAATACGTAAAGAAGCGCAAGAAATTCATGGCCCATGACGAGCTCGGCGCAAAGATAGGCGACAAGGTTAAGATACAGGAAACGCGGCCGATGTCGGCGAGAAAGCGTTGGCGTGTGGTCGAGATAATTCAGAAGGCAGAGGTTTAGTCGGCATAGTCCAGTGAGTTTTACAGAGTCCTGTAGAGTCAAAAATGGCCCGCGACCTGCAAGACTCGCCCGGCCTCTAACGGAGTGAGAAAGATATGATTCAGATGCAGACCTCTTTGGCGGTCGCGGATAATTCGGGAGCCAAACGCGTCGAAATGATCATGCCGATCGGCGGATCCACAGCAAAGATCGCGCGGCTCGGCGACAAGATCAAGGTAACCGTGAAAGAGGCATCGCCCGACGGCACGGCCAAAAAGGGAAAGGTTTATAACGCCGTCATTGTGCGGACGAGAAAGGAAGTTCGACGTAAGGATGGAACTTATATCCGTTTTGACGAAAACGCCGCCGTATTGATCAAGGACGACGGCACGCCTATCGGCACCCGTGTTTTCGGACCCGTGGCCCGCGAGCTTCGCGAAAAGAATTTCATGAAGATCGTCTCTCTGGCTCCGGAGGTTATTTAGGTATCTGTTCGACGAACGACGACAAAAGAGATGAAGACCGAAAAAACAGGAACAGTTAAGAGCAAGATAAGGCGTGGCGACCAGGTCGTTTTTATTGCGGGGAAGGAATTCAACCGCTACGACTCGGGCGGAAAACGCCAGCCGTATCGCGGTAGAGTTATCGAGGTCGATGCTCGCAACGGCAAGGTCAAGGTCGAGGGAGCGATGATCGTCAAGCGTCACCGGAAGGCCGTTCCGCAGATGAATGTCGAAGGCGGCATCAAGGAACAGGAAGCATGGGTGAATGTTTCGAACGTGGCGTTGATCGATCCGGATTCCGGCAAACCAACCCGTGTTAAATACGAGGTCCGCGATGGCAAAAAGGTCCGTGTCGCCAAGAGTGGCAAAGTGATCGCCGACAGCGATTCGTATAAGAAGGAAGCCAAGAAGAAAGACGAAGAAGAGAAAAAAGACGAATAGAGTTTTCTGGTTTGGAAACGCCTGAAAGCGAGACCCAGACGGAATTTAGGAGAAACTCAGGGAAATGGCCAGATTAAAAGACAAATATAAGAACGAGATCGCGGGATCGCTCGCCAAGGAATTTGATATCAAGAATCCGATGGCGGTGCCGAAGATCGAAAAGATCGTCGTCAACATGGGACTCGGCGAAGCAAGCAGCAACGCAAAAGTCCTCGATGTTGCGGCCGAAGAGCTGAAATCGATCACCGGACAAAAGCCGGTAATCACGAAAGCCAAGAAATCGATCGCGGCCTTCAAACTCCGGCAGGGTATGAACATCGGCACGATGGTCACGCTTCGCGGCGACAGGATGTACGAGTTTCTCGACCGGCTTATTTCGGTTGCTCTCCCGCGTGTCCGCGACTTTCGGGGTATTTCGGGTAAGGCCTTCGACGGACGTGGAAACTATACACTCGGTATTCGCGAGCAGCTGATATTCCCGGAGATCGATTTTAACAAGGTAGATAAAACACGCGGAATGAATATCTCGATCGTCACCACGGCGAGAAATGATGACGAGGCACGATCGCTTCTTAAAGCACTAGGTATGCCGTTTAGGCAGTAAATTCCAAATTCCGAATTTGGTTTTTGAATATGGGATCTGGAATTTGAAATTAGAGTTATGGCAAAGATCAGCAAAGTAGTTAAGAACAATAAACGTAAACGGATGGTGACGCTTTATGCGACGCGTCGCGCCGAGTTTAAGAAGACGATCAACAATCCGCGTTCGACGCCGGAAGAAGTTGATGCAGCGGTTATCAAGCTGCAAAAGCTGCCGCGTGATGCCAGCCCGATACGCGTTCGCAACCGTTGCTCACAGACAGGCAGATGTCGCGGATTTTTGAGGAAGTTCGGAGTTTCGCGCATTGCGTTGCGAGAACTCGCTCTGGAAGGGCAGATCCCCGGAGTCGTAAAATCAAGCTGGTAGGTTTTTGATTAAGGCAGGCGGCCGTTCGCCGAACCGCCATAATTTTTGTACGGAGTTTAATTAGAAATGACAGATCCAATAGCCGATATGCTGACGCGAATTCGCAATGCGATAGCCGCGAATCATACACGCGTTGATATCCCTGGCTCAAAGCTTAAAATGGAAGTTGCCAGGATCCTCAAGGAAGAAGGTTATATAAATAACTTTTCGACCAAGGAAGACGATGGCAAATACGTCATCCGAGTGTTTTTGCGTTATGACGCTAAAGGCGTTTCTTCGATCACACACCTCTCGCGAATTTCGCGTCCGGGCCGCCGCGTTTACGTCGGCTCAGGCGAGATCCCGAAGGTCCTCGGCGGATATGGCGTCAACATTGTCTCGACGTCGCGCGGGTTGATGAGCGGAAAGAAAGCCCGACAGGAAAACGTCGGCGGAGAGATCCTGGCGGAAGTGTATTAACCGAAGTGAATAGTGAATTGTGAATAGTGAATAGATCTTTCACTTGTCACCTTGTCACTCGTCACTCGTCACTAGAAAGATTATGTCTCGAGTAGGAAAAAAACCAATTACGATACCGGCTGGTGTGAGCGTTACCATTGGCGACGCACAGCTCGAGGTCAAGGGCCCGAAAGGCGTTCTCAATACCCCGATCCCGACCGGTGTAACATTCAAGCAGGAAGAGGGAAGCCTTGTCGCGGAGCGTAAAGACGACAGCTTTAAGGCATTCCACGGCTTGGCACGAGCTCTCGCAAACAGCGCCGTCGTCGGTGTTACCGAAGGCTTCAAGAAGGAAATGGACATCGTCGGCGTCGGCTACAAGGCGGATGTGCAGGGCCAGAAGATCGTTTTCGCCCTCGGGTATTCACACCCTATCGAATTTCCTTTGCCGGCTGGTATCGAGGCCAAGGCGGAAAGGCTAAATACCAAGACCTCGATCAACCAGTATCAAACGACGATCACCCTCACGGGTATCGACAAACAGAAATTGGGACAGGTAGCCGCGGAATTGAATCGTCTTCGTAAGCCCGACGCCTACAAAGGCAAAGGCGTGCGTTACGCGGACAAGTTTTATAAGCTGAAACCCGGGAAAACGGGTAAATAGGTGGGAAGTGAAAAATGAGAAATTGATCACGGTTCTTTTCATTTTTCGTTATTCATTACTCGCTTAACACTAAGAATATGGCACAGAGAAGTAGAGCGGACATTCGTCGAGGGGTCCACAGCAGGATCCGGAAGAAAGTGCAGGGAACGGCTGAGCGGCCGAGGCTCGCAGTTTTCCGAAGCGTGAATCACATTTATGCTCAAGTGATCGACGATAACAGCGGCAAGACCTTGGCAACGGCATCGACGGCCGAAAAAACGCTTACGGGCAAGACCGGTGGGAATGTCGATGCGGCGGCAAAGGTTGGGCAGGCGATAGCGGAACGTGCGCAGCAGGCTGGAATTACAAATGTGGTTTTTGACCGCGGCGGATATCTCTATCACGGGCGAGTCAAGGCCTTGCTTGACGCCACCAGGACCGCGGGCCTGAACAAGAACGAGTCGGCAGGTAAGCCGGTAAAAGAAGAAAGTAATGACTAAAAGCAAGCAAAGAATTTCTCCGGGGGGGCTTATCCTCAAGGACCAGCTTATCTCGATCAACCGCGTCACCAAGGTCGTCAAGGGTGGTAAAAACCTTTCGTTCGCGGCGTTGGTGGTCGTCGGTGACGAATCGGGGCACGTTGGTTTTGGGACTGGAAAGGCGAAGGAAGTCCCGAATGCGATCAAAAAAGCGGTTGAGGCGGCCAAGAATAATCTAATCCGCGTTCCGCTGATAAATGGTACGCTGCCGCACGAGATGATCGGTGAATATGGTGCGGGACGGGTTCTGCTAAAGCCAGCCGCTGAAGGAACGGGCGTGATCGCGGGTGGCGCGGTTCGAGCTGTATTGCAGTCGCTCGGCGTGCACAACGTTCGCACAAAAATCCTCGGTTCCAATAATAATCATAATGTGATCCGCGCAACCTTTAACGGCCTTTTGCGAATGAAGGATCCGCTCGACGTAGCCCGGCTTCGAGGTAAACAGGTCGAGGAATTGGTTTAATTTGCGATTCGAGATAGTCAATTTGCGGACTGCGGACGCGGGCCGAAAATTGCCGATCCAAAGTCGAAAATAAGAAAATGGCTAAGAAATCAGAAAACGAAAACAGCGGGAAGATCAAGATCCAATACTATCGGAGCGTGATCGGTTACTCGCGAAAGCAGAAGGACCTGATCAAGAGTCTCGGCATGACCAAGCTGAATCAGACGGTCGAGCGCCCGGATAACCCCGCGATGCGCGGCATCGTCGCAAAGGTCCCGCATCTTTTGAGAATTGTTGACTAGATCCTAGTTGGTCGTTCGTTGAAATAAACGGTTTCAGCGAACACCAATGAACGATCAACGAACAAAACATATATGGCTTTATCGTTAAATAATTTAAAACCGGCGAAGGGTTCTACTCATAAGAAGAAACGAGTTGGGCGAGGCCCGGGCTCAGGTCTTGGAAAGACGTCCGGCCGGGGTCACAAGGGACAAAAATCCCGTTCGGGTTACAGTAGCCGTCCCGGGTTTGAGGGCGGACAGATGCCGCTCCAACGTCGTTTGCCGAAGCGCGGATTCACGAATATCTTCAAGAAACAGTGGGTCGAGATCAGCCTCGCCAAGATCGAAGCGAACTTTGCCGCGGGCGAGGAAGTCACTCCCGAGATCCTGCACGAGCGTGGACTGATCAAAAAAGCGAAACACGACCTGGTCATCCTGGGCAACGGAGACGTAACCAAGGCATTCAAAATTTCGTCGCACAGGTTTACAAAGACGGCCCGCGAAAAGATCGAAAAAGCGGGCGGAACCACAACTGAGATAGTGAAACACGCGGCTGCTACGGCCTAGGAGTTGTCGGCGGCGGGCACGGTCCCGCCTTTCGCGATTTTTGATACGCGCGATCAGAGGTCACCCCAAGTCTATTAACAAGGAAATTGTATGGAGAAGTTTTTTGCCGCCATCCAGAATATGTTCAAGATCCCGGAGCTGAGGACGCGTATCCTCTTCACTTTGGGACTCTTGGCAATTTACCGTTTGGGGTCCAAAATCCAGTCCCCAGGCGTCAATCCCGACCGGCTCAAAGATGTCTGGGGACAAGTAGCCGGAACACTTTTGGGTGTCTTGGACCTCTTCTCCGGCGGAAATTTCCAAAAGATCTCGGTGCTCGCACTTGGTGTAACACCCTATATTACGGCTTCGATCATCATGCAGCTTCTGCCTGTTCTTTCTCCGGCGATGAAGAAAATTCAGGAAGAGGGCGAGGTCGGTCGTCAGAAAATGAACCAGTGGACGCGGTATCTAACGGTTGTCCTATGCTCGGTGCAGACATATTTTGTCGCTACCTGGCTCAGCCGTAACGGGATCATTGCTCCGACCTGGACCGCGACCGCCATGATCGTCATTACGCTCACGACAGGCACGATCTTCGTTATGTGGCTCGGTGAACAGATAACAGAGCGAGGTGTAGGCAACGGAATTTCGCTGCTCATCTTCGCGGGTATCGTCGTCGGGTTGCCTCGGGGCGTCGCTCAAATTTCGGAAAGGATCGGAGCGGGCGACGTTACGCAGACACTCGGCGTTGTCTTTCTTGTGATCGTTCTGGTGGCTCTAATCGCATTGATCGTTTATGTGGAATCCGCCCGGCGAAATATTGCTATAAGTTACGCAAGTCGGCGTGTGGGCAACCAGACGTTTCGCGGACAGGAAACAAGCTTGCCGTTGAAGATCAATATGGGCGGCGTTATTCCCGTGATCTTTGCGTCATCGGTACTCGCTCTGCCACAGACTGTTTTCACCGCGTTTCCCGCTGATCCGGCAAACCCGAATTCTGCATGGTCGCAGGTGCATAATTTTTTCCAGCAGTTTCACGGCGGTGATCCGTATTACGAACTTGTATTTCTTTCGTTGATCGTACTCTTCACCTTCTTTTACATAACGATCGTATTCAATACGGACGAGGTTTCGGACAATCTGCGTAAGCACGGCGGATTCATTGCCGGAATACGTCCGGGTGCACCGACGGCGGAGTATCTGAACGGCATTTTGACGAGGTTGACGACCGTCGGAGCTATTTATCTGGCGTTCGTAGCTTTTGTGCCGCAGCTGTTGCTGAGCGGGTTTCGGGTCGGACGGCTGCCTTTTATTGGTACGGGAGTCGAGAATTTTTTCAACGCCACTCCTGGTCTTAACTGGATCCCGAGCGGGCTTGGTTACCAATTCTATTTCGGCGGCACCTCGCTGCTGATCCTGGTCGGTGTGGCAATGGACACTGTTTCGCAGATCGAGGCACAGTTGGTGATGAGAAATTACGAAGGATTTCTCGGTGCCGGATCGCGACTTCGCGGCCGGCGTTCTTGACAATTTTGAACCGCAAAGACGCAGAGTTGCGGAGGTCGGGCGAATGGCTGTTGCCGTCGTTCAAGATCTCGCTCTGCGTTTCGGCGTCTATACGGTTAATAGTTAATGAGTAAGATCGTTGTTTTGATAGGTGCACCGGGTGCGGGAAAAGGAACGCAGGCAAGACTCTTGCAGGAGCGTCGGGGCATTCCCCAGATCTCGACCGGTGATATGTTCCGCGAGATGAAAGCACAGGATACTCCTTTCGCGAAAGAGGTGCAGGAGATCATGGCATCGGGCAAGTTGATCTCGGACGAGATCACGTATCGGATCGTAAGAGAGAGAACTTCGAGGCCTGACACGGCCGGAACATTTGTGCTTGACGGCTATCCCCGCACCGCCGTTCAGGCCGAACAGCTCGAAGAATTGGCAAAGGAGCAGAGAAAGGATATTCAAGCGATCGAGGTCGCAGTCCCGCAAGAAGAACTCTTCAGGCGGTTGACGGGCCGCCGAAGCTGTCCGGTTTGCGGCGAGATATATAATGTATATTCTAAGCAGCCAAAGAACGACGGGTTTTGTGATTATCACGCCGATGCTGTGCTTGTCCATAGGGCAGATGATAACGAAGAAAGCGTGAAAACGCGGCTCGAGACGTACGAGACAAATACCCGGCCGCTGCTCGATTACTACGATAAGTCAGGACGTCTGGCGAGGATAGACGGGACCGGAGAAGTCGAGGATATTTACATCCAGATCGGGAAGCTGGTTTGACGGGAAGGCCTTTGACGTTCGGCGAAACACTTGAGGATTTTGGCCGCTTTCTGTTAGGTAACACAATGATCGTCGCAAAATCATCAAAAGATCTTGATAAGATGCGGGCCGTCGGCGAATTGATCGCCGACGTGCGTGAGGCTTTGCGGCCCATGGTCGTGCCTGGCGTCTCGACGATGGAGCTTAACAAAGCCGCCGAAAAGATGATCCGTGACGCCGGAGCTATTCCGACGTTTATCGGTTATCACGGTTTTCCTTACGCCATATGCGCGTCGGTAAACGAAGAGATAGTTCACGGTTTTTCCAAGGACGCACCTTTGAAGGAAGGAGATATCGCTTCGCTCGATATGGCGGCTACGTATCAGGGGTTTGTCGGCGACACGGCGATGACCGTTGCTGTTGGCAAGATCTCCGACGACCTCGCGCAGCTTATTCGCGTTACGGAAGAGTGCCTTGAACTTGGCATTGAACGATCACGTCCGACTAATCGGGTAGGCGATATAGGCGCCGCGATCCAGCAGCATGCTGAAAAATACGGCTACGGCATCGTTCGTGACTACACCGGCCACGGAATCGGCAGACAGATGCACGAGGCTCCGCAAATAGCGAATTACGGGCGGCCGGGGACGCGTGAAAAGATCCGAGTTGGTTATTGTTTCGCTATCGAGCCGATGCTAAACCTCGGCACGCATGAAACTCGAACGCTTTCTGATGGCTGGACGGTGATCACCCTGGACGGCAAGCCTTCGGCCCATGCGGAGCATACGTTAGCTGTAACGGCGGATGGCCCCGAGATTTTAACGCTTACAAAAGAACAGAAGAAACGGCGAAAGGAGCAAATAGCGGAATCGGCCACCACCTGACTTGAAAGTTAGAGAAAAAGATACTAATATTATGAGTTTGTCCAACTAAACGACAGGTTGGCTTTGTTTACGTATGTCGAGGAAGAGGCGATCGAGGTAACCCCGCTGGAGCTCGAGACGTTGCCGAACGAAATGTTCAGGGTTGCGATCGACGGCAACGGGCACCATATGCCTACCTCCGTTTCCGGCAAAATGAGGAAGAATTTCATGCGTGTTTTGCCCGGGGACGAGGTTTTGGTCTAGTTATCGCCTGATGACCTGGAACGCGGGAGGATCACGTACAGGTATAAGTAGTCAGAGGGAAAGTTATGAAAGTCCGTCCTTCAGTAAAAAAGATCTGCGACAAATGCAAGATCGTTCATCGGAAAGGTGTTGTACGCGTGATTTGTGAAAATCCAAAACATAAACAGCGTCAGGGATAGTTTTTATCAGGAGAGAGTATGGCTCGTGTAGCAGGTGTTGATTTACCGCCCAACAAAAGGGCACAGATCGGTTTGACTTATATTTACGGTGTGGGCAAGTCTCGGGCTACCTCGATCCTTAATGAGGCGAGCATAAGCACTGACGCGAAGATCCGTGATCTTAGCGAGGACGAACTCAATAAGATCCGCACCGTCCTGGATGCCCAGGGTGATATTGAAGGCGATCTCAGAAAGCGTGTGCAGATGGACATTAAGCGTCTGATGGATATCGGCTGCTACCGCGGCCTGCGTCATCGCCGAAGCCTGCCGGTCCGCGGACAGCGAACCAGCACCAACGCACGAACCCGAAAAGGTCCGCGCAAGGCCGCCGTCGCGAAGAAGAAGGCACCGGGTAAGAAGTAAGTTTGTAGTGACGAAAGGCGGCTTGCACACGCTTGCAACTGCTCACCGTCCACTGAACACTGACAACTGAATTTATATGGCAACAAAACCAGCAGCGAAAAAGAAGACTTACAAGAAGAAAGAGCGAAAGAATATTCCCTACGGGATCGTGTATATCGCGGCATCGTTCAATAACACGCTGATCTCGATCACCGATTCGAACGGAAATCTGGTCGCTCAGTCTTCGAGCGGTGCGAAGGGATTTCGCGGTTCGAGAAAGGGTACGCCTTTCGCTGCCCAACAGGCGGCGACCGATGCGGCCCGCAAAGCGGCGGAGGCGGGTATGCGTGAGGTCGAGGTACGCGTCAAAGGCCCGGGCGGCGGGCGCGAGTCTGCGATCAGAGCGGTCGCCCAAGCAGGCATCCGTGTTACATCGATCCGCGATGTGACACCGATCCCGCACAATGGTTGCAGGCCGCCAAAACGGCGCAGAGTTTGATTTACTTACTATCGAAAGGACGAAGGGCCACTGGCCTGTAAACTTTTCCGAGATTTAGGCTGGCGGTTTGTGTGTATGCAGATCGCAAATAGCTTGACGGAGGCAGAAAACAAATAAATGGCTAGATACAGAGATGCGGTGTGCCGGCTGTGCCGCCGCGAAGGTGCGAAATTATTTCTAAAGGGCGATCGATGCTTTAAGCCCTCATGTGCGATCGAAAAACGCGGTACCAACCCGCCGGGGCAGCACGGAGCCGCGCGCCGAAAAATGCTTGCGGGCTACGGCCAGCAGCTCCGCGAAAAACAGAAAGTTAAGCGAATTTACTTCGTTCTCGAAAAGCAATTTCGCAATTATTTTGAGAAAGCCCTTCGGCAGAAAGGTGTCACGGGCGAAAATCTCCTTTTCATGCTCGAGCGCAGGCTCGATAACACGGTCTATCGGTCGGGTTTTTCGACGTCGCGAAGACAGGCCCGCCAATTGGTGAATCACGGACACGTGACCGTTAATGGCCGAAAGGTCGATATTCCGTCATTTCAAGTCAAGGTCGGCGATATTATCGCCGTCAAAGAAAAGAGCCACAAGAATACGCACGTCGAAGGCGCGTGGCAAACGGCGGTCGGCCGAGGCCGTCCGGCCTGGCTTAGCGCCGGTGACGCGGACCTGAGTGTGTCCGTTACCGCATCACCTAAGCGAGGTGATATCGATGCAAATATCAACGAACAGTTGATCGTCGAGCTTTATAGTAAATAGAAATAGCTGAGTTGGCCGAAGTAGCCGGTGCCGAAAGTTTGTTCTTGCTTGGCAAGCGCCGGGGACAAAGCCAACTCTTAGGACTTTTAAAAGAACAAATATGACACAAAGCAATAATTGGACGGATTTCCAGATGCCGAGTCGGCTTAATGTCGAGACGGAAACTCTTACGGAAAGATACGGGAAATTTTACGCTCAACCATTCGAACGCGGGTTCGGCACGACGGTCGGAAATTCGATCCGCCGGGCTCTTCTAGCCTCGATCGAGGGTGCGGCCATTACCGCCGTCAAGATCGACGGCGTCGAACATGAATTCTCGTCGATCAAGGGTGTAGTCGAAGATGCCACTGACGTTATTCTCAATCTAAAGCAGGTTCCGTTAAAGCTACATGGCCAGGGACCGAAAACATTGACGATCAGCAAGAAGGGAGCAGGAGAAGTCACCAGCGCCGACATTCAAGGCGATGGCGATGTCGAGATCCTCGACAAAGACGTTCACCTTGCTACAATTGGCCAGGGCGGTTCGTTGAATGTCGAAATGCGGCTCAAAAGCGGTCGCGGATATGTATCTGCTGAGTTCAATAATGACGAAGATCTTTCGGTCGGTTACATTCCGATCGACTCGGTCCACACGCCGATCAAAAAGGTAAATTACAACGTCGATAAGACCCGTCAAGGTTCGAATACCGAGTTCGACAAACTGACGATCGAGGTATGGACAGACGGCTCCGTCAAGCCTGAAGATTCGATCGGCCTCGCCGCAAAACTTGTTAAAGATCACATGTCGATCTTTATCAACTTTGAAGAGGAAGAAGAAGAATACAAATACGAAGACATCGCTCGTCCGCCACTGATGCGAAACGATCTGCTCGATAAGCCGGTCGACGAGCTGGAACTTTCCGTCCGTTCGTACAACTGCCTTAAGAATGCCGATATCCGTTCGATCCGCGATCTGATCAAGCGGAGCGAGAAAGACATGCTCGGTACCAAAAATTTCGGTAAGAAATCGCTGACCGAGATCAAGGACCTTCTTCACGGAATGGGCCTCGATTTCGGAATGGATTTTGACGAGCAGGGAAACCCGATCCCGGGATCGGGCGGAAGAGACCTAGACTAGATAAGTCGAGAAAGTCTTGGAAGTCTAGGGAGCGAATGATTTCCGGATTCCTGAAGGACTTCCAAGACTTTCCAGCTTCCTGGACTTGAAAGAAATGAGACATTTAAAAGCACATCGTAAATTAGGTAGGACGACCGAGCACAGGATGTCGCTCCTTCGAAATTTGGCCACCTCGCTGATCAATGCTGACAAGGAGCACATCGTCACGACCGTGCCCAAGGCTAAAGAGCTTCGTCCGTTCGTCGAAAAAGCCATCACGCTCGCTCGGAAAGCTCAGGGATTGGACGGCGCCGACGGCAAACTTCGTGAGGTCCATCTTCGGCGACAGGCCGCGCGGTTCTTCCACGCGGGAAACAGCACGTTCAAAGCCGACCAGAGCCGGTTTCGCGGAAAGAAGGGAGAACCTAAGGATAAGATCGAAAGAACGGCGGGCGTCAAAGCGGTCCAAAGGCTGTTTGACGAACTCGGCTCGCGTTACAAAGACCGGGCTGGTGGCTACACTCGAATTATCAAGCTCGGTCGACGCATAGGGGATAACGCTGAAATGGCTGTCATTGAATTAGTCGATAACCCGCGCGAACTAGCTGCTAAAGGCTAAGGAGTATCCCGGAGCATGAGTGACTTCACAGCCAGTGCAGAAGCGAAAGACAAAGAGGCGGGCGGCAAAAGCAAGGCGGCTTCGAAAAAGAAAAGCAGTTCGGCTGATCCCTCTTTGAATATGGAGGAGATCCGCGAACTCGCAGAACTTTTCAATGAGCACGGCTTTACCGACTTCGAGTTTGAGAACGAGAATATTCGCGTCCGGCTGAGCAAGATGGTTTCTCAGACCGTAGTGCAGGCGGTACAGCCGACATCCGCTCCCGTCGCTTCGAACGCCTCAACGGCTCCCGTTGTTTCTGAACAGCCTCCGACCGAGATAGAAGAAGATCTCTACAAGATCACGTCGCCGATCGTCGGCACGTTTTACCGATCGCCCGGCCCCGACAAGGAGCCGTATATTAAAGAAGGCGGTGATGTGTCGCCGGAAACCGTCGTTTGCATCATCGAGGCGATGAAACTGATGAACGAGATCCAGGCCGAAACCTCCGGCGAAGTTGTAAAGATCTACGTCGAGAATGGCCAGCCGGTCGAGTTCGGCCAGCCCCTTTTCGGAATCAGGAAGTAGTTGATTTGTTGAAGGTTCAAAATTCAAAGTTCAAAGTAATCGGATTCGTTCTGAGCTTGGGCATTGAGATTTGAACCTTGAACTTTATTATGACCCGCGAGATTCGAAAAATTCTGATCGCCAACCGCGGCGAGATTGCGTGCCGAATAATCTGGACCTGCAAGGAGATGGGAATTAAAACCGTCGCTGTGCACTCGGAAGCGGATCGCGAAGCTCTCCACGTTCGCTACGCCGACGAAGCGGTTTGTATCGGTGCGCCGCCTTCGGCGCAGAGCTACCTGAACATCCCCTCGATCATAAGTGCAGCCGAGATCACGAACGTCGATGCGATCCATCCGGGTTACGGATTTCTAGCGGAATCGGCGACTTTTGCGAAGATTTGCGAAGACTGCAATATCAAGTTTATCGGGCCCAAGCCTGATGTGATCGCGATGATGGGCGACAAGGTCGAAGCCCGGCGCACCATGCAGGCGGCCGGCGTCCCGATCCTGCCCGGAAGTCCGGATCCGATCGAGTCGGCTGACGAAGCGACAAAGATTGCCAGGGAGATCGGTTTCCCCGTGATCATAAAAGCCGCTGCCGGCGGCGGCGGACGCGGAATGCGGATCGTACGGAGCGAGGACGAGCTTGAAAGCCAACTTGAAACCGCGCAGGCCGAAGCTCTCGCCGCTTTCAGGAACGACTCCGTTTATATAGAGCGCTATATCGAGCGGCCGCGGCATATCGAGATCCAGGTCCTTGCCGACGAACACGGAAACTGCGTCCATCTCGGCGAACGCGAATGTTCGATCCAGCGAAGACATCAGAAGCTTCTAGAAGAAGCACCATCTTCGGCGATCACGCCGGAACAGCGTGCAAAGATGGGAGCCGTAGCTGTCAACGCCTGCAAAGAGATCGGTTACTCGAGCGCGGGAACATTTGAATTCCTTCTCGATGAAGACGGCAGTTTTTACTTCATGGAGATGAACACGCGCATTCAGGTCGAGCATCCTGTGACCGAGATGGTGACGCTTGCGGATATTGTGCGTAACCAGATCATGATCGCAACCGGCGAAGACCTCGGTTATGTGCAAAGCGACGTACAGATAGTCGGCCACTCGATAGAATGTCGGATCAACGCGGAAGATCCTGTGAAATTCACTCCGAGCCCCGGCAGGATCACAGCCTTTAACATTCCAGGCGGTCCAGGAGTTCGTGTCGATACGGCTGCGTATCCGGGTTATGTGGTTCCGCCGTATTACGATTCGATGATCGCCAAGCTTATCGTTCACGCGCGGACGCGCGAACTTGCGATCGCTCGTATGCAGCGGGCCCTCGAGATGATGGTGGTCGAAGGGATCAAAACAACCATTCCGCTGCATCAAAAGATCATGGCCGACGAAAGATTTCGAAAAGGGGATTTCTCGACAAAGTTCATGGAGGAGTTTCCGTTAACGCAAAATGGAAAATGAGTACCGAAAAATGTATAATCACTTCGTTTCATTCAACGTTTTCCGTATTCAACGTTTTTCGGAATGAACAAATAATAAATTTCGCGGTTACCGAATTGTTCGGCGTTACTGCGAGCTAGGAGAGGCTATTTAAGGCAAGCAAATATGGCAACAGTTAGAGAAGTAAAAGAAAAGATAGTTGGCGATTACAAAACTCACGGGTCGGACACGGGTTCGTCACAGGTGCAGATCGCTCTTTTGACCCAACGGATCAACGAGCTGACCGAGCACTTTAAGGTGCATAGCAAGGATAATAACTCACGGCGCGGCTTGCTGAAAATGGTCTCGCGCAGGAGAAAGCTTCTGGATTATCTCA
>JBDTZW010000177.1:0-1503 GCA_040004905.1 Acidobacteriota bacterium
CGAGCAGGCTGTCGGGATTGATGTTTTCGAGGCCGATGAAAACGCGTTTCACGCCGGCTCGTTTACATTTCTCGATAAAGTTGGGCAGCTTGTGACAGAGCGTATCGACCTGGATAATAAAACTGATCTTGAGCCGCTCGACCTCGCGAAGATCGATCAGCCGGTCGAGAATTATTTCCCAATCTTTGTTGCGGGCAAAATTATCGTCGGTGATGAAGAATGAGTGAAGGCCCTGTTCGACGTTTGCTCGAACGATGCGTTCGATATCATCGGGCGAGCGTCGCCGCGATTTGCGGCCCTGAACATTTATGATCGTACAGAACGAGCAGGCGAAAGGGCATCCGCGTCCGGCGTCAAAACTCGTCGTCGCTCCCGCAGTCAGATGGACGCGTTCGGCTGGAAGCAACGGTGTCGCAACGTCCTCCATATTGGGGAGGTCGTCCATGAAATTATAGACCGGCTGGAGATCGTTCATCGACGCATCCAGCAGCACGTGGCCGAGACGGCCTTCGGCCTCGCCCGCAAAAAGCGAAACGCCCATATCGAGCGCTTTCTGCACATACGGATCGCGGTCCTTCAGCATCGCCATCGTCCCCGAAACATGAAAGCCGCCGATCGCGACCTTGATCCCTTTTTCGCGCATCGGCCGGGCAATATCGAGTGCACGCGGAAACTGGTTCGACTGCACGCCGATGAGCATTACCATGCCGTCGTCGGCTTTTTCAACGAGCTTTGCGATGCGATCGATGCGAATTACAGAATTGGTTTCGTCGAATGCGTGAATGTCGAATTCGACGTCCGGCCCGAGGATGTTTTCGGCCGCGCATTCGAGCGCCAGGCCGTACAAAACCGCGAGCGAATTTGACGGTATGGCCGAACGAAACCACTGGATCACATAGCCATCATCATCGTAGTGCGACGGCTTGATCAGTACCAGGCTGAACCTTTTCTTTTGAGCAGATCGTTCCATTTAGGCCGAAGAAATGCCTTGATTCTAACGGAACGAGCATTTTCATTCAACGGACGCTTGGATCAGATTCGCTAATGGGCATTAATGGAATATAAAGATCGTAGTTTTTGTACTCGTGTTATCACTTTGTGGCCTTTGTGATTACGGCGTCTGCGAGGGCAGAATCGAATACACGTCCCGCCGACCCAATAAAAGGGAGGCCGGCGCGATCCTCTTCGTCGCCAGGCTGTTCTCCGACAAACGTGATCCCCCCGGAGTTTGACCCGTGCCGAAAACCGTCTAGGTCGCGTTTTTGTAGATATCACACCCTTTGCACCAGGCCGCCGCAGTTCGCAAATCCGGTAGATCGATCCCCTCCGGGAAATAGTCAAGTGCTCTTTGTTCTTGATCACCCCTACCAAGGACACATTCAGCAATTCCCGAGGCATTGGGCGGAATTGCCGATAAACGGCAACATTAACAAAACTTCTAACGGCTAAAGCAACTAAATCACCGGCTTTAGGTTCAAATAGAGTGTCTTTTCCTATATTGAG
>JBDTZW010000096.1:0-16850 GCA_040004905.1 Acidobacteriota bacterium
GAAGGGAACCGTGACTATTTCTGCTGCCCCGTGCTGGGTATAGGTTCTGGCGACCTCGCGATACTCCGGATGGACGCTCTGGGCGACGACTATCTTGTCCCGTCGCGTCACACGCTGGGCCATCAGATAAGCTTCGGCCATTGCGGTCGAGCCGTCATACATCGAGGCGTTAGCGACCTCCATTCCCGTAAGTTGGCAGATAAGCGTCTGGAATTCGAATATATATTGGAGCGTTCCCTGCGATATCTCAGGCTGATAAGGTGTATACGACGTGAAGAACTCCGATCGCTGGATCAGGTGGTCGACGACGGTCGGCGAAAAATGCGAGTAAACGCCGGCACCCAGAAACGAGGGCTTTGACGCCGCGGTATTCTTGGCGGCCAAAGACTCCATTGCCGCGATCACTTCCGGTTCCGCAAGTGGTTCGGTGACATTTAATCGCCGATTTAACTGAACGTTCACGGGTATCGAGCGAAAAAGCTCATCGGCCGAAGTAAGGCATATCGACGCGAGCATTTCGTCGCGTTCTTCGGGTGAATTCGGTATATATCTCATTTAGAAAATGCCTGTCTTAACGCAAGCTCTTTGTGAAACAGAAATAATACCAAACTGGCGTTCGGATTGTGAAAACCTGTCGCGTGATTTAGCTTTTTAACAGCAAAAAGGCCGTTTTCGAGATCATCGAATGCGGCCAGAGTTAGGGTTGAATTGAGAGGTTTACTATCTTATAGCAGCCAAGACCGACGAGGCTTCCTGTGAGAGCATGCCTTGAGCGGCTACGTCGGCTGTTCCGCTTGCCTTGCCCGCGGCTTTGTTCTGCAAAACCGACTGGCCGCTCGACAGCGACTTTAGACTGAAATCGACTTGCGCATCGTAGTTTTTTCCTCCCGATGTATCGGTATTGGTCACCTTTCCGAAGATTCCTCCGATCTTGCTCGATGTTGATTGCTTTAGCTTCGAAACGTCGCTCGACAAAAGAAAGTCGCAGTTCGTCGACCGGGCGTCCGCCTCCGACTTGACGGCAACTGCGTCAACATTTCCGCCTGTCAGCCGCTGAACAAGAAATAGTTGAAGATTAAGCGTCGAGACGGTTTCAGTGGTCTGATTGGTCGGCAATAGCACGCCGATGCGTTTTGTGCCCGCTCGTTTGGTCGAGGTTACCGCATTTTTTACAGTCTGAGGGAAAGAGCGCGCCGATCCGTCATTACCTGGGTCATTATCTCGCTGGGCACGAGCCATCGCGGCATAATCAGGCTTGCCGTACAGGTCGCTGCTTGAATTCGCTAGCGAATATCCCTGCGGTACATCGAAAAGTCCGTCATCGAGTGTCGCCTTCGAGAATTCCACCGTTTCGATCGAGGTGGCAAAACTCTGACCTTCACCACCCATGGTCTGCGTGACCTTCAACGGGAAACCCATCTTTCCCCCGCCGGAATATTTGACGATCATCCTATCCTGGCAGCCGCCGGACCGCTCGTTTCCGCCCGACGCCATCGGGTTTCTCGGGATGGTCATCGGACAGGAAAATTGGGGCAGATCGACGTACCAGCCGTCAGTTTCCATACTCATTTCTTGTTTCGTGCAGGCGTCGGGAGAAGGTTCCATCTTCATCGACGTCTTGATATGGCGAGCCGTCAACCCGAACATCTGCTTGCGCTCGCCAGTATCGTTGATCGACGTCGTCATCGTGATCGTGCCGCCTTTGACAGTTTTCTGGGGGATCGCTCGGACAGGTTTTCCTGCCGTTGATGGGCTCACCTCACCTGAATCAGTCGGAAACGGATCGATCGTGTAGAGCCGCTTTTTATCGTTGACCTGAAGGGTACGGCGCAGATCGCATTGTTCGATCGAGGCGACGTCTCCACCCATTCCCATTATCCCGCCCTGCTCCGTGCGTTTTCGCGAACCCTTGACATAAATAGTTGACGACACGTTCTGGCCCATGACCGAGGTCGTTTGTTTGATCTTATAATTCTGCCCATTCGCCGCCGCGGCCGAGAGGCCTAGAACTATCGCCGGAATGATTACTTGAAAGAACTTTTTCATTGTTGTGCTCCTAGAATTCTCGATCAGCGTTTTATGATCCCGCCGCCAGGCGTGATCCGCCGTACCTCAAAATCCATCTTCTCTATTTCATAGCCCTTGGTCCCGCCGCTTCGAAGAGCGCCGTTCTCGGGTTTGTTAATTGCGGTTTTTTCCGCCTTCGTGAAGGTGTAAACACCGCTTTTCACCATTTGCGGTAAAAAAGTAACGATCGGGAAGCTGCGCAGCCGGCGGCCGCATCTCGCCCGAAATATGCGAAGGTTCAGGCATCATTTCGGCGACAGGATCTTGTCGTGAGATCCGTTACGCTGATGTTTGGCGTTTCCTGAAGCTTTGCTAAAAAACCTGATTCAGTTTTCATCAGCGGACGAAAATCGCCTGCCTGGAGCCGTTGTTCCGGCACTAGATCGTAAACAGCAATGCCAACTTCGGGCGGATGACCCGGTGTATCCTGAGCCGATAGAACGGGGGCAGTCCTAGGAAGAGTAGAGCCCCCCGCAGCAGAAGTTGGGCGATCTTCATATGGGCAAGCAACCTATCGGCGAAGAGTAAAATACCAAAGTTGACGTAAGATCGAAACGGCTTTTGCGTGAAACGCCGGAGGCTTCAGCTTATTGGTGGGAACAGAGACAGGCGTAGGAGTTCCTGCCCGCATTTTGTGAACAACGATCAACCGACAGTAGAGAGGTATTCCTCGTATTCCTCTGCCGAAAGCATGGCATCGGCATCGCCCGCGTTTGCCATCTTCAGCTTGATCATCCATCCCTTTACGTAGGGGTCGGTGTTGACTGCCTCCGGCGTATCGTTGAGGTCGACATTGACCTCGGATATCTCACCGGCCAGCGGCGTGAAGATCTCTGAGACTGCCTTTACGGATTCGACCGAACCAAATGCTTCGTGGGCGCCAAAGCTGTCGCCAACACGCGGCATGTCTATATAGACAACGTCGCCGAGCGAATTCTGGGCGTAATCCGTTATGCCGATAGTCGCGGTCTCGCCATCGACCAAAACCCATTCGTGATCTTTGCTATAGCGTAAATTCTCGGGAATGTTAGACATAGTATTCTGCTGAAATTTATTGAGCTCCAAAACTATTGGGATTATTTCTCACGTTTGTAAAAGGGAGTTGGAACAACTACGGCGGACAAATGTTTACCTCGAACATCAATTTTAATTTCTTGGCCGATATTTGCAAATTCGACGGGAAGAAATGCGAGTCCGATGTTCTTTTTTAAGAATGGCGCCGGACTGCCGGACGTAACGTAACCGACCCGCTTCTCATTGATAAAAATGGGATGGTCGTCGCGGGCGATGCCTTTGTCAGTCATTTCGAAGCCCACCAGCCTGCGTCGTATTCCGTCGTCCTTCTGCTTCCTGATCTCCTGGGACCCGGTAAAATCGCCTTTCTGCAATTTCGTTATCCAGCCCAAATTCGCCTCGAGCGGCGTGATCGTGTCGCTAAGCTCATGACCGTACAGCGACATTCCCGATTCAAGTCGGAGCGTGTTGCGAGCCGCAAGTCCCGCCGGGAGAGTTCCGCCACCGCTGCCGTAGTTTCCGGTTTCGAGCATTTTATTCCAAAGCTGCACGGCAAACTCCGGTGCGGCGTAAACCTCGAACCCGTCTTCACCTGTATAACCCGTGCGCGAAATAATAGAATCGACTCCGTCCACGTTGCCCGTCTCAAAATGGTAATACTTGATGTCTTCAAGCTTTGTCTCGGTGAGCTCCTGTAAAATGCCCAGTGCTTCCGGGCCCTGTATCGCGATCTGGCAATAGTCAACGCTGGCGTTTCTCAATGTGACATTTTCGCTGTTCTTGTGCGATGCGATCCAATCCCAGTCCTTGTCCGTTGTCGAAGCGTTAACGACAAGCAGCAGCCTTTCCGATCCAAAGCGATACACCAACAGGTCGTCGACCACGCCGCCCTCGTCGTTGGTGAGAGCGGAATAATGAGCTTGGCCATCGATCAGCTTTGTGACGTCATTTGTCGTCAGTCCATTGACGAAGTCGATCGCGTCGGGCCCTTCCACCCAGATCTCGCCCATGTGCGATACGTCGAAGAGTGCGGACCGCGTTCGCGTACGCATGTGCTCCTCGATAACGCCAGCCGGATACTGCACAGGCATATCCCACCCGCCGAAATCGACCATCTTCCCGCCCATCTCACGATGCACCGCGTTAAGCGGCGTCTTTTTTAGATTCTCAGCTGACATTATTGACTAATGTAAAGTAGGCGCGACAAACCCTCAAGTGCGGGCAACAGGAATTGGAAGGAACTAGAGTGCAGCGATCTTTTTCCCCGTTCCGTCCGTGCAGACGGCAACATAATGAGCCGGAACTTTGTCAGGCATGAACGTGCACGTTTTGACTACCTTTCCGTCCGACTGGGTAAATGTTATTTGGGGTGTGATACTGGACCAGCCAAGCTGCGCGCCCGTGAGATTTAGGTTTTTCGCAAGCCAAACATATCTCTCCGTTGGTGTCTGGTCAAAAAGAATGATCGCTGAATTTGCGGGCGGCGGAGCCTTCCTGTCTTCGAGCGTGAGCACACAAATGCTTGGACAAATACAGCCGGTCGAGGGCGAGATAAGATATCGCTCATCTTGTTCTTTCGCAAGCCACGTCTCTCTCAGCTTGAGCAATTTCTGTCTATCAACCGCAGAGTATGCATTTAGGGTACATGGAAAAAGAAACGATTCAGGCTTGGCGTTTGCGACGCGGCCTATCAATTCCGCGACGGTGATCTTTGTTGGAGCCTCGGGCGGTGCTTCGGGCGTTCGGGTCCGCGTCGCGTTCGGATCGTTGGTCTTGTCGAGGGCGATCGATTGGTTCGGTGTGCAGGACGCGACACTGAGCGTGGCCAGAATGACCAACAAAAACAACGCTCTCATTACCGGTTTGCGCTTTTCTTTGGAGGGTCGGATTTCAAGCGGCCCTCTGCGGCAATAATCTCTTCGCAGAGATCGCCGGATTGGCTAAGTAGTCCGCGCTCTCGTTCATCTTTCGAGGCTTCGTATTCGCGTTTCAGGATAGGCTCATAACGCCTGGCGGCCGCTGCAAGAACTCGAACCGCTGGCGGAAAAACGTCCTCATACTTTTTTGGCTTTTCCTTTTTCGTGGGCGCTTCGACAACTATCGAATCCGGCCGTTCGGATAGATTATCTATGTCATCGACTGCTTTTTGGATGATTCGTCGAATGTCGTCTAGCAATTCCATCCGAGTTCCCGTCGGAGCCGGACCCCAAGCGTCTGACTTCTCCTTCGGAACGTTTCCGCCCGCGTCTATCCCTAAAACGGCAAAGCGCCGATCGATCGCCCGCATCAAGACCTTCATACGACTATCTATCTGCTGAGCATCACGTACGATCTCAACCTCATCTTCAGTCAAATAATCGCGCCGTTGAGCGTTCGCCGACGGGGCGGCCATAACCAGGGCTGAAAGGGCGACAAACAAAACGAATAACGATTTGAATCTAATTGCCTTCATTGATTCCTTTAACTCTTAGGCCGGTCGCGGACTACCGTATCGCCGAACATCGGGGCGATCGCTTTTTCACGGGCCTCGTGAATATACCTGATCAAAGTTCGAATATACGGTTCGTACCGCAGTGAGAGGTCGCGCCGGATGGTCTCAAGCCGAGGTTGAAACGTCCGAAGCCCGATCTCCAGCTTTTTGAAATTATTAAGCACCTTTGAGCTGTCGGTGTCTTTTTTTGTCAGGAATTCCAGCGCATTGTCCATTAAGGCGTGAAAGCTCCCCAATTCCCTGTACATCTCCTCGAAGTGTTCCGCCGAATTGAATGATTCGGCGTTCGATAGACGCTTGTTCATCAATTCCAAAGCGACCGAGGTGTGTTTCCTGACCTCGGTTTCGGCGTCGAGAGCCTGCTTTTCTTCCTTTGACAGCACCTTGATCGGCGGCGGTGCAGCATCCGGATCGCTTAGCGGCTCCTGGGCCACAGAATTTCCCACAAGAACAAGCAGGAAACTGAACCCTAGCACGACTGATACAACCCTGATCTTGGCGCACTGGTTCTTCCGTTTTACTGCCGAAACGGTTTCAGGATCACCGATCCAAAACTTTTGGCTCATTTGGCGCCTTTCTTATCCTTGATCTGCTGCAGGAGAGGCGGCAGTCGCAGGTTAACTTTTTCGATCTCTAATTTGTGCCTAACGGGATCGGCCAGTTTCAGGAATTGCTGATAGTTTGCCATCGCATCCAGATATTCTCGCAGTTGATCGTGACATATCGCAAGAAAAAAATACGTGATCGCGAGATCCGGCTGGTTTTTCGCCAGCCACTCATATTCAACCTTTGCTTCGGGATAACGCTTAAGCTCGAAAAGAGCGGTCGCAAGGTTTCCGTGAATCGTGTAACTTTCGGGTGCTGCCGATAACAAGCGACGAAAAAGAGCTGCGGCTTCGTCAAACCTTCGGGCCTGAACGAGGGCTGCTCCGTAGCCGATCGTCGGTTTGATGCTGTCTGGCTTGGCTTCGGATGCCCGACGGCAAAGATCTAGTGCTTTGATCGGATCCGCGGTCCGATACGCATAACAGAGACGTTCGAGCACCTCCGAATTTTTCGGGTCGCTAGCGAGCGCCCCCTCGAGCTCCGCCGGGTTCGACGTGGTCGCGGTGGTCATTGCGGCTTTGAGTGCTATCGAGTCTTTACTAGGGTTTACGATCGAGTTGATCAGCTTTAAGGCTTCATCAGTCTTGCCTGAATTGAACAGTGCCTGAGCATGGATCGTGACCGCTCGCTCGGATGTTTTCGTCAACGCTTCCAGCAGTTTCGCCGTTTCTTCCGCCGTCGATGCATCATCCTCTTTCAGAGCTATCTCGGCTTTTTGAAATAGGGCTACTTGGTTCTTAGGATCAACGGCGAGAACTTCGCTGAGACTCTTTTTTGCGGCCGCCAGATCACCCAGCGCATTTTCCAGTGAGGCCCGAGCCATCCACATCGAAACAGTTGGATTCGCCTTTGCGGTTAGCGATTTCACCCGGTCGAGCAGTTTCCTAAGATCTTCCGGCCGGGCTTTTGTGCGAAGGAGTAACTCGGTCATCGCGGACAAGGCAGGGAAATTTTGTCCGTCGATCTCGACCGATTTCGCCAGCAGCGGCGAGGCTTCGGCGTACTTCTCTTTTGTGACAAGCAGAGATCCAAGGCTCGCCAGCGCAAGAGACCAGCCTTCGCGAAGCTCGACAGCCTTCCGAAATGCCGTTTCCGCATTGTCGATCTTTCCCAAACTCAAGAACGCGTTCCCCAGTTGAAGCTGTGCTTCGGGAAACTCAGGCATGATCTTCAATGCCTTTTGGTAAAGCTCGATGGCGGCTTTGAGATCACCCTTTTCGTGAGCGTCCTGGCCTTGGTTAAAGACCGCGACTGCATCATAGCCTTCTTCCTGCGCACGAACGCAGGTCAGGCCTCCGATCAGACAGATCGAAACAACGACGACAAAAGCGCGAGCTATAAAAAGGTTGCGATACGGCGAGATTCGTCTAAAATACATCTTATCTGGAAATGGTCTTGATATTAGCACTTAGCGTCATTTTGGTCTAACCTTTTTGCCAAGGAAATCTGCGATCTTTTTGAACCGAATCATTTGCGTTCTAGGTTATGGTCGGATAAGATTTCGTGTTTGTGCGAAGCTCGGAAATTACTTCGTAGTTCTGCTAAATGACATTCTCACTTCAATCGGTTCCGTCCGTCGAACTTCCCGCCGATCTCCGCGAAAAAGAGGAACGTCTGCGCTCTTTGATGCGCGAAGCGGGAAGCTTGTTGGTCGCCTATTCCGGCGGTGTCGACAGCTCATATCTCGCGCGCGTCGCGTCCGAGGAACTGGGCGAGAAATCACTGAGCGTCATGGGAATTTCCCCAAGTGTCGCAGCGTCCCAACGTGACGCGGCCGAATCGCTTGCAAAAAAATTCGGCTTCAATTTTCGGACTCTTGAAACGGAAGAGTTCGCAGACCCGAATTATATAGCAAACCCGGGCAATCGCTGTTACTTCTGCAAATCTGAGCTTTTCAATAAATTGACGTCTCTCGCAAAACGGGAGGGAATTGCAGAGGTGGTCGACGGAACCAATGCCGACGACATCGGGGGACATCGGCCCGGACGGCTTGCGGCAGAAGAAAGGTCGGTCCGCAGCCCGCTTGTCGAGGTTGGCATGACGAAAAAGGATATTCGCGAACTAAGCAGGGCACACGGGTTGCCAACCTGGGACCAACCGTCGAGCCCGTGCCTTTCGTCGCGCGTCGCCTACGGAGTGCCGGTGACGATCGAACGTCTCGGCAAGGTCGAAAAGGGCGAGATGGTCCTCCGTGAGCATGGTTTTCGCGAATTCCGCCTTCGGGTGCATGGCGATATCGCGCGCATTGAGATCTCTCCCGACGAATTCGAATTGATGTTCGATCGCGAAAGGATCCGCGAGATCTCTGACGCGATGAGAAATTTAGGTTTTAAATACGTGACGCTCGATCTTGAGGGCTATCGCTCCGGGGCAATGAACGAGGCGTTAACGTAAACGGCTAACTCAATTTTTTTTGGAGATTAATTAAAATGGCAAATCCAATGGCTGACGAGAATCGGCGTTTCACCGGCAGCGACGAAAAAAATCCTTTTGAGGCAATGAGCGAGCGCTTTGACCGGGCCGCCCAGCTTCTGGGGTTGGATACGGATCTATACGCCGTGATGCGGGTTCCGAGCCGGGAATTGAAGGTTTATATCCCCGTTCGCATGGATACCGGGCATATACAGGTTTTCGAAGGTTTTCGCGTTCAACACAACTTTGCCCGCGGCCCGGCAAAAGGCGGGATTAGATATGCGCCCGATGTGAACCTGGACGAGGTAAAGGCGCTGTCCGCGTGGATGACATGGAAATGCGCCGTGGTAAACGTCCCGTTCGGCGGAGCGAAGGGCGGGATCATTTGCGATCCGACCCAGATGTCGCTCGGCGAATTGGAGCGAATGACTCGGCGCTACACGTCCGAACTGATGGATTTTATTGGGCCGGACAAGGATGTTCCCGCTCCTGACATGAACACGAACGAGCAGACCATGGCCTGGATCATGGACACCTACTCGATGCATGCCCGTCACACGGTGAATGCGGTCGTTACCGGAAAGCCGGTCGCCCTTGGCGGTTCGCTCGGCCGCCGCGAAGCGACCGGCCGCGGCGTGATGTTTACGGTAAATGAAGCGATCAAACGATATGACCTCACGCCCGAAAAGACCACGGTGGTCGTTCAGGGCTCCGGCAACGTGGGCGGCATTGGAGCCGAGCTGATGCACGCGGCGGGCTACAAGGTCATCGGAATCTCGGACGTTTACGGTGCGATCGTCAATAAAAAAGGCCTCGATATTCCGGCGGTCCTGAAATACCTTCATGCAAATAAATCGCTCGAGGGTTACCCGGAAGCCGACGCGATAGGTAACAAGGAGCTCCTCGAGATCGAATGTGATGTGCTGACGCCGTCGGCTACCGAGAACCAGATCACGTCCGAAAATGCCGACAGGCTTCGCTGCAAGATCCTTGCGGAGGGAGCCAATGGCCCGACCACACCCAAGGCCGACAAGATCCTTCATGACAAAGGAGTTTTCGTGATTCCCGACATCCTCGCCAACGCCGGCGGTGTCACGGTTTCGTATTTTGAATGGGTCCAGGACCGCATGGGGTATTTTTGGTCGGAGGCCGAGGTAAACGCCCGGCTTGAGGACAAAATGGTCGCAAGTTTCAACGAACTGGTCCACTATGCCGATAAACACAGCGTAGATTCACGAACGGCCGCCTACATGCTCGCGATCGACCGAGTGGCTTACGACACCCGGATGCGCGGGATTTACGCGTAGGAGGAAAATCGCGTAATTGTTAATACCGCTTGATTTTCGGGCTAATGTGCGTTATGGTGCATTGAGCGGAAGAAGCAAGGTTAAGTTCAAATAATAATTGACTTTTGCCCTGTATTCTTCTATAAATTTATTAAAGTCGGCTTGAATGCCATTTTTGCGCTAATTACTTAGCCTACTAAGGTTTGAAACATTTTTGGCGTGTGTATAATTGGGTAGCGTAAAGATCCCGGTTTTGATGAACCTTTTTTACAGCTACGCATTGAAATTAAACTTTTTATTTTCGGCGGAGGAATGTGATGAAACTCACTAAAATGGCGTATGTTTTTACGCTTTTATTGCTGGTCCTGACGTTTGCCGTTTCGGCATTTTCGCAGGATCCGAATGCTCGGTCAGCCAAAGACCCTCGTAATACCACGTCAACCGTGGGAACGGGTGGTCCGCAAGGCGGCCCTACTGGACTGTTTACAGTTTATGACGGACAGACTCTACGAAGAGGTGAGTACACGTTTAGTGCCGCCTATAGTAACTACGATCGTGATCCAGGTAATGCGGACATTAATGATGTGCCGCTTAGCTTCCAGATCGGCGTTACCAACAATTTAGAACTATTCTTTTCCACGACCGGTTACCGCGGAATAAAGATCAATTCGCCGCGTAATCTTTCAAGCTTCTATCTGCCTAATTCGCAGGTTCGCATCGGATCTTTTGTCGGAAGTGCTCCGGCGATCATCCTTTCGCCCCAGGGACCCGGCACGAGCTTGTTTCCGAATCAGGGCGTATTTCGCCCGACGGGAACACAGCCTTTCGTGCAGTTCCCGTATATCGGCGGATCGACCGGAAACTTTGGCGTGGGCGGATTTGCGGGTTCGATCTTCGGATTCCCCTCAACGGGCAATCCCCTGATGGGGCCGCCAACGGCCGGCGGAAACGGCGCGGACAACTTCCCGGGCATCGGCTCCGTTTTTGGAAGTATCCTACCGGGCGTCGTTCTTCAGACAACCACAATAGGCACTGGTGCCGCAGCTAGGGAAGTTCCGACCTCGTTCGCGTTGGCTCCGTCATATCTGCCGGACGCTCCGTTCGTCAATCGTACGTGGGGCGAGTCTGCATTTAACGATTTCACCGGCGGTTTGAAATGGAGATTCACCAACGTCAAGAATCCGATCGGCGTAGGTGTTGTCGCGTACTACAAGTTTTACGCGGACAACGCCAACGATGTTAGCGGGTTCAATCAGCTTCAGCGTGGTGCAAGCCCAGGCGGCAATCGCGGCGATATCGGTGTAACACTGTTTGCCGATGCTCGTGTGACCAAGCACTTCAATCTTTCGGGTAACGTCGGCTATAGCTGGAACTCGGATGTCAAGGGTGAATTCCCGAACGGTAAATTCACGCTTCTCGATCGTCCTGACGAGCTAATGGGTTCGGTCGGTGTCGATTTCCCGATCAACCGCTACTTCCAGCCGATCTTCGAGTTTCGTGCTACGCGCTATGTCGCTGGACATACGCCGAACGCGTTCCCGCAGAATCCGATGGACGGAATTGCTGGTTTCAGGATCTACCCGGCCCGCTGGATGAGTATTGGTGCTGCTTACCGCTACAACTTCAACGAGCAGGATACGGGCTACTTTGATGAAAATCAGGCCTTTACCTCAAGTGCACGCGTCGTCTGCAATACTGTTGTTAACCAACCGGGTGGTAATGCTCCTGAGGGAACGATCCCCTGTACCAGTTCGCTAATTTCGACTACGAGCAAGGGTGTTCCTCCCGGATTTAATCCTTCCGAGGACCCGCATGGCTTTATCGTTCAGTTCACTGCCGGACGCCGCAATAAGCGTCAGGACGTGATCCCGAACAAGGCCGCCGATGTTACGGCTCTTACACTTAGCTCGAACGAGCTCAGTCTTGGCTGCCAGCCGGGATACGTTTCAGCGTCGGGCAACTGCAAAGAGAGCACAACAGTTAATGTAACGACCACAGCGTTCGATCCGGAAAATGACGTTCTGACCTATAACTACACGGTTTCAGGCGGACGCATTGTTGGTCAGGGAGCCAATGTTCAGTGGGACCTGTCCGGCGTTAAGGCCGGAACTTACACGATCACCTCTGGTGTTGACGATGGCTGCGGTATCTGCGGCAAGACCCAGACCCAGACCGTCAGGATCGGCGAGTGCCCGGATTGTAAGAAGGTTTGCGACTGCCCGTCAATCTCGGTTAGCGGTCCGACCGACGTCGTTTCCCCTGGCGGGTCGATGACCTTTACCGCCAACGTAAGCGGCGGCAGTCAGGATACGGTTACCTACAACTGGTCGGTATCTGCTGGAACAATTAGTTCTGGTCAGGGAACACCTAGCATTACGGTAACTGCTCCGACAGGAGACGGTGGCGGGAACGTTACTGCAACTGTCGAGATTGGCGGAATGGATGCATCTTGCAATTGCCCGAAGGACGCGAGTGCTACGGCATCGGTAAGTACTAAGCCGCAGACTACGAGCGTTGACGAATTCGGTCCGGCTCAAGATGACGATGTGAAGGCTCGTGTTGACAACTTCTACATTCAGTTGAATAACAACCCGAATTCACAGGGCTTTATCATTAACTACGGAACGCCTGCTCAGATCAAGAAACGCAGAGCACAGATCGTCAAGGCGATCAACTTCCTCAAGAAGGATCCGAGCCGCGTGACCTTCGTAGACGGACCTGATAACGGCACCGGTATCCAGACGAAGTTCTATCTGGTACCGCCGGGAGCTGATAATCCGACTCCGTAACCAATAGCTTTGCGTCTACCGGCGCAAACATGAAACAAAAAAGGGCTTTCCGCGAAGGAAAGCCCTTTTTCTTTCTACACCGTATTTTATTGGCAAATAGGTCTAAATGTTATAGAATCACTTTAACTATTTGGTTCCTTTTGTGTTTCACCCGCATCTCGCCTTAGAATTTCGGCCATTTAGGTGGCAAAGTCCGTATGCAAACGTTGAGCTTCGCTTCGTCATCTGACTAGATGGGCTTGGATCCGAAACAATAGGAGCCGCCCGCAGCCCGAGATCGATAATGAATAAAAAAATCACAAAGTTTGTAGTAAAAGGTTTTTTCGCGTTGTTAATTCTTTCGCTCACGGTGAGCCCGATGATTGTGCTCGCTGCCGGAAACTCGATCCACGACCCCGAGAAATTCGGTGACTGGACCGTCGTCGGCCCGAACGGAGGCGATGTCCGCGTGGTCACAATCGACCCGCGTGATAAAAACCGGCTCTATATAACGACTTTAGATGGTCAGATTCACACCTCTACGGACGGCGGTAAGAATTGGACTTTGTTAGTAAATTTAAATCAACCCGGTCTTCGCCTTGATCAGTTTATCGTTGACAGTCGCGATTCCAGGGTCCTATACGTTTCGGGTAATCGAGGGAATTTCCCTGGGGCATTTTTCAAATCGACCGACGGCGGAACGACGTGGAAGGAATCAAAAAGCCTAAAAGGCGAGTCTTTTCATTCGATGTTCCAATCGGCCAAAGATCCGAATACACTCGTACTCGGCTCTTTCGGTGCTATTTGGATCTCGAAGGATTCGGGAGACAGCTGGACGAAACAAGTGTTACCGATCCAACCAAATAACGCAGTTGATTCCATTGCGATTGACCCGCGCGACCTTAATGTAATATACGCTGGAACCTGGTGGCGTGCGTATAAAACTACTGACGGCGGCAAGAACTGGAAGCTGATAACCAGCGGTATGATCGAGGATTCCGATGTCTTTGCTATAAATATTGATCCTCGCAATGCGGACCATGTCATCGCCTCCGCGTGTAGCGGAATTTACGAATCGATCAACTCGGGCGAAAAATGGACAAAGATTCAGGGAATTCCTTCTACCTCGCGGCGTACCCACGATATAGAACAGAACCCAGGCATCGCCGGTCCGATATATGCCGCCACGACCCAGGGCTTTTGGATGTCGCCGGGTGGGAGCAAGGGTTGGATGATGACGACCTCGCGTGAGCTCGACATAAATTCCATTGCCATTCATCCGGACGAGCCAAATCGTATATTTATAGGTACGAATAACAGTGGAGTGCTTGTTTCGACTGACGGCGGACGCAATTTCACGCCCACCAACGATAATTTCACCAGCCGTCTGACCTATTCGATAACGCCAGATGTCGAGCGGACCGACCGCGTCTATGCGGCGACGCACAATACCTTTTCTGGCGGCGGCGGATACTTTTACTACAGCGACAACGGGGGTAATTCCTGGCAGCAGGCAAAGGGCCTCGATGTAAACGCGATCCGCCCCTATTCCGTGATCCAGGACAAAACCACCCCGAACAACATGTTCCTCGGAACGAACGTCGGTGTTTACAAGTCGATCGACCGTGGTATTTCCTGGACTTTCGTCAAAGCCGACAAACCAACCGCAACCCGCAGAAAGAAAGCGCCGGCAAAACCCGTTGCAAAAGCAGCGGTAAAGCAAACCACCTCTATCGCTGCAACTACACCACCTGCGCCGAAAAAGGTCCTCGCGTTGACCGAAAAGGTTAACGAACTGACCTTTACTAATGACGGCAAGAATGGCCTCCTAGCGGGTACCGACACCGGGCTCTATCGCACGTACGATATTACAAAAGGCTGGGAAAAGGTCTCATTCGGCGACGGCATCGATCCGAAAGTTTATATTGTTCTCGCAGGCGAAGGCGAGCCGAATACTTTGTGGGTCGGAAGCGAACGCTTGGGCGTCCTTGTCTCGCACGACGAGGGTGCAACCTGGTCGCGCGTTAGTGCGACACCCGAGGGAATTCCGATCACCTCGATCGCCGTCGATCCCAAACTGCCCGATTGTGTTTATGTCGGCACTACGCAGGCTCTATATATCAGCCGCGATTCCGGCAAGTCCTGGAAAATGCGCGGCAATGGCTTGCCGCTTGGCAGCTTTACCAGCATCCTGATCAACCCCGACAACACGGACGAGGTATTTGTCTCGAGCTCGCTCGAAAATGACGGCGGCATCTATTATTCCGAGAACGCCGGGCAAAAATGGAAACGTCTCGATTCGAAGGAAATGAATATCCCGAGCCGCCGCGTATGGTCGATGGCGTTCGACGCACACGACCCGAACAAGATATTTGCCGGCTCGCATTCGTCGGGTGTCTATCGCATCGAACGACATGTCGAAACAGGCAAGACGGACGATGAGACCCGAACGCGCGTGGTTCCCAGCAATTAGTCGAGCTAACCATTGACACCGAGACGGCTGCATCATCGGCCGTCTCTTTTCGTTTGCGGTTTTGCGGTTCTCGGGCCGCGATCCTATAATTCTAGAAAGCAAGGAGTTTTCCGAAATTAAATGGATGAAATAGCCTGTAAGTCGGCCAAGGGCGGGATGGTTTTGCGTGCGGAGAGCCTCTCATTTTCAGACATTCCCGGCCAGTCACAGCTTTTCACCATCTATCAAACCGATCCCCTCTCACTTACGAAATATTACCCGTCGATAGTCGAATCCCACACCCAGATCGCTGCTCGGATCCCAGAGGTGCTCGCAAATCATACAGCCGACCGCGGGATTCTCTGCGACGCGCTCGAAGAGATGAACCGCAAGTTCGATTCGTGCGAAAAGACCTTTGAAAATATAGCTCTTCTCCGCGATCCCGAAACCGTGGCAGTTGTCACCGGCCAACAGGCGGGCTTGTTCACCGGGCCGCTTTACACGATCTATAAGGCTCTTTCGGCGATCAAGATGACGGAGTGCCTGCGCGACCGCGGATTCAAGGTCGTGCCCGTTTTCTGGGCGGCAACCGAGGACCACGACTTTGAGGAGGTCTCGCACGCCTTTGTTCTCGACAAAACCGGCGAACTTGCCGAGCTTCGCAACAAACCCCAGCTCGATTATGAAAATCAGCCTGTGGGATATGTACAGCTTGACGAAACTATCCAAACAACGGTCGAGCAGCTTTTCGCTGATCTTCCCCAATCGGAATTTACGGCCGAGCTTCGCTCGTTCATCGAAAATAGCTGGGCACCCGGGGCGTATTTCGGCGACGCCTTTGCCCGGCTGATGACAAAACTCTTCGGCAGGTACGGCCTGATCATTCTGTGCCCGCTAGACGCTCGGCTTAAGCATCTAGCGGCCCCGATCTATGCCAAAGCGATCGAACACTCAGCCGAAATCGTCGACGCATTAAAAAAACGCAGCGGGGAACTTGTGGCTGACGGCTATCACGCTCAGGTCCAGATCGCCGACGATTACTTTCCGCTTTTTTGGCAGGGCGACGATCACAAACGAAACGCTCTCAGAAAAACATCCCAAAATAAATTTCACACACGCGACAATTCCCGCGAATTCACCCTCGATGAATTGACCGAGATCGCCAAAACTGAACCAACCCGATTTAGTCCCAGTGTGGTGCTAAGATCGGTGATCCAAGACCATTTGCTTCCTACGGTTTGTTATTTCGGAGGTGCGGCGGAGATCGCATATTTTGCCCAGAGCGGCGAAGTTTATCGAATTTTAGATCGCCCTCGGACCCCGATCCTTCACCGTCAGAGCTTTACGATCATAGAACCAAAGCACGAGCGGACCCTGAACAAATACGACCTCAAACTTAGTGGTCTATTTGACGGAAGTGAAAAGATCTTGGCAGAGATCGTCGAGGAGTTTCTCAACAAGGATTCGGCAAGGATTTTCACCGAGGTCGAAGAGGAAATAAATACCGAACTCGATCGCCTTGATCACGAACTCTCAAAACTTGATGTCACGCTCGTCGAGAACCTCGTGAAACGCCGCCGAAAGATCAACTATCACATTGGTGCCTTGCGGCATAAATTTCACCTCGCACAGATGCGAAAGAACGAGACCGTTCGCCGCCAGATCACCGCCCTTTTCGCGGCCCTACTACCGCACGGTTCGTTACAGGAACGCACGCTGAACGTAACATATTTTATGGACCGCTACGGCGACTA
>JBDTZW010000143.1:0-16780 GCA_040004905.1 Acidobacteriota bacterium
CGGCCCAGAACTCGGAGATCGGATCGGGCGGTGCCAAGGACCATGCTTGGTTCGTTAGTTTTGCTCCAGCCTATGCACCGAAGATCGCTGTGATCGCTCTGATCGAAAACTCCGGATTCGGTGCGGCAAACGCAGCCCCGGCGGTTAAAGGCGTTTACGAAGCGTATTTAGCGAAACTAAGTAGCAGTCCTAACTGATAGCGAAAAGATCGCTCTCGAAATTTATATCGTCTTTGTGACCTTTGACAGTGATCTCGGGGCATCCGGATCCAGGCCTTTTGCTTCCGAGAGATGAGCGGCAAATAACTGCGCCGGAATAATGAAAGGAATCGGCGTCAGGAACTCCTCCATTTCGCTCTTAAGCAGCAAGCTTTTGGGTGACATTCCGGCGATCTCAGGATCGTTGGTGATCGAAAGGCAATCGGCTTTGAGCTCGTGAAGGTTGTTGATCAGATCGACGCTGCTTTTTTTGGTCGGGCCGTTTGGAGCGAACAGCATCACGGGAAACCTGCGTTCTACTATCGCTAACGGACCATGAAAGAAATCGGCCGAAGAAAACCTCTCGGCCACGACATAACAGGTCTCCATCAATTTCAGCGCAAGCTCGTACGAATTCCCATAATTCATTCCCCGGCCGACCACCACGCAGTTCTCCATATATACATAGCGCTGCGCGTGTTCCTTAACCTCGGCTTCGAGTTTCAAAGCCTCGGCCGCAAGTTCAGGGATCTTGTGAAAATCGATCCGCCGGTCGCCGATCGCAGACGCAAGCAAATAGAAATGAAGCATCTGGCCGGTGTAAGTTTTGGTTGCGGCCACTGACTTTTCCCGGCCTGCGTGGATCAGCAAAGTTTCGTCAGCGATCTTTGCCATCGAGGACTCGGCCTCATTTGTAATGCCGATCGTGTAGGCCCCGAATTCCTTAGCGCGCTCAAGAACAAAATTGATGTCGCTACCCTCGCCCGATTGGGACACTCCGATGACAAGGCTTCGCTTCAATCGCATCTTGGCGTCGTAAAGCGTGAACACAGACGGAGCGGAGAGCGAAACAGGGATGCCTGTCGTGGTTTCAAGCAAATATCTGCCGAAGAGAGCCGCGTTGTCGGAGCTCCCGCGAGCCACGAGGATGATCACGTCAATATCCTTTTGGCGAAGAAAATCGCCAAGCTGCGTGACCTTTTCGCGTTCCGCCGTGATCGTGCGTTCCAGCACTTCCGGCTGCTCCGCGATCTCCTGAAGCATTAGTGACATAAACTATTGTGTGAAAAGCAAAAGAGCTGACTGAAAAATCATAGCACTTCTATGGAAGGATCATAACAACCGCTTCGCCCTTAACAAGCACTTCACCATTTTGGTTCGTACAGATCGTTTCGAGCGTAACGATCCCGCGGTCCTCGCGAATTTTTGAAACGGTTCCCGTAGCGGTCACCGTGTCACCAATAAAAACAGCGGCAACGAATTTCATCGTCTGAGAAAGATAGACGATCTTTCGTTCCCGGAACTCGTTTCCAAGGACAGCTGAGATCAACGCACCGCTCAACATTCCGTGCGCTATGCGCCGTCCGAACCTAGTCGTTTTTGCGAACTCTTCGTCAAGGTGTATTGGATTGTAATCGCCGGAGACCTCAGCGAACTTTCGGACGAGTTCATCGGTTATCCCGCGTTCCGTCGAAAACCTGTCTCCGATCTTTAGATCCATAGTTTCTGGGTGTGCGACCACTTTTCCACCTGTGGAAAACCTATTGTTCGGGTGAATCGGCGACCGCTAATAGCTCGTCCGGAAGGGAGGCATCCTCATCCTGCGACCGTTCGTCGTCCATTCCGTGAAGAACTCCATTGATCGCTCCGCCAACCATGATAGCGACGGCGGTCAGGTACAGCCATAGCATCAAAATGATCACCGCACCGAGCGAGCCGTACGTTCTGTTGTAACTGTTGAAATACTGGAGATAGATCCTGAAAAGGCCGGTCAGCAAAATGAACAATATGATCGAAACGAGCGATCCCACGGTGATCCAGTTCCAACGAAACCGCTTGAAGTTTGGGACGATGTTATACAGTATCTCGCACGCGACCAGCAGCACCACAATTATCGATATCCATTGGATCGTTATCAAGATCCAAGGCGACGTAATTGTTAGTCCGAGTGTCAACAGGAAGAATTGGACCGAGCGCCATCCGTAGAAAACAACGCCGAGAACGAACGCGGTGAAAATGATAAGCAGAAATGTGATCGCCAGGGAAAGTGCCTTTGTCACGAACCACGAACGGGTCTCACGCAGCTCGTACACGGCATTCAGAGCGTTTCGGATACTGTCCACGCCCGCCGAAGACGACCAGAGCGTAACGGTCAAACCTATTGTCACCTTTCCCGGCGAACTGGTTTCAGCGATCTCCTCAACGGTTTTACGGACAAGATCGTATGCATCGTTTGGTAGCAGCTGGTGAATGTACGAAAACAGCTCGCCTTTTAACCCCTCGGTTGAAACAATGACGAGCCCAAAAACGCTGACGAGAAAGAAGAGAAGCGGGAAAAGCGCAAACGAAAAGTAGAAAGCTACCTGGGCCGAGCGGTTAAATAGGTCAGTATCAAAGACTCGGTAATAGAGTCTGTGAAAAAAGATCTTCCATTGAAATGTGAGCAGTTTCATTCGAGGTCTCAACTCGATGTATATTGTCGTTCGACACGTCGACTGATCCCGCAAGTGATCTCGTAGGAGATCGTTTCCAGTATTGAGGCTAGATCTTCGGCCCGTATTTCGAGATCATTTTGCTGACCGATCAAGAGTACCTCATTGCCGATGGCGGCGTCTGTAATCTCGGTGACATCCACTAGTGACCAGTCCATCGACACGCGTCCGACCACAGGAGCCAATGCGCCCTTGATGATAACATTCGCTCGATTTGAGAGACCCCGCCGATAGCCATCATAGTAACCGATCGGAATCGTCGCAATAACGGAATCGCGGGTGGTCGTGAACGTTCGTCCATAGCCGAGTGTTTCGCCGGCAGAAACTTTCTTAATGTGAGCAATAGCTGACGTAAGAGACAGGACGGGTTTTAACTCCGGTTTGTCGACACCTGCGGGTAGGACATCGCCGCCAAGGCCATAGAGGATGCCGCCGAGCCGCACGAGATTTCCCCGTGAATTCGGATGTGCCACGGCACCCGGGGAATTGGCGAGGTCAATAAACGTCGGCTCAAAGCCCTCGTTTCTGAATACATCCGCGGAATCGTAAAACCGAGATACTTGAGCGTCGGTGAAGTCGTTTTGTGCTAGGTCGTCGGCCGCGGCGAAATGCGTCATCAAGCCATCGACCCGCAAATTTCTAAATTCTTTCAAGCATGCGGAAAATTCTTTAACCTCATCGAACCGGACGCCAATTCGCCCCATTCCAGTATCGATCTTGACGTGAACATCGAATATGATCTGTTTTTTAGACGCTGCCGCATTCAGGCTCCGAGCGTGATCTAGTTGATAAACGACGGGCGTGATGTCGTGCTCGATCAGGAATTCTTCCTGCCCGGACCAGAAACTTCCAAGACATAGGATAGGTGTCTGGATACCTGCCTCGCGTAGCTCGAAGCCTTCCTCGGGAAGAGCCACCGCAAGCCAGTCGATTCCCTCTAACTCAAGACGCCGGGAACATTCGACCGCTCCATGCCCATATGCGTTTGCCTTGACCACGGCCATCTGTTTGATCTCATCGCCGATGAATTGCCGAGAGGCGTGAGAATTGAAGGCAAGATTGTCGAGATCTATCTTGGCGATTGTCGGCCGGTGAGCAGTCATTAAGGTAGGGCGTTAGGGAATTCCGGTAATCTCTGTAATAAAAAGAGTTATAGAATTTATATACTGGAACTTCAACTGTTGGCATTCCAACCCTTAAAGTTACACCTAAAGCGGAATGTTGCCATGTTTCTTGGGCGGATTAGAATCGCGCTTATTTTTCAAGAGTTTCAGGGCACGAATCAGTTTCGGCCTCGTCATTGAAGGTTCGATGATCTCGTCGATAAATCCGCGTTCAGCGGCAACGTAAGGATTCGCGAATTTTTCCTCAAATTCCGCGACCTTTGATCTTCGATACGGTTCATCGCCGCCAGCGATCTCACGCCGAAACAAAACACCAACGGCGCCTTCCGCCCCCATCACGGCGATCTCGGCAGTGGGATACGCAAAATTGATATCGGTGCGAATATGCTTCGACGACATCACGCAATACGCCCCGCCGTATGCCTTTCGGGTGATCACCGTGATCTTTGGAACTGTGGCTTCGGCGAATGCATAGAGTAGTTTTGCACCGTGCCTAATGATGCCGGAGTGTTCCTGGTTAATGCCCGGAAGAAAGCCAGGCACATCCTCGAACGTGATCAGAGGAATATTAAAACAATCGCAAAAGCGAACAAATCTAGCGGCCTTCACCGAGGCATCAATGTCCAAAACACCCGCAAGAAATGCCGGCTGATTAGCTACAATTCCCACCGACTGGCCCCCTAGCCGCGCAAATCCAATAACGATATTCGCGGCAAAATGCTCCTGCACCTCAAAGAAATAACCCTCATCGACGACGTTATGAACGATGTCGCGAATATCGTACGGCTGACTCGATGATTCAGGCACGATCGAATCTAGCTTTTGATCGGCTCGATCCTCGGGATCGTTGGTCGCGACAAAAGGCGGGCTATCGAGGTTGTTTGAAGGTATGAACGAAAGCAGTTCGCGGGTGATCCGGAGAGCGTGTTCGTCGGAGTCGGCGGCAAAATGAGCAACGCCCGATTTCGAATTGTGGGTCATAGCACCGCCGAGCTCGTCCTTAGTGACCTCCTCGTGCGTGACGGTCTTGATCACATCCGGACCCGTGATGAACATATACGAAGTGTCCTTTACCATCACGTTAAAATCCGTGATCGCCGGCGAATAGACTGCGCCGCCCGCACAGGGCCCGAGGATGCAGCTTATCTGCGGCACGACGCCGCTGGCGAGTGTGTTTCGAAGAAAAATATCCGCGTAACCACCGAGGCTGACGACTCCCTCCTGAATCCGCGCACCGCCCGAATCGTTTAGGCCAACGACCGGGACTCCTGTTTTCATCGCCAGGTCCATGACTTTGCAGATCTTCTGCGCATGAGTTTCAGAAAGCGATCCGCCAAAAACCGTAAAATCCTGGGCGAAAAGAAAAACCTCGCGTCCATCCACTAATCCGTGGCCAGTTACGACGCCATCGCCGGGGAAAAGCTGTTCGCCCAAGCCAAAATCGGTTGAGCGGTGCACGACAAACTTGTCGAATTCCTCAAACGTCCCCTCATCAAGAAAAAAATCGATCCTCCCGCGGGCCGTCATTTTTCCCGAAGCCTTTTGTTTTGCGATTCTTTCCGAACCGCCGCCTTGCTCCGCCTGACTCGAACGGTCACGGAGACGGTCGAGCTTATTCACTGTCTTGCTTTCCGCTTTCATTAACAAAGAGTCTATTAGCTTTCCCGCCGTTTGCAAAATTTCAAAGATCGGCGAGTTCCTTCAGTAGTTCGGGGAATATCCGGCCGCGTATGCTCCTTAAAAACTGTTCGGTCGATCGGATCTCTTCGTTGGTCGAAAAAAGGTCTTGTTCCACCTGGTTAAGGATATTCGTGATCTCGCTGCGCTGCTTGATGAGGGCCTGCCGCCGAATGTCTCGAAGCTGTTCGGCATCGAGCGATCCCCGTGCCGCGACGTATTTGTCTATGCTCTCCGGGATCAGATCGTCGTTTACGCGGGCGAGCTGGAGCCGCAGAGACGACTGTTTTTCGGTCGCGTCCATCCGTATCTTCTGAAGATTGCCTAGCCTCTGCTCAGCACGATTCAGCACCTCAAACGCCATAAGCAACTTTTGCTGCCGTTCGGTCATTTGCAGCCCCTGGTTTGTCGAGAACGAGCGGAAAAAGTCCTTCCAATTTGACTGAAGTTTGTCGACCGACCGCCCGATCTTGTCGAGTTGCACGTTTATCGAATCGAGCTGATTTGTTGGAGCGGGATAGGCGGACGAGGCGACCGGTTGTTGGGCCGCATCTTGTCCGACAACGAGAATAAACGGGAAAAGGAAAAACAGTAGGCGTTTCATTTCAAATTCTCCGGTTTTGAAGTTGGTTACAGGCGTTACCTGTTAGAGTTTATCGCAAGTTGCGCCATTCGTTAATTAACTTTGTCGCTTGCCGGATCGGCCAAAATACGCAATAAGTAATATTCGAATGGCGGAAACAAATAGAATAAACAGCCGCGATAACGCAAAACTTAAACTGGCTCGCCGGGTCCGCGACGGCCGCGAACCGGAACTGATGTTTGTCGAGGGGACTCGCCTCTGCACGGAAGCTCTCAGGTCGCCGCTTGCCTTTACAGATTGTTTCATTGCCCAAGAGTTCGCGGATGAAAACGGAGAGGCGATCGACGCTATCGCGAATGCATGCGCCTCGATCCATCGAGTCCGCGATGATCTATTTAAGACGATCGCGGATACCGACAGTCCGCAGGGAATTGCGCTTGTTTGTCAACGGCCTCTTTCGCATAGAGAAGCGTTTGAAAGGGCGTTTTCAGGACAACGCACAACCTTGCCTACGGTAGTGCTGCTCCATAAAGTGAATAATCCTTCGAATCTCGGAGCGATTCTTCGCGTTGCCGAAGCCGCTGGCGCCGGTGGTGTTATTATTTCGCGAAATTCGGCCGATCCGTTCTCCCCGAAAGCGATCCGCTCATCGATGGGATCTGCCTTTCGTCTGCCTATCTGGAGGGATGTCGAAATGGAAGAAGGGATCGATTGGGGAAGGAACCAAGGAATGATAACGACTGCGGCAGATATCGCGGGTGACATGTTCTACAACGACATCGATTGGAAATCTCCGCGCCTGCTGATCTTCGGCTCGGAATCCCACGGCCTTTCCGGAGCCGAAAAGGAAAGCGTGGAGGATCTTATCGCAATACCGATGAGTTCTATGGTCGAGAGCCTGAATCTAGCTGTTTCGGCCGGTGTGATCTTGTTCGAAGCAAAACGTCAGATGAACTCTAGCGGTTCGCGTTCTGATTAGAATGTGCGTTTGCGTTATTGGAATTCGCATTTACCGCAGAATTTGCAGAAGCCGCATTGGTAAAAGCTGCCAGGTCGTTTCTAAGCGATTCAGTTGCCGCACCACTATTGATCACTCCCTGAGCAATAGATATCTCCATATTTAAGGTCGCGGCGTCCGGATCGTCCGCCTTTAACCGCTTACGAGCTTCGTTGAGAGCTTGTTTCGCCTGGAAATACTCACCAATTCTTAGGAAAGCTCTGCCTTTTAGATAAAAATCCGCCGCACTGGCATCAGGGTCCCAAGCCTTATTCGCCTCTAGATATTTTGTCGGATCAGCATCGATCAAGCGGCGGCTTTCCTCGAATGAGGTCCGAGGCACATCATCCACTTTTGGCGTGAGGATCGGCGTCGGCTGCTGCGATTGCTGCTGCGCAACCGTGCTTGGTTGGACTAAAAAATATATTCCTGCCGCTCCGGCCAGGGCACCAATTACCAGGATTACAAGCGACGAAAGAAAACTTCCGAAGAATCCCGAGCGCGAAGGAGGAACAACGGGGTTTTCGGCGTATGTGGTCACGGGCCTGACCAATGTCGCGGAAGGGAGAGCCGAAGTTGGAATCACCGGAACATGTTCGACGAGAGCCGGTTCGACCATAGCGGCTTCGTCTTCGGGTGTTTCGACTGCAACTGGTGCCTTCGGCTGGTTCAGGTCAAATTCGAACGGTTCCGATTCGGCTGCCGCTGCATGAGTGTCAGCTGAGAGGTCAAGGATATCGCCGTTCTCTTCGCTTTTCGTAATGGGCGTATCGTCAACTTGTAGTATGTGATCTTCGTCGATCGCAAACGGTTCATTGACCGCTAAGATCGCGTCGTCCGCCGCAAATGTCGCGCTTGGCGTCGACGACTCGTCAGCGGTTATAGGATCTTCGACCGTGTGAATCGGGGTTGCAATTTCATTAAAAGGTGAACGGGCAGTCGCCACCGTGTCTTCTTCCGTCTCATAGGCAAAATGGGTCGCTATCGGGATTTCGATCGAAGGAGCGAGCTGGTTCTTGATTTTGACGACGACCGCCGTCAGATTGTCCTCGGCTCCGCGGTCGTAGCATATTTGCTTTAGCCGAAAGCAAATGTCACTAAGGTCTTCCTCCGACTTGAGAATGCTCTCAAGTTCCCAATCCTGAATATGACGCGTAATGCCGTCCGAACAAAGTATGAAACTTGTGCCCGGTTCGACCATCATCGTTTTAAGGTCGATCTCGACGGTAGGCTCGGCACCCAAGGCCCGGCTGATCACATTTCTGCTCGGGTGAACCGCGGCCTGCTCGGGCGTCATGCGGCCGGCCCGCACCTCCTCGGCAACTACCGAGTGATCGTTCGTTTCCTGCGAAATGACGCCGCCGCTGTCGACGCGGTAGAGACGTGAATCACCGACATGGCCGATCGTGGCAATATTTCCTTCCAGATGGAGAGCGACTATTGTAGTCGCCATCGTGGCAAGTTGCGGCAAATCGTGGGACATCTGGAAGATCGCCGTATTCGCGCTTTCAATAGCGTTTTGCATTACGGCCTCAGGATCCGCAGTCGCCGGACGATTGGCAAACGCTTCGCCGAGGATCTCCATCGCCATTTGCGACGCGACGTCACCCGCCTGAGCGCCACCGACACCGTCCGCAACGGCAAATATACCGTGCTGACTCATCTCAAGATATGAGTCTTCGTTCTGCGGCCGTTTGTCGCTCAGCCCGCGGTCCGTTATCGAGGCCGAAGCTATCTCAAAATTGTCTTCCATCAAAATATGAGCGCGTAAAATATCATAGACCAAACAACGTCAGCATGTTACATCACAATTGTTAAGGCATTGCATTAAGGGTATTTATCTGCCTATCGACCGAGTTTCGATGCGAGAACGCCATCAACATGCCCAGCATGAAAAAGCTCGTGATCAGACTGAACCCGCCATGACTTACAAACGGGAGCGTGATCCCCGTCATCGGGAGCGCACGCGTAATGCCGCCGATGTTCACAAGGGCCTGAAATCCGATAAAGGCGACAAGCCCCATCGAGCACAGCTTGCTGAACATATCTCTTGAATCCAAAGCAGTTCGCACGCCGGCGCTTACAAATACGATAAGGGCACAGGTTATCAACAAACCGCCCAAAAGTCCAAGTTCTTCGCCGAGTGCCGAGAACACGTAATCGGAGTCTGCGACAGGAATCAATTCTGGATAACCGAGACCCAACCCACGGCCCGTCGTACCGCCCGATGCGATGCCGAAAGTCGCTTGTGCCGGCTGAAAGGCGAGGATGTCGAACCATGCGTCAATGTTGATCGATTTCTGCATGTCCGGATCTTCTTCGAGCATTTTCGGAAGGTCGGGCTCCTTTTCAACGAGCTTCTTATAATATTCGTCGTAATCAGTTTTCCACCACTGCGTGTCGGGCGTCGGTGGGTCGAAACCATCCAACCAAAGGTGGAATCGCTGCTGAATTCGATTCGGCAGTACTTTCTTGACCGGCCCCGCAAGCGTCGGCAGCAGCGGTATCTTCTCTTGAGTCTTGACCGGAAGAGCCCCAACAACAAGCACGCCGACCATCAGGGCAACGCTTCCAATTAGCACGAATCGCTGCGAAAAACGCCGGACCGCGATCAGGTAAAGCGTCGCATAAACCGCACTGAACACCATCATCTGACCGAAATCCTTAAGAACGAAAAACGGCACGAACGGCATTATCGCCATCACAACCAACGGCAGGACATCTTTCGCCCGGGGAAGCCCCCAATAAGTGCGGGCAAGATTCTTGTAAAGCATCGCAAGAATCGCGGCGAAACCGATCAGAAATGGAATTTTCGCGGGCTCCCACGGCGTCATGTTGCCGAGTGCCTTACCGGCGTGAGAGGTAATGGCGGCCAAGAGTAACGGGACTAGAGTTAGCAGGACTATTAAGAACCCATTCTTCTGTAGCAGGTCGAGAATGCGGTCACGGCGGATGAAGAGAAAAGCTATCAGCATACCGATAATGCCGAGCATCGGATTTACCGTGTTTCCGGAAAACAATACCTCGCGAACACTGTCGGTCGCCGGCCGCGGCGTTTCCTTGGAAAGATCGACAGGTGAGGGAGGCGTCGCCGTGAGTCCCATCATCTGCTTCTTTTCAGCCGAGTAGTTTTCCTGGATGTAATGAAGCTGAAGGGTTCGGATCTTCTCCTGGCGTGCTTCAGCCTTATCCTTTCTGGACGTGTATTCGGGATCGCTGAAAAGCCGATATTGCACCGTCATTCCGATCGAGAACATCAGGATCGCCGCGGTGTAGATCGTCCAGTTACCTTTGAATTTAAAAACGTGTTTTAGAAATATCGGCAGGATCGCAAGAAACACTAGCAGTCCAATATTTCGGAACGCCGTGAGCGGGGAAGTCTCGTAACCGCGGATCAAGGCTCCATAGTAAATAGAATAGTGCGAGATCGCAGTCAAGATTACGATCAGCACGAGGATGAAAAAATGCGATGAGGTACGGTTCTTCATCTATTCTATTTCGCCTTTTTCTTTGCAGAGGCCTTGACCGGCGGCGCAGCCTTCGGTTTGTATTTGTCACCCAACAGCCCGAGGTCGCGTGCTTTTAATATCACGTTAGCCGCGATCGGGGCCGCTGTCGTTCCACCAAATTTACTCCCAATATCCTCAATGACTACGGCTATCGCCACCTGCGGATTTTCCAGCGGTGCGATCGAGATGAACCAGCCGTCCGTCCGGTTATAGGTCTGATATTCCTTGTACTCGACCATGTTGCCGGTGGCGTCCTTTTTCTTTTTGAGCACGAACAAACGCTCGCCGGTTTTGGGGTCGAACTTCGGCGCATCGTCTTTTTCAGCCGTGCCGGTTTTACCCCCGGCCATAATCCCTGTTCCTGCAAGAGCGCTTCGAACAGCCCCGCCGGTTCCTCCCGCTTCTTCGGTAACGGTGGACATGATCTCGCGAACATTGGCTGCCTGCTGCGGATTCAGAACCTGCGAAAATACCTGCGGCGGCAGTTCGAATTCGATCTTCGGCTTCATCAGCCGCCCCTGCATATTTGCGGGTGCCGAGGCGATCAACGCCATCTGGAACGGTGTCATTTGAGATGCCAAACCCTGGCCCATGCCTTCTAATCCAAAATCAAAAAGGGTCAGGTCCTTGCCGATCACCATAGTCGAGCGGGCAGGGCTGATCGAGTTTGCTATGCGTTTGTCACTGGTGTTCCAGATCTCCGGGAAAAATCCTTGGGTTAACGCATCCTCACGTTTATCGACTGCGGAGATGCCAAGGAGGCGAGCAGTTTCGCCCATTCGATCGCGGCCGAGAAAATTCGCAAGCTGGGCAAAGTACTGGTTGCTAGACACCTTGAATGCATCGCGGATCCCGACGCCGGACGCGCAAATTTCGCAGCTTCCTCCGGCGTCGCATATCGGGCGTGAGCCATTAAAAGGTGTGTAGCAGTCGGGAGCCGGCAGATCCGAACCCAGAAAATCCTGCTTGCCTGCTCGAAACGCCGACATCATCGTCAGTGTCTTAAATGTCGAACCCGGCGTGTAGTATTCGCGCGTCGATCTGCTAAGAAGCGGCTTGTTCGCTTTATCACCTTCTAATTTCAGATAGCCTTCCAGGCTCTGCACGTCGCTGAGGCTATACGAAGGATTGGAATACATCGCCAAAACTTCGCCGGTTTGGGGGTTCAGAACGACGATGGCCCCTTTCTTACCGACCAACTGATTCGCGACGTACTCCTGAAGGTCGTGATCGATCGTGATCTTAACGTCATTGACCTCGGCTTGCGGCTTCTTGTATTTGGTCAGTATCTCCCAAGCTTCAGGCATGGGATCGGCTTCTTTCTTATAGAGCGTCCGCTCGAGGCCGGGCGTTCCGCGTTCGGTTCCCATCAAATGGGCCATTTCCTTATCGAGCGGAAAATTACGAACGATGTCCCCGTCCTTATTGATCTTGTAGTTCGCAAGCGACGAACTCAGCTTGCCTGTTCGATCGAGCATCCACGGCCGAAGCGTAGCGGCGCTGGCTCTACGTGTCCGCAGGTCCTTATAAGCAAGCGCCTGAAATTCCTGATTGGTTTCGTCCGCAAAGTAAACCCAATAGACCTGAAATCCGAAAACCGAGAATGCTAGCAAGACAAAAAAGAACTGCCAGGCGCGCATGCTGCGGTTGGCGATGGTCTGGGTGATTTTTTTCGTGACCTCCCGCGGCAGGTTTGCTTCGAAAATAAACCGCGGACGGCCAAAATTATCGAGGAACGTCAATATCAAAAACCCTATCAGAACACCCACGCCGATCAAGTAGACGATCGTCAGCCCAGCCGGCGTGCGTTCGAGGATCTGTCCGCCGAATAAATTCTCCGGTTTGTATTTTTCCCAATCTATAAATGTAAGGAGGAGCAAGTTCATTGTCTATTGTCGCCCTCCTTTAGATCGGCAGGATCGAGATCGATGCTTTCCTGTGTCACGGGAATCGCGGGCTGCGGAGCGGGCGATTCTTTTGCCGCGACCGATTTCGGCATGTCGGTCGTCAACGCATCAAGAACGATCTCGTTTGGCGCGATCGTTTTCTGTAGCGGCTGCGGCTGGACCGAAGCAGGAACGGCAGCCGGTGCCGGAGGAGCGGTCTGTTCTGAGGTCTTGCTCGAAAACTCAAATCCATTGATCGAAACCGTCGGAGCCTGCGTGCTGCTGACCGGAGCCTCGGCCGCCGGCTTCGATACGCATCTAAAGCTTACTTCTACTGTGCCGAAATTCACCTTGTCACCTTCTTTGATCGCTTCCGCTTTTCCATAGGCGATACGCCGTCCGTTAACAAAAGTTCCGTTGGTGGAACCGGTGTCTGCAAGGATCAACTGCCCGCTTGAATTAAGCACAAGTGAGGCATGAAGTTTCGAAATGCTGGCGTCGTCAATCGCGATGCTATTTTCCTTGGTACGCCCGACACCTTTGCGCTGGTCTTGAATAAATTCGATCTGTGGCGACTTCGGTTTTTCGTTTTCAGTAAACGTAAGAATGTAAGTCTCAGACTGCAGTGGCAGCTTTTCTTCGTCCGCTACATTTATCTCGGTCGAACACGAGCCTGGAACAATTACATTCAGGCTTTTGGCATTTTCCTCGTCAACGATCTTTTCAAAACTCACGAAAAGCTTTACGCCCGACGTGAAATAATCCGGCCTGGCTTCGATCAGCAGCGGCTGATAGGTGTAATAGCGCTTGTCATTGATGTGGTCTATCGCGGCTGTCAATAGTTCATTCTCAAGCTTTCTCAGGGATTCGTCCGAATCAGTCGAAAACTTGTCCCACTGCATCTTCAGCTGGATATTGTGCGGAACGAAAAATCCGCGTCCTTCCGTGTTTTCGGCTTCGGCATCAAGCAAGACCTTCATCCGTTCGATGAGTTCGCTTGTCGCGAGACTGCTCGAGGGCTTAAACCCGCGCCCCGTGAGTCGGTCGAAGATATCGCCGATCTTGGTCAAGATCCCGCGGACAAGCCAGTCCGGCGAGAATCCTTTTGATTTGGGGGCGGTTTCGCTTGGCATTTAACAGGTAAAACGAATTTCTAAGTCATTTTAGTTCAAATAAATTACAAACCAAAGTGGATTTATATTGCTTTTGATGGTTTAACAATGTAAAATTTCTTTGGAAGTTGTTTCCCATTCCGCCTATCCTATCTATTGGGGAAGCAAGATAGTTCATCCCTTTAGAAACCCGAAAAATCAGATTCGTCCGCTCAAACAGCCAAATAGTATGAATCAAAGATCGAAGATTATCGTATCTGCCGAGGCAGGATTTTCTCTAATCGAATTGCTTGCTGTAGTGACAGTTATCGTCGCTCTAGGCGGCATTTCGATTTTTTATCTTGTTGGCCATCAGAAAGCGTACAAAACCGACGACCAATCCTTGCTTATTACCGACGTTCTCCAAGAAGCACGTCAGCGATCATTGACCCAGCGCCGAACAATGAGGGTAGAGATCAATCGAACGACAAATTCGGTCAGATTGATCGATGAGAACACGGACGCAACAAGTCCAACGGACGACAACGTGTTGAAAGTGGTCAATCTTGTAAACCCGGTCGACGTCGTCGTAGGACCTCCTCCCGGAAATATTGCTTATAATCCGCCTGAGCCACTTCCGAACCCAACCGCCGTGTTCATTCCGAGCGTCTATCCAACCAGTGCCGCGCAAAGCGTATGTACGCTCAGGTTCCGTAGCGACGGCACAGTGACGAACGCGGGCAACAACGCTATTGGAACGGGAGCAGTAATGACGGGTGCGACAATCCACGTCTGGGAACCGATTCGCGCAACGCCGGCAAACGCGGATATCGCCCGCTCGATCACGGTGATCGGGTCGACTGGGACAATTCGACTTTGGGAATTTGATTCTCAGCTGACGGGTGCCAACAAGTGGAAAGATTCACGACGATATGGTACCTACGGTGGTTCCGCTACACCTACTCCGACGCCATAACTGCAGAACATTGGATATCTGGAAACATAATGCCAACCAATATGAAAAACCAAAAGGGCTTCTCCTACATCGATGTCATGATCGCGATCGTGATCCTGATGGTAGGCGTTCTAGCCATGCTGTCCGCGTTGACTGCAAACCTTATCCGATCTTTGGAATCTGAAAAACTTGTTGTTGCAAAACAGCTTGCTCTTTCAACGGTCGAATCCGTGATCTCGGCTAAGGAAATAAGCAGAACGGACGTGAATGAGAGTTGGGACGCTATGCGGAACACCGATGCTCCCCCCATAACAGAGCCTGACGGAACCATCGTCAACGGAATATTTCTGACGGGTTTTAATCCCGTTCGCGACGAAGAGGGTTGGGATGGAGTGGCAGGAACCATAGATGATGCCTGCGCTTCTTCCGGGCCATGCATAGTTCCCGGGCGACCTGACAATACGAGCCTGGTAAAGAATGGCTACCAGCGGCAAGTGATCGTTACGGACATTGACGATCCGGACCGTCCAGCCGCTTCCGGCTACAAAATAAAAAGGCGAAGGATCGAAGTTCATATCCGATATTTCGCGTTTCAATTCGCCCGCGACGAGGTTGCTTCGACAATACTCACAGACTACGCAAATTCGAACTAAGTACTGTTAAAGAGGCAGCGAAAGAGATGATGGACTTAAACGACGGAAAAATATCTAGGACCCGCCCGAGGCTTGTAGGTCAAAAGGGATTTACGCTGATCGAGTTGCTGATCGCGATGGTGATCTTTCTCATCGTGACCACGGCTATTTACGGTGTGCTCCAGGTAGGTAGCGTCACGCGCAACCGGTCGAGCCGACGTTCCGACATACTTAAGAATGCCAGGGTCGCTATCCAGTTGATCGGGCGAGATGCATTAAATGCGGGTTACGGATTTAACCGGAATGGGGCTCGGGTGCCGGACAATTTCCTTGCCACCACATTTGGCCTTCCTGCCGATACAGACACAAATCGAGACCTACTTTCGTCGATAATCGTAGGCAACGACATTTTTACTAACAATCTTGCCCTAAGTTCGTCGTCGCGAACGGACACTGTGGCGTTCTGTTATCGAGACCAAGATTTTAATCCGACACCTCCGCCCCTGCCGGCTGGAACTATTTCAACGGGTCAGGTGGTCCAATTGAAGGACGTAACAAATCCAGGCGGAAGCCCGGGAACGTCAGAACTGGTTTCAAGTACGGCTACCGGTGCTGTAAACGCAAAGCAGTACGATCTGTATCTTGTTGAATCCGATACTGTTCAGGCTGCAGTGATGGCCACGACCGTTTCGGGCACGGATCGAATAGATGGCGCTCCGGGTGATCCGCTTGGCCTTAATCAGCCGCTAAACGGTACTGGGAGTGGCGGCAGCGTTCTCCGAAAATGCGTTGGAACTACAGATTCAAACTGCACTAGCTATGTCGCAACGCTGACGCGATTCTTTCTCGTCAGTTACAAGGTCAAGCCTGACGGAACGCTTGTTCGAACGCTTTACGGCAACAATACCGGGGCCACTAATACTCAACAAGTTCAAGAACAGCCGCTAGCCTACAATGTCGAAGATTTACAACTGCGATATGTCTTGGATGACGGTACGGTGACCGATAACCCGGTCGCAGGAGATGATGGTCTGCTCGGCACCGCAGATGATGATGAAAGGGCGGTCAACCGCGTTCGCCAGATCATGGTAACGATCAAAGTCCAGTCCACGGTGCTGGACGAACAGACGAATAAAGCTGAAACGATCACGCTGAACGCAACTTTCAGTACTCGGAACATGGAGTATGACGCTGGATAGAACTACAGGTAATAAAGAGATGAAAAAGAAGCTGACAACATCCGTTCGCTTGTTTGTGTCCCGTTTTAAGAGGTCACATTATTTATCGGGGCTAGATCGCGAAGATGGGACCGCAATGGTAATTGCTCTCTTGATCATGATCTTATTGATGGGTTTCGTGGCTCTAGCGATCACCCGAACGAATAGCGAAACGGTCGCGGCCGCAAATGACGCGACCGAGTCGCGTACGTTCGATGCCGCAAACGCCAGCCTCGAAATAATGACCCGGAATTTCGACAAGATCTTTGACCTGAAACTGAATCCGGATCCGGCAGACCTTTCGACTGTGGCGAGCCAGATTCCTCCAGGCTTTCCGGACTACGACTTTTCTACGCTTCCAGGTGGCCAAAAGGTCTCCGAGACCGGCCCCGCAAAAAATGTGATTATGAAAGGCGGACC
>JBDTZW010000309.1:0-4944 GCA_040004905.1 Acidobacteriota bacterium
TGCCCGATGCAACATCGACGACCCAAGCCTTCAGATTGGTGTCCGTGAACAAAACCTTTTTTGAATCAGGCGACCACGACGCGGTGTAATAATGCGTCGGCTTATTGAGAACGATCTCTTTCGGCGGTGTGATCCCGTCCTGTGCCTCAATATAAAGCCGATATTCACCCGAGCGGTCGCTGAAGTACGAGATGAATTTTCCATCGGGCGACCATGCGGGATCGCGTTCCGCCGAGCCGCTAGAATTTGTCAAGTTTCGAACGTCTCCCTTCTCCGCGGGGATCGTAAAGATCTCGCCGCGTGCCTCGACCAGCACGCGCTTTCCGGTAGGCGAGATCTCGAGGTTCGTCATGCGATTGCTGACGTCTTCCCAACGCGGCATCATCCACGGAAAATCTCCGCTGACATTAATGTTGACGATATGTTCCTTGCCGGACTTCGGATCGAGTTCGTGAACATAACCCGCCTGCTCGAAAACGATCGACCCGGCGCCTGAGTCCATCGTCTTAACATCCAGATCACGAAACTTCGTCACCTCGGCCAGTTTCTTTGAACCCATCTCATACGTCCACACATTCTGCACACCATCGCGGTCCGAAATGAAATAAACCGTGTCGCCGACCCAAACCGGATCGATGTCCTTCGAATCGGTCCATGGCGGGGAAACCAGATCCCAGGTCTTTGTGTCGACGATCCAAATTGGACGATTCTGCCCACCGCGATAATTGCGCCGCTCGTCGTCCCACGAGTTGTTCATCCTGTAGGCGATGTGAGAACCGTCGGCCGATATTTTTCCCTGAAATCCCCGCGGCAGAGCCATCGGTTCCTCGACGCCGCCTTCCGCTGGAACTGTCCAAAATCGCGGAGCCCCGCTCGGTGCAGCGGTCGCCCGTGTCGAGACAAACATTATCGAGCGTCCGTCCGGCGTCCAGCCCTGCACGGCGTCGGCACCTGGGTGCCATGTCAATCTCTTGGGCTCGCCGCCGTCTGCCGAGACGACATAAACGTCCTGGTTCCCGGCGTACTCGCCCGTGAATGCGATCCATTTTCCGTCAGGCGAAAAATGCGGATTGGATGTCTGTCCCTGAAAGCTCGTCACGCGTCGAGCAGTGCCCCCAGAGCGCGGCACGATCCAGATATTTTGAGCGTAGGCAAAGGCGATCTGCGTCGAAGTGACAGTTGGCGTTCGCAAGAGGCGCGTGCCCTGTGCCGCCGCTCCGATAAAGCCGACACTAATAACGGTGGCGAGCAGGATCAGGCTCCGGCCGCAGAACCCCGCTCTCAGGGTTGAATCCGACATTTGGTTTATCCTCCAAGAACGAACAGTTTCTGGTATGCGCCGCCGATTCTAGCACGAAGCAAACCGCCGCACCAAACAAACGCCGCTTCGCACGCCCCGCCATTTCGCCACCGTGCAAAGCTCCTACTTCTCCGACACTGCGGCTGCGCAGCTATTGTGTGCCGAGCACACTGATCCCCCGGCACGATCCTTGAATTATTTCCTTGCGGGAATATAATTTAAGGATCAACCGTCTTCTACTCCTAAGGAGAGATCGAAAATGTCCTCCGACACAGATCCCGGCATGAATTGGCTTCTCGAGCTTCACCCCGAGCCCAGGCATGTCCGGGTGACGCTCTCTGGGCACTTTCGCGTTAATGCTCTCAGGGAGGTGTGGACGGATATTTTTACAAAAAAACTTTGGCGGCAGGACGCCCCGATCGTTTTCGATCTTGCCGGGATAGAAGTTGCCGACCTCACATTCAGCGATGTTGAGGAAACGGTCGCAATGCTGCGCGAGATCCGCGGCGAACTCCCGGGCGGGCGCCTGATCATCATCGCCGGAGCCGCCGTCCAATTCGGCAAGACCCGCCAATACCAAACCCTCGCCGATCTGCGCCGAGGCCTCCGCGTCGACGTCTTCAAAACCGAAGCCGAGACCCTGCAATCCCTCATCGACACGTAACTACAGAATCAGGGAATCGTTAGCGGAAAATCGTGAATGGGAAAGAGCATTTTTGGTTCAACCGTGCCGTCGAACGGACGAAGGAATCGCCGATAGTGCATAATTACCCGCATGTCGCGGCAAATATCATCGCAGCTAACCAACATTTACAGGATCGGTACCTTTGTATCGGCGGCGGCGGGTGTGATCTTTTTGATATTCGTAGGTTTCGTGTCTCGCAAAGCGGACATTGGCGAAATGGCGTTTTTCGGGATATTCGTATTTATTGCGGCAGGACTATCGATCTGGTTTGCTCTGCGCCTGCGTGACGTGAGCATTGATGACAACTATCTGTATGTGTCGAACTTCAACTCGGGACAGAGGATATCGTTGGCTGAAATCTCGGACGTTACCGAAAACTTTTGGCTAAAATATCATCCGATCACCATTCACCTGCGTTCTGGTACGCCAACCGCCGCGAAGATAGTGTTTCTGCCGACGTGGCGCTGGTTCACCGCTTGGCGGGGTCACCCGGTCGTGGATGAATTAAAAGAATTGGCAAGAAAAAAGCAGATCACCGGTTAAGATCCTCTTTTTCCATTCGTTCAGCTCTTAACTAAAAATTGAGCGAGCGCGGCGGCTTGATTATGCTGCTCGTCTTTTGCTCCGTAGAGAAGCGTCACCTCTCGGTGCTCTTTGACGAGTGAGCGAAGCTGCCCGAGGGCAGCTGATCCTTTCAATTCCGCGCGGTATTTTGTGACGAAGGCTTTCCATTTTTCCGGATCGTGATCGAACCATTTTCGCAGTTCGTTTGACGGAGCTACTTCCTTTAGCCAAAGATCGATATGCGCCGTCTCTTTTTTTATCCCCCGCGGCCACAGCCGGTCGACCAGCACACGAAAACCATCCGTCGCGGCATATGGCTCATATATCCTTTTTATCCTGATCGTCATCGCGGCCTTTTTCAAAATTTTAACCCGTTTTCGAGAGCACGGCGAAGAAAATTCAGACCCGTTGCGTCTCCTCGGCGGAATGCAGGTCGAGGATCAAGATTCCGTTTTCGTCGAGCTCTGCTTTTGGAAAGGTGAGCGTTCCGGTGGGTTTGATCATGAAACGCTTGCAGAACGGCCGGGCATAGAGAAAATCAGGTAATGATCGTACGGCTTAATTGTCGGTTCCTTCATAATCTTTTTTCTTGCACGTAGGCTCCGTATCGTAGTTCAAATAACAATAACTATGCCAGACACGCGTTCCGACCAATGGTTTGCCGTTCCAAACGGTCAAATGGACACCCTCGCCGCTGGTGCAGGTGCGAAAATATTCTTTTTGTCCATCGGCATTCAGATCGGCCGTGGCGACACCTCGCACGGACGCGACGCGGCTTGTTCCTACATACCCGATCTCTACAAAAGGAAGATCCACTTTTGGCATTCGCAGCAGATAAAACGAAACACGTTCGGCAACGTCGATCTCGCTCGAACAACTCGCAGCAACCTTTTTCGTAACAAATGCCGTTTTTATCGACTCCGGCCTGCTCGTAAAAATAACGCTGACCTTTTGCCCGGCTTTTAGACGCGAATTTTGGATCGCCAGGCACACCCTGCCGTTCGAGGTTGAGTTAACCGGGCCGATCTTTGAATCGAGCCTTGATTGGCCAGATAAAGATACGCTTAGAGCTGAGAATAGTAGGATCGGGAAAAGAGCTTTCGCGGTGTTTATCATTTATTCAATATACTGAACGCCTGAAGTTTACCGCCATCCGAGGAATAGAGGAGCCCGAGTTGCTCGTCGGTCACAAATTCGGCGTCGGGATCGGAAACGAGGACAAAGCGGCTGTCCGTGCCGTTCTGAACGTTCACTCCGACCAGACCTTTTTTGCTGAACGGTTTTTCGAGATCGGTGTAAAAGTACATGTAATTTGCCCGAAGCTCGGCCAGGCGTTTTCGGCGCAACAGATAGTCGGCGAGTTTGTCCGCCTGCCGTGCCGGATCGAGCCGGTCGAAAACGCTGTCCTCGACATCAGCCCGCGATGGAGCAACGCTCGAAAGAGAGGGCCGCCTGATCTCGAGGCCGCTTATGCGGTTGAGCAGGTTTGGGCTGCGCGCGATCGAGCCGTAGGTATATATCCTTCGCGTCAGGTAGCCTTGGGCCGAGTTGCTCGCCAGCGTCGTCAGGTCGAACGAACCGAACCGCGTCCGCAGTCCCGACCAACGGAAAGAGTTGACGGTATTCGCAAGGTTTAATCCACCGCTCGCCAGCCCCAGCCCGGCCGTCGCCACTCCGCCATACCGAAAATAAAGCGCCGCCGCCCGAAGTGCGATCCCGCCGACGATCCTGAGAACACCGAGTGACGGCGGCTTGTGCCGCACGCGCCAAACCTCGCGGCCGCTCCGCTCAAATGCGGCCATTTCTTCGTTGCCGCCGACCACCGGCCGGCCGCCTTCGTTGATCAGTACGAATTGGGCCCTGTCGATATCGTGCTTAAATTTGTCGATCCGCTTGCCACTTCTGGCGTCTATCGAGACCAGATCGTCGCGGTCTGCGATCCAAATAGTGTTGGCGTCGCCAAAAACAAAATTCGTCAATCCTCTATCGGCTCCCTTAAATCGCCACAAAGTGCTGCCGTCGGACGTGTCGATCGCCGAGATCCCGTATGGCCCTTTCGATTCGATCTCGCCGTCTTTGACCCGGGTAAACTGACCGCCCGTGCGGACAATGAGAGTTTTGCCGACCAGCGCCATTTCAGGCGTGACCCCGAGGTCGTCGGCTTTCCAGTCTACCTCGCCGGTTCGTCTATTTACGGCGCGGACGCGTCCGCGGCCCGACATGTAGATGTGCGTATCGTCGATAACTGGGTCGGCTTCGGTCAGGGCAAGTCCGTTTTCGTTGATCTTGAATTTTTCTCGCTCTTTTTCTTTTCCCGTGCGGGCGTCGTAGCTGGTCGCTCCTTCGTAAAAGAGAAACAGTCGTCCGTCGATCATGAGAGGCGCCCGGTAATTGT
>JBDTZW010000087.1:0-16742 GCA_040004905.1 Acidobacteriota bacterium
AAAAACTTTGCGGCAACTGGGGCAGGTTCGCATGCGACGCATTTTAGCACGAACGAGCGAATCGTCTGCCATCAAAAAAGCTGCTCGTTAGACAAGCAGCTTTCCGGGGTGAGGCTTTTTCCAGGATCAATTATTCGTCTGAACGGTGGCGTCCGGCTGCTCAGGCTCATCCGGCGTCAACGGCTTTTCTTTCGGGATCGCGCCAAAACTTACAAGAAGGTCTTCGATATCCTTATTGTCGGCTTTATCATAAGCGGTCTCACCATATGAATCCTTGGCGTTGATATCGGCGCCGGCCTGCAACAGGAAACGTACGGCTTCGACATCCTCGCGACTCGCGGCGCTCATCAATGCGGTCGATCCTTCTTCGTTCGCGGCGTTGACATCAGCACCTGCGTCGATCAATGCCTTAAGAACTTCGGCTTTTACACTTCCTGCGGCGATTATTAGTGGCGTGTCACCCGCCGAATCAACGACGGTAACGGACGCTCCATGCCGGATCAACAACTCCGCAAGCTCCTTAGTTGCATCGTCGTCCATCTTCATCAACGCGGTCTCTCTTTGCTGGCTGCGGGCATTTACCTTCGCACCAAAATCAAGAAGCATCTGCACGATCTCGAGCTGGCCATTTTCGACGGCAATAAAAAGCGGTGTCGCCCGGTCGCCCTCGCGTCCGTTCACGTCTTCGCCACGTGCGATCAGGTTTCTTACTTCATCTACGTCGTCGCGCGATACCGCCTGAGCGAGAGCTCCTTTAAATTCGCGGCGCATCACCATCACACCGCCGAGAGCAGTAAAATTCGCCGGTTCCTTGGTGATGACGTCATTACTGGGAACCTCTGGAGTGTCGCCGTTGATGACCGGTTTATCGTTGCGTTCCATCACAGGTGGATTCGGCGGCGGTGTCTCGCGGCTTTGCGCGTACGACATCGTTGCGAAGCTTAGCGAGGCGCTCATCACGCCGGCAGCGAGCCGCGGAGCTCGACGCGAGATCTGGATAAAATTCTCGAGGAACATCGGCCGTTGTGAAACGGGATCGACGTAATATCGAATGCACAACGAACCGTTGGACTGACGTACCAGGCGGACCGCTTGCTTAAGGGTCATCTCCGAAATGTTGTTCACATTCTTTGAGCAGTGCGTACACATCCGCACCTCATCGTTCCCGACCATTTCATTCCACTCGGCGGAACATGGCTTGTCAACCTTCATCGAATCGACAACGCTCTTTTTAGACATAGTTATACCTCACAAACACTTCGCCTTGTGCACAAAAGTGTCAGTCAAAAAAGTTAGACAATTTATGAACGGGTTTGTTCCCTGGGACTTGCAGCTATTTCTGCTTTCTGCCTAGTTAGTGCAGTAAACAGGTTGATCGGTTGCTTTGGCGGCGAGTGGAATCCGAATCCGAGCCAATGTATCCTATCGATATGGGAAACCGCGAAAAATATAAGGTCGGCCTCGTGCAAATGTCGATGGTCAAAGACATTGACACAAACCTGAAAAAAGCCGTCGAGCTTACCCGAGACGCCGCTAAACAGGGTGCGAAGGTGATCTGTCTTCCGGAGATGTTTCGCTCGCAGTATTTTTGCCAACAGGAAGACGCAGATCTATTCGATCTCGCCGAAAAGATCCCGGGCCCGTCGACCGCAGCTCTTTTAAAAGTCGCTGATGAATTCAAGGTCACGATCATCGCCCCCGTTTTTGAAGAGCGTGCAATAGGCCTGTATCACAATAGCCTCGTCCTGGTTAAACCTGGCGAAGAGGTCGGCGGCGTCTATCGCAAAATGCATATTCCGGACGATCCGGCGTACTACGAAAAGTTTTATTTCACGCCGGGCGATCTTGGGTTCAAGGCATTCGATACCGAGGTTGGAAGAATAGGAACGCTGATCTGCTGGGACCAATGGTATCCGGAAGGCGCGCGGCTGACCGCACTTCGCGGTGCCGAGATACTTTTTTATCCAACCGCGATCGGCTGGCACCCGTATGAGAAAGAAACACACGGCGAATCACAGCTCGATGCCTGGCGAACGATACAGCGTTCGCACTCGATCGCGAACGGAGTCTACGTCGCCGGCGTCAACCGTGTGGGCCACGAGATCACGGTGCCAGACACGCCGGGAATTCAATTCTGGGGTAAGACGTTTCTAAGCGATCCAATGGGTACGATCATCGCCGAAGCCGACAGCGAAAGCGAACAGATCGTTGTCGGCGAGGTCGATCCCAACCGCATCGAAGAGGTGCGTCGCGGCTGGCCTTTTCTAAGGGACCGCCGCATCGACGCCTACGCTGATCTTCAGAAACGCTACATCGACGAATAATGCCCCTCTCATCCTGTAAGATAATGATGCCCGCCGAATGGGAACCGCATGAGGCCATCTGGCTCGGCTGGCCGCACAATGCGTCCGACTGGCCAGGTAAGATCGCCGCGATCCATTTTGTGTATTGCGAGATCGTTCGGAATATCGTGAGAAGTGAAAAGGCTCGCATTCTCGTCAACGACGACAAGCATGAGACGAAGGCTAGAAGGTATTTGCAGCAGACCGGAGTCGATCTGTCTCAGGTGGAATTTTTTCAGATTCCGACAAATCGCGGATGGACGCGCGACACCGGGCCGATCTTTGTGAGGAGCGGCAAAGAGACGGCCGTTGCCGGATTCAAATTCAACGCTTGGGCGAAATACGACGATCACAAGCTGGACACGCGCGTCGCCGAAAAGCTTGCGAAAAAGCTAAAGAAAACTTATCTGCCCGTTAGTCACAACGATAAGCCGTTCGTTCTCGAAGGCGGCGCGATCGACGTCAACGGCCGCGGGACGCTGATAACGACTGAAGAATGCCTGCTCGACGAAAAGGTGCAGGTCCGCAATCCAGGCGTTTCGCGTAAGGAATACGAGAAGGTCCTAAAAGATTCACTCGGAGCCAAAAATGTTCTGTGGCTAAACAAAGGAATCGCCGGCGATGACACGCACGGACACGTTGACGATATGTGCAGGTTTGTAAATGAAAGAACGGTCGTCCTCTGCCGCGAGGGCGATCCAAACGACGCGAATTACAAACCGCTCGAAGAAAATCGCGAACGAGCAGAATCTTTCAAGCTCGAAAACGGCGCGAAACTGAACATAGAATTTCTACCGATGCCATCACGCATCGTCTATCGCGGCCAACGCCTGCCCGCTAGCTATGCGAATTTTCTGATCACAAACTCAAGCGTGCTTGTCCCGACCTTTAACGACCCGAACGACCGCATCGCCCTCGGCATCCTCGCCGAGTTCTTCCCAAATCGAACTGTTGTCGGTATTCATGCGGTTGATCTTGTCTGGGGACTCGGCACCCTCCACTGCCTGTCACAGCAGCAGCCAAATTAAAGAGTAAGCATTACGATGGACGGGCTCCGTGGCTGATAAGTAGTTGCTTGATCTCTTCGAAGCTTGTCTTATCGAGGGCCGTTTCTCCGTCTTCATCTTTCAGATTTGGGTTGGCTCCCGCATTTAGGAGTATTCGAACCACTTCGATATTATCGTCATCAGAGGCCATCATCAGCAAGGTTTCCTTTTCTTCGTTCCGAATGTTTATATCTCCGCCGTGTCTCATCAACAGTTTGAGAATTTCAAGCTTCGTTTCTTCATCGCCGACTTCTGTAAGCATCCATATGGGAGTAAGCATGTCGTTGTCTTTTGCGTTTACTTTTGCTTTCTTGTCGAGGAGAAATCGGACGATATCGAGGTTTCCGTGTTCGACGGCAATATGCAGGGCAGTTCTTCCCTCACTGTCTTTTTGATTAATATCGAAACCTTCATTGACCGATCGTTCAACAGCCTCATTATCGGATTGAGCGATCGCCATAAAAAGCGGAACTTCGGTCACTACAACGACGGTGCCGACAAACGTTCCAACCGCAAGGGTTATGTTAACGGTAGGCTCAATCGACAGTTGAATACGAACTGTATTCTTGAACGGACGAAAGCCCGGAGAGCTTATGGTTACCTGGTAATCTCCGCGAGGGATACCGGAAAAGCCGGCGTGTCCCCGATCATTTGTAACCGCCTTATATTCGTTTGAGTCTGTACTTGTCAACGCCACTTCCGCTTTAGGAATAAGGGAGCCTGCGATGTCCGAGACTGTAAACGAGATCTGACTTAAGCTCCGATTCTTATCTTTGGCATTTGTACTGACCGCTTGTTTGTCGCCAACGACGGGCTTGCCTTGGGCGTAACTAGATGCGGAAAGGGAAACGGTGGCTGCGAGAATGCCGGCTGCCATTGCGGTTGACCGCACAGTTTGATGAAGCCGCTGCTCGTTCGTCACGATCTTTCCATTAGGCATTCGGGAATATCGAACGCAGATTTTGCTATTGCTCGATACCAGGAGCTTTCGGGCTTCACTCCGCGACATCGCGGATAAATCAAATACGTCTTTATCGCAGCTAGAACAATGGCGTTGCCTGTCGCCACCAATCATATCGTCCCAGTTCGCGTCACAGGGCAAAGGAACATCGATAGAATCAAGAAAGCTTTTGCGTGACATGTAGATCCTCCGTGAAATGAAGTTGTCGTAAAAGATGCGTCGACCAGCGAGAAAAGTTGCCGTGGAGTAAATTAATTAATGAACTCCCTCTCTGAATTTTCAGGCAAGGCAGCAGCATCAAAGGTAGTTATTTCCTCCTCCAGATTCCAGATCTCGAACAACGCGGGTGGGCATTCGGTGATGAACCTTGATGGTTTTTGGAGGACAGTTTGGCGGTTGTAGTCGGTGATCATGAGCGGGTAGGTGAGATAGAGTTCGTCTTTCGCACGGGTGAGGGCGACATACCAAAGGCGGCGTTCTTCTTCCTCGCTGTCGATCTCTTTCAGTGAGCGGGGAGAAGGGAATTTGCCTTCGGCGGCCCAAATGACAAAGACGGCTTTCCACTCCAGGCCTTTCGCCTGGTGAACGCTAGTTAGCGTAAGCAGTTCGTCGTCTTCGCCGCCATCGATCACTTCTTCGCCTACGAGCGCCTGCGGCTCAGCGAATCGCTCGGTGGAGAGCAACGCTAACTCCGACAAAAAATCTTCAGTAGATTTGTAACGCGAAGCAAAGGCGGCCAATCCTTTAATATCCTCGACCCGGCCTTCAGCGTTCTCGTAATTTTCCTGCAAATAGCTTTCGTAGCCGTTCGTCAGGATAAGCTCGATCTGTTTTGTCGGATTGTTGCGGTTCTCTTGCTGGACGAGCATTTCCATTAGCTCAACAAACGATTTCCACGTTGCTTTGTCGCGCAGCTTGGGTACGGAGCGAAGGGATTCGACTGTTATTGAGAGCGATTCATCCAATGATGACCGAGATGTCTGACCCGTTGTCGCCAAGGCGCGGGCTTCTGCAACCAGTGCAGGTGGTTCAGAGACGATCGACTCAAAAACCGCGTTCGCCGTTTTGTTTCCGACGCCCGGGATCATTTTCAACACGCGCTTCCACGATAGCTCGTCACGTGGATTTACGATTATTCGCAAATAAGAAATTACATCTTTAATATGAGCCTGTTCAAAAAATCTCGTACCCGACTGAACGCGATACGGAATATTTCTTCGCGACAATTCCAATTGCAGCTCGATCGAATGATAATGCGAGCGATAAAGGACGCCAATGTCTTCGAGACTCGTCCCTTCGTCACGCAGTTCTAAAATTCTCGAAGCGATAAAGACTGACTGCTGCCCGACATCTGTGCAGGGAACCAACGCTGGTTTAAAATCACGCGAGCGTTTCAGGGCCGTCAGCATTTTGGGAAACTGCCGTCGGTTGCATGCGATCGAAGTATTCGCAAGGCCCAATATCTCAGGCGTCGAGCGATAATTTATTTCCAACTTGTAGAGTGCGGCTTCCGGATACCGTTTCGGAAATTCGTAGATGTTCGTAAATTCCGCCCCACGCCACGCGAAGATCGACTGTGCGTCATCGCCCACGACCATCACGTTGCGATGCTTGACCCCGAGCAGGTCGATTATCTCTGCCTGCAGACGATTGGTGTCCTGATATTCGTCGACGAGAATGTGCTGAAATTGGTCAGCGTAAACGGCCGCGATCTCCCGCTTTTCGATCAGCAGTCGCTTCCAGTTCAGCAGCAGATCATCGTAATCCATCACGTTACGCTCACGCTTACGCGCCATGTAGATCGTGTCGATCCGTTTTATCTGCTGCGTAAGCATCTCGAAATATGGATATTTTCCGATTATGACGTTCTCGATCGGCAGGTCTGTGTTGTTAGCGTAGGAGATAATGTTTTGGATCACTTCGGCCTTGGGAAATCGTTTCGCTTTGGTGTCGATGGCGGCGTCCTCAACGCATAGATTGATCAGGTCGCGAGCGTCTTCGCTGTCGAGGATCGAGTAATTCGAATCAAATCCGACCGACACCGCGTGACGCCGCAGGATCATGTTTGCGATCCGGTGAAACGTTCCGCCCCAAACGCGATGAACATTTTGCGATCCGGTCAAGGATTCAACGCGTCTCAGCATTTCTTTTGCTGCTCTATTCGTGAATGTTGCGAGCAGTATGCGCTGCGGTGAGACACCCTGCTCGATCAAATATGCAACTCGATAAGTGATCGTCCGGGTCTTGCCCGTTCCTGCACCAGCTACGACAAGTGCCGCCTGGGGATTAGCTGTTGCCACGCGAAACTGCTCCTCGTTCAGCTCCTGCTTGTAACGAGTCAACTTTTCCGGCAGCTTTCCGCCCTCTCGTTTCAAAACATACCGTGCCATAAACGATGTTTCATTTATAACACGGCATGCGGTATTTTGTCAGTAGGACTAGTTTTCGGATGCGTCGGTCAAAGCGGTTTTCTTCGCACCGGACTTTTCAACTTCGGTACCTTCGGTGTCGCCTTTGACAAGGATCTTCGAGAGAAAATACTCGTCGCCGGGGCGGTCGAACACGAGAGCCGTTTCTTTCGCTGGTTCGTTTAGCTCCTCGCCGATCGTCTGAAACGCGATCGACGCCTTACCGTCTAGGCTCTGAATTTTAAGGATGTTAGCGGCACCGCCGAAATCGTCAATGTTCGAGATCACGTATTTGCCGGCGGTAAACGATTTGTCTCGAATAATGAACGAATGGTCAATGGTCACGTGAACAGCACTGCCATTGCCAATCTGTGCGGTTGCGGCCGTGAATGTCGCGGCAACAACGAAAGAGGCCGCAAATAGGAATTTGAATGAAGTTTTAAGCATATATGATTTCTCCGGAAAATTTATGAGATCTATCTGAAGCAGATGCCGCGATCTCCCAAGCAAGACCAAAGGGTGCCCTTGTGACCGCTCCATTGCCCTGAAGTTCGACATTAAAAAGGGCCAGCGCACGTGAAAGAGGTGTGGAGTATGAATAAAATTAAATGTCAGCCTACCCATCGTTTCGCGACCAGTTTGTGCACTTACTTGGCCGCGGCCGCGGGTAAAAAGGGTGTCGCGAAATCGTAAAGCTTTGTAAATATGTGCAAAGTGTCCGTCGCTTAAATGCAGACCGGTGGAATAGATCTTGGCTTTTCGGGAATTTGATAAGCTGGGCTTACACTATTTTTACTACATCTTGGAGGATCTATGAAAAAGGGAAGTATTGATCTGTTGGGAATTGTTTTATTCGTGTTGTTCGTGTTCACTGCAGGAGTTCACGCTCAGGCAGTTTCACCCGAGGAAGCCGTGAAGACTGCCTTGACGGTCGGAGCAACCATGCCGTCCTTTACGCTGAAGGACGCAACCGGTAACGACGTCCGCAGCGATGTCTTATTAAAGGAAAGCAATCTCGTCGTGGTCTTCTACCGCGGCTCGTGGTGCCCGTTCTGCAACACCTATTTGCACGCCTTACAGGGACGTCTCGCCGACATCAAAGCGGCGGGTGGTAAACTTGTCGCGATCTCAGTCGAGAATCCGGACGCGTCCATGGCGATCACGAAAAAGAACGAACTGCAGTACACGGTGCTCAGCGATCCGAATCTTGAGACCGCAAAAAAGTTTAAGATCGTTTATTCATTCTCGCCCGAGCTCGACAAGACCTACAAAGGCTACGGCCTGGACATAGCAAAACATAACAATATGGAAAAGCCTGAACTGCCGCTCGCCGTCACCTATGTTATCGACAAAAAGGGTACGATCGTCTATTCCTTCATTGACGCGGATTACAAGAAACGAGCGGAACCCGACATGATCATAGCTAATCTCAAGAAGATCAAGAGATAGTACGGCTGCTGCACACATAAGATCGAGACGGTCCGCAGAGCCGAAAGCATACTGCGGCATTTGTAAAGTCCGGGCGTCAGCCAGCGCGAAACGCCCCTGCTCGATCTAAGGCGAACCGGCTTAGTCACATACGAAATCTCGAAAACCGCGAAACAAGCCCGATTTTTACTGCGTTCTCAAGATCCTATAGCGAAGCAAGATGAATTGATAAATTGATCATGGTGAAACGAAGTGCAGGGTTGTTGCTTTACAGAATGACGACTGAATATCTCGAGGTTTTTCTTGTCCATCCGGGCGGTCCGTTCTATGTGAAAAAAGACCTCGGCTCGTGGTCGATCGCGAAGGGCGAATTCGATATGGAAGAGCCGCTGGCGGCCGCCCGTCGGGAATTTAGGGAAGAAACGGGATTTGATATCGCCGGCGATTTTGTCGAGCTCGATCCGATCAAGCAAAAGGGCGGTAAGTTTGTGTACGCCTGGGCAGTCGAGGCCAATGTTGATCCAACCAAAATTAAAAGCAATACCTTCCCGCTCGAGTGGCCGCCGAAATCGGGCAAGATAGTTGAGTTTCCCGAGGTCGACCGCGGCGAATGGTTTACCATCGACAACGCCCGGCAAAAGATCCTTGCGCCGCAGGCGCCGCTACTCGACGATCTGCTCCGTAAGGTTTAATCGTGCTTAGGTTCTGTCCACAGAGAGATCAGACGTTTTCGCGATTCCATCTTGGCTGCGAAATCGGTAAGCGACTTCACGAGATCTTCCAGATGGACGAGATAATCCGGCTCGCGAAAAAGCTGCCGAACCTCGGCGAGATGATCGGCTATCTTGGCGTAGACAAAAACGTGCTCGGTGTTAGCGTCAAGAAACAGCTTCTGGTCGATGCCGCCATTGAGAACGAGCGATGCGGCCGTATCCCAATACGATGTGACCATTCGGAAATTCGCACTCGCCCGTTCGCCGCCGCGATAGAGGGCGATAATATCGATCGCGGAGGCCGGAGCGAACTCGGCGAAGAACCATTTCCTGGCCTTTCGCATTTGCTTGTCACGGCGAAGCTCATAAAGCTTCAATATCGCCATCACGTCGTCGCTTTTCCCCATCTACTCTCCTTCGCTTCTATCAACGCCAAAGCTTAGGTTGGCTGCCATCGCATTGTCGTTAAATACCATAAGCCGCCGGCAGATTGCAAGGTTATTTTGAGCCACCTCGAGCAACCCCCTCGAAACGTTCAGGGCTTTTTGAAACTCTGCTTCTGCTTGGCGAAATTTATGGCTCATCGCGAGGATGACACCGACGTTATTGTGTGCCTTCGCCGTGTCGATGCTTTTATATTTGGACGCCCTTTCGAACGCAGCTGCCGCCCCTTCAAACTTTTCCTGAGCGATCAGAGCGTAGCCGAGATCGTACCATGTCTCGGCGTTGCGGCGGTCAATGTGCAGGGCCTGGACGAACGCTTCCTGTGCCGCCGCAAAACGACGCCGTCCGTATTCGGCCATCCCGAGCGAATAGAATGCTCGTTCGTAGTCAGGCCGGTACATGATCGCCTGCGTAAGTTCACTCACCGCCTCATCGAGCGAACCCAGCCGATAGAGACACGCACCAATATTGAAATGGATCTGCCCGAGCTTCGCTTCGTCGTTTCCAACGCCACCAAGAATAGTGCGGAACTCAGCGATCGCTGAGCTGAATTCGTTGGCCCGGGCAAGTTTGACACCCTTGTCGAACGATTCGGTGTAATCGGGAACTTGAGCCAATGCGGTGGCCACTCCGATAGTCAGACTCAGCCACACCATAAGAATAATGCTTCTCATTTACTAACCTCCGTATCGTTAACGAGATTAGTAAATGAAATAGGCAGGTGTCTTTCCCTCCATTGCTTTTTATGTTCTGAGATTGCTCTTATGCGAGTTTCAGATCACGCCATGTTTTCGGCGTAAAACTTGTGAATTTACGAAAGAGCGAAGTGAAATGACTTTGATTTTTGAAACCGGAACGCAAAGACACCTCAACGATGGAAAGATCAGCTTTGACGAGCAGGCCTTTCGCCCGCTCGATCCGCTGCCGCATTACAAATTGCTGCGGGGTCATTCCCGTACTGGTTCGAAACGCGCGAGCGAAGTGAAACTGGCTAAGCTCGGCGGCTGCAGCGATCTCGGCAAGCCCGAGATCTTCTTCAAGGTGAGCGTCGATAAATTCCTGCACACGGCGCAGCCTGTAGCCCGGAAGTCCGCCGTTAAGACGTGGAGCAGCCTGATCGGCGGACGTGTAATTCGTCAGGAGATGAAGAGTAAGCGATTGGATCAGCGAATCCGCGTAAAGCCGCCCAGCGGCCGAGCCGGAACCAGACTCGGCAAGCAGCGCCAGCCCGATCTGTTGAATAAGGAGGTCTTTTCGCTTATAAATTTCCTTGAATTCGAACGTCTTATGAAACCCGTTCTCAGCGGCCGTCTGATCGACAAGGTCCGGATCGAGCATGATTCCCATGTTATCGATCGGAGCTTCCCACGACGCCTCGACCGTTTGGCCGAACGGCGTAAGGCAAATATTTCCGGCACCACCCTTTGTCGAGACGAGCCGACCGGTCGAGGAGATCTTACTGGTTACGAGCTGTCCCGCGAGCGAGATATTGAGCTCATGGCAGGGAGCGGCATGCGGAAGCATTCTCCCTGCGATCACGCGGGCCCTATGTACCCTCACTCCCGTCCACGCGGCCTGCTGCCTGAAAAGATACGGATCCTCGCTGCCTCGTGTCGTCCAGACTATTTCCATACAAACCGTTTTAGTGGTTGTCACGACAAAAAGCAAGCTCGCGGGAAAAACGCCTCCGGGTATAAACCGGAGGCGAGAGTATGAAAAACGATCTACCTTACGCCGTCTCGGCCTTCGCCTTGTCGACACATTCATCACAACAGACGGTAATTTCTTTTCCGCCGACTGTCACCTTGATTCCGCCGTCTGTTATCTCCCAGTCACAAACCGGACATTTTATTGCGTCCATAATTTCCTCCAATGAATTTGATCTAATGGATAACATTCCCAAGCGTCATCCATGCATACATAATATTCATTGGAGCTATCGTGAAACTATCAGATTCTTGCTCATTTCGCGCAGGGCCTTTACCTTCAATTTTCCGCGTATCTCTGACGGCGTCATACCGAATTCTCGCTTGAAAACATCGGTAAAATGACTGTGGCTCGAAAAACCTAGGTCCAACGCCAAAACGGTCAGATCGTCCTCGCCATCCGAGATCCTTTCGAGCGCCGACCTCAGCCGCAGCAGCGTCAAATAGCGATGCACGGGCAACCCTGTCTGCTGAAGGAAAATGCGGGCGAAATTAAACGGCGAAGCCCCGACCTCGCGTGCGATCTCATTAAGCATTACCGGTTCGGCAATGTTTACGGCAAGAAAAGCCTTCGCGGCCTCAGCTCTTTTCGCATGGTCCGCGTTGGTGCTCGACCGCCGCGAAGGGGCAGGTTTCTGCTTACTTTCAAAAGCAGATCCCAGAACATCCGCGACCAACTGCAACGTCGCAACATCCACCCACAGATGTTCTAAGGGTTCCCAATCAGCGCGTTCCAGGCGTTGGACCAATTCACGATGGCGCCAGAAAAGTTTCGTATCGCACGGCCCTGTGACGAAGGCAAACGGCTGTTCGGGATGTTCGTCGACGCCCGGATCGATCTCGCGTACGATGTCATTCAATATTCTCGGAGCAAGAGTAAAGGTCGTGCCTCGATCACCGCATTCGGTTGGATGGCTGATGCGATAGACCGAGTTGTTCGAAAAGAAAACGGCCTGGTTCACATCTGCCGTAACCTTCCGTTTGCCAAAATGTTTAGCGAATGCCCCGCGCCGCATCAGGACGATGCTGTTGCTTTCAGACTCTTCTTCATGGCCGGGCGAATGGTTGTCTTCGGCGCACCTATAGTCCGAAATATCGACGATCGGACTTTTGTAGAGAGTCCTGAACGAAAGTCGGGTGTCCGGCGAACGAGGCATGAAAATAATCCTACACGTTTTCTGCTGCCGGTTGAAAATTCAGTCGCCGGGAATTATTATTTTAAATTGATGGCATTAGTCCCCCGACAAAAACTTGCAGAACTTGCATTCGCGGCTGTGGCGGTCCTATCACTACTTGCCGCGTCCGTTTCTGCCTGCACTTGCTCGCGTCATACCGAAAGGGTGGATGCCGAACTGCCGTCATGTCATTCGCATACGCCTGGGCCTATGGCCTCGGCGAAAAATGCGTCGACGAGATCTTACAACGCGGAATGCGAATGCCTGACCGCCAAACCGCTTCCCGCGATCGTCGCGAAATCGGATAAGAAAAACGCGAATCTAGATAGTGAAAGTGTGCTTACCGCTGATCGTGTCGGCGTGTCTGAATTTGTTTCGGTTCCGATCGCTTCGGCTGCTATTGATTCTCCGCAAGACGTGTATCTCTCGGCCGAGCCGTATCGCTTGCTTCCCGCCCGTGCCCCTCCGCGCCTGTAAATAACAAGAATTCTTGATCTAATTGACCGCCGGGATATTCTCGCGGCGAATTCCCGTTGTTTTACAGACATGGAGAACGTTAATGAAAAAGCTACTTCCGTTGTTGATATGTGCGTTCCTGTTCAGCACAAATGTCTTTGCTCATGAAGTATTCACGCTCATCAGCAGTGAAAAGAAAACCTTAAGATTCGAGGACTTAACTAAAGCCGAAGTCGAGCGAACGCTAGGGAAAAAAGACGGCGCAAATCTCGTTTTTTCGTCGACCGAACTTCGGCTGGTTATCTTGTCCGGGCCCGAGGATGACATGTTGTCCTACCGTATTCAGGGGATGCGAAATCCGACGCTTCTCGTGCCAGCCGGTGCAACGCTGAAGATCCTATTCGTCAATCGCGACAGCGATATGAAGCACGATGTGCGCTTCGGTCACGTTGATGGAGATTTCCCAGCTACTCCCGACATCGCTACGTCACCCGGCTCATCGCGGCTTAGCCCCAAAGCGGATGACGACACGATGCAGGGCGAAGAGATGGTCCTTAAGGCGACCGCTTCCGGAGCCTTTAAATACTTCTGCTCCGTCATCGGCCACGCCAAAGGCGGCATGTGGGGAAATATCGCTGTCGGCGTAAAACCCGATGACAAGATGAATCCACCCACAAAACCGGGTGATGACGAGATGAAAAATATGCCCGGGATGAAACCCGGCGAGACGATGAACATGCCCGTAAAAAAGCCGGGTGAAATGTCCGATATGAAGGGAATGAATCACCAACACGCCGGCATGCAGATGTCGTCCGTCACCAACATCGGTGATCCGATGGAACGTGAGAGCTCAGGTACATCCTGGGCTCCCGATTCCACGCCTATGTTCGCACACGCGAAGATGTTCAAGGACGGCGGGATTCTGATGCTGATGGGAAACGCATTTGTGCGTTACACACAGATCGGTTCCGAGCGTGATGTGTCGATCGCTGGAAAGGGAAGCAGGTCTCGCGCAGATGCTCCGTCGATGTTCATGATGATGTATTCGCGGCCGCTGACAGAAAATTCGCAAATTGGATTGCGGGCAATGCTCAGCCTCGATCCGCTGGCCCAACGCGGATACGGTTATCCGCTGCTATACCAATCCGGCGAGCTTTTTCGAGGGGCTCCGATCCACGATCGTCAGCATCCGCACGACCTTTTCTCTGAGCTCGCTGTGACGTACTCCTACAAATTCAAGAACAATAATTCCGCCTACATTTACGCAGGCTATCCCGGCGAACCTGCTCTTGGCCCACCGACCTTCGTCCATCGTGCATCTGCCGCCAACGATCCCGACGCCCCTATAGGACACCATTGGCAGGATGCTACCCACATCACCTGGGGAGTGGTTACGGCCGGATACAGTTTTGGAAAAGTAAAGGTCGAGGCGAGTGCGTTCAAAGGAGAAGAGCCGAACGAGAACCGCTGGGATTTCGATCGGCCAAAACTAGATTCGTTCAGCGCACGAGTCTCGTGGAATCCGACCAAGGATCTAGCGTTCCAATTCTCGCGCGCCGTTCTAAAGGACCCCGAACCTGCCGAGCCCGGAACGCACACGCTACAGAAGACCACGGCGTCCGCCATCTATAACAAAGCCTTCGGCGATGATCGAAACTGGGCAAGCATCTTCGTTTGGGGACAGAATTACGCTAATCGGCAAATTACGAATTCTTTCCTGCTTGAGAGCAATTTCGACTTTTACAAAAACGCGGTCTTCGGCCGCATCGAACGCGTCCAGAAATCGGGCCGCGACCTCGTCTTGGATCCACCCGACGACGACCGTATCTTCTTGCTCGGGTCCTATTCACTCGGTTATGTTCGCGATCTAGTGAAAGACAAAGGTGTCGATGTCGGCCTCGGCGGCATGCTCACGTTCAATTCCAATCCCGCAGCTCTGACCCCTTATTACGGCGGCACCGCGCACACCGGCTTCCAAATGTTCCTCCGCTTCCGTCCCTCAAAAATGAAGCACTGACATTTCTCGAACAAACCGCGCCCCGATACCGTATCCTTACAATCTATCGAGTGGAAGTCGAACTATGTTCTGTCCAAAATGCGGCGGCCCGAATCAGGATGAATTGCTTTATTGTCGTGAGTGCGGCGAAAACCTTCAGGTCGTCTCGCAGGCGATGAAAGGGCACCTTTCTGTTGCGGTTGTAAGCAAGATAGACGCTGTCATCGAGAAAAAGGAGGAACGCCTTCGACGCGACGCATTCCTGAACGCTCTGATGGGCGTGGCCTTTCTCTTCGCCGGTTTGTTCAATCTTTCGATCGGAGCATCTCTGCTCGTTCTCAATTTCGTATGGCTGCTCCTTGGTGTTTTTGCTCTGGGAACGGCTGTATGGAAATTTCTGGGATATCGCCGCAGCCTCGAACTCCGCACAAGCCATCTGCGGGCCGCCATCGACTCTGATATTCTATCTCCGCCTTTTTTAAACGACGGCGACAGGGCCGCTGCTAGCCTCGAGATCATCGCCGGCGAGAACCGACTTATTTACTGCCCAAAATGCGGATCGAAGAACCCGAATACAGTTTCGTTCTGTCCATCATGCGGGACCGATCTCGATCTCCCAATTTCATCGACAGCTCTCGAACGCTATCTGCCTCGATCTGTAGTGACCCGATTGGACGACGCCGTGGCCAAAAACGAAGTGACGCCCTTTAAACCGCAATATAAATCGGCAAGCACGATCCTGATCTTAGCGATCATATTTATCGTCAATGCGATCCTGTCGGGAATAAATCGCGATCTAGCGGGCGTGATCACTAATTTTGGTATCGGCGTCGCGCTTGTCGTTAGCGGCAGTTGGAATCTCGTTGCCTATCGGCGTACAGCCGGAAAGGAAAAAGTGCTGGTTGAACTCCCGCCGACTTCGATCACAGACGAAAGAGTGCCATATCTTTTTGACCAATGGAAGATCGTGCTTGCTTTCGTGGGGGTCTCCTTTGCCTTCGTCTTGTATTTCGGGTTCCCAACAGGAATGCCTTTGGTGCTAGTTGCGCTTTTCATTCTCGCGGGATCGTATCTACGATTTCGGCGGAGAAATCGCGAGGAGCAATCTCGGAAAGCGTGGGAGACGTCTAATAACGAAGTGCCGTCGCTCGGCCCACTTGAAACAGGGCCGCTCCACCATCAACCGCTCAGCATCGCCGAATCGACAACGCGGTTTCTCGACCCGATCATCCACCAGATCGAGGAAGAGAAAGTCCCTACGACCAAAAACCTCGCCAACCCGCGCCGCTGAGCGCCAATATCCGCTTCAATTCTTACCGATCTCGCCAATCAATTCCTTCACTGCAGCGTCAAGCTGCGAGTCTTTGCCCGTGTAGCTTTCACCGATCGGGCGGGTGACCGGTATGTCGACAGGACGTGGGTTCAGCTCCATATCCTTGCCGTCGAGACCCGTTATGCGCTGGCGCGGAAGACGGATGCTGGTGCCGTCAAATGTGTTACCGCCCCAGGTGAATATGATCCAGCCGGCGGTAGGTTCGCCGACGGTCTTTCCCAGCTTCAAGGCCCGGTAGCCTTCCGTCAGATCTTCGGCGTCTGAGAGCGAGTGTTGGTTCGTGACCAGGATGGTTGGACGCTCCAAGGCGCGTTGCCCCAGATTGCTGCGACCCGGAACGGTCCATCCTCCGCGTGAGGTCATGTTCAAGTAACCGCGGCGTGCAAGTACGTCGATCACGTAAGGATTGATAAAACCTCCGTTATTGTTGCGGATATCGACAACGATACCTTGTTTGCCCTGATTCTGAACGTCCAGATCTACATAGAGCTGCGCAAGGCTTCCGGAACCCATATCGGGCAGGTGAACGTAGCCGAGTTTGCCGCCGCTGATCTTATCGACATATGCGCGATTTGCTTCGACCCACTGCCGATAGAGGAGGTTTTTCTCGGTGCCGGTCGAGACCGGCTTGACTGCGACGTCGTGACTTCCTGAACCGTCGGCTCCCGCTGCAAAGGTTAGATCGACGCGGCGGTTGACCTTGTTCTCGAGCAGTTCATCGAGATTGCGGGTTG
>JBDTZW010000221.1:0-4917 GCA_040004905.1 Acidobacteriota bacterium
CGGAGCCCTGGTTCGCCGCCCACAGCTCACCGTTGATCCATTTAAGTCCGACCGCATTGCGAAGGCCGCGTGCGAACTCGCGTCGGTCCGATCCGTCTGGATTCATTTCGATCACGCTCGCGCGAACACGTTCCTTTTCGACGCAGGCGTTACAGCTTGATCCAACCGAAATGTACAGTTTGCCGTTACCGCCGATCGCGATCGTCCGCGTCAGATGCCAGCCGCCGTATTTATAGCTGAGTCCGTAGTCGGGAAATGTCGCGAGCGTTTGCGGACTAGTGTCAGTCGGCTTCGTCTCGCCCCGCGCAAATTTTCGGCGCGTCAGTTTGTCAGTCTCCGCCATATAGAACCAATCCTGTCCGTTCGCATCGGTGTAAAACTGAACGCTATTTGGGTTTCGCAGATTGGACATGTACGGGATGACCTTCGAAAATTTGCCGGTCTTGTCATCGAACCCGTCGAGTATGTAAACCATGCCGCGTTTATTGTCGGTCAGGTTATACATATCGGTGACAAAGATGCGTCCATCCGGTGACTTGGCAAAAAAGCGAACACGTTTCAGGCCTTCGGCCGCAGGAATTATTTCGAAGTCGTAGGGGAGCTTGAGGCTGAAAGTTTTGCCGCTCTTGAGCTTGATCAAGTGAGCCATCTGCAACAGCCGCGGGGTGGACGCCGCGACCGGCTTGCCGGCTTCAATAGACGCGGCCGGTTGAGCGGCAGTGAGCCGCACTTCCCAACCGGTAGCTGAGAAAATGACAGCGAATGACGTGAGCAATAAAATGCGTTGAAGCAACATCGAATAGACCTTCCCGAAACGTTAACGACCGACCGACTTATGCTAATCTTGGTTTCCTATGAAAACTGAAAAGTTTCTGGCGCCGACAGGCAAAAAAGTCGACCTGAAAGACCATCCTACCGATTCTACGGGCGATTACAAAAAGAAAGAGGATGCTGTAAAGGATCTTGAGAAAAACGTTCTTCGTCTGGCTGAGCTTCAGGACGTGCTTTATGCACAGAATATTCACTCACTGCTTGTAATTTTTCAGGCGATGGATGCCGCCGGGAAAGACAGCGTGATCAAGCACGTAATGTCGGGCATCAATCCGCAGGGCTGTCAGGTGACATCGTTCAAACAGCCATCGGACGAGGAGCTCGATCACGACTATCTGTGGCGGTGCCAACAGGCTTTGCCTGAACGCGGCCGAATCGGGATTTTCAATCGCTCGCATTATGAAGAGGTGCTCGTGGTGCGCGTTCACGCGGGATATTTACAAAGCCAGCGTCTTCCCGAGGATGTCAAAAACGACAAGGATATTTGGAAAAAAAGGTTTCGCCAGATCAGGGACTGGGAAGAGCATCTGGCCGAAAATGGCACCCACATACTTAAGTTCTTCCTTAACGTGTCACGCGACGAGCAAAAGAAGCGCTTTCTCGAGCGTATCGATCGGCCGGAGAAAAATTGGAAGTTCAATTCCGGTGATGCAAAGGAACGGGCGCTTTGGGACGATTATATGAAGGCCTACGAAGACGCCATGGAACACACATCGACCGACAATTCTCCATGGTACGTGCTGCCCGCCGACAAGAAATGGTTCACGCGGCTTGCCGTTTCAGAGATCATCGTCAAAAAAATGGAATCGCTTCAACTGAAATACCCGGAAGTTTCAGATGCGCAGCGTGCGGAACTTCTTGAAGCAAAGCGAATCCTCGAAAGCGAGTGCTGAACTTTTCGCAAGGAAAAAGCGTTAATGAATCGAGGTAATACTTATGTATTGTCCGGGATGCGGAATAGACGACAAGCAGGGTAGCCAATATTGTCGAGCGTGCGGTACGGACCTGCGGGTCGTTAGGGCCTCGCTTGAGACGCCGGACAGTATAACCGCTTCGGCGGTTTCCGCACGCGAGGAGATCGGCCGTGCGGTAGCGGCGAAGATCCGTGAAACCCAATCAACCTACGAATTGAAAAAGGTCGTAGAGGACGTTTTGCCCGAAATCGAGAAATTTCTCGAATCACCCGAAGAGCGACGACTTCGCCGAATGCGGGTCGGGATGATCATTTCATCCATCGGCCTCGGAGCAGCGATCGCCATGCCGCTGATCGCTATTTTCATCGGCAAACAAGATCTGCTTTTTCTCGGCGGCATGGGATTGATAACTTTTTTTATCGGTCTAGGTTTTGTTCTTAGCGGCGTCTATTTGACCGTTCCTAAAAAGGAGATCGACAACCGATCATCAAGCGCCCAAAGTCAGGCCGAAATCGACAGCGCCCAGATCCACGATAATGACCTGCTTATGCCTGAGCCTGCTAATTTGTATTCATCAGTCACCGAAAACACGACGCGGCACTTGGAAGAAAATCGGCCTAATAAGAGGAGCGATTAGCCCCCAAGAGTTCTCATGATTTAAGACGAAAATATGTCATCGCAAGAATAGACGCTTGAAACGCGATAGCAAAGACCTCCGCGGCCCTGGGTCCGAGTTTACAGTATTTACGACCTCGAATTCGGGAGTTACATTTATGCGATAAGCGTTTTTGTATCGACTCAAGGCCAGGTTTTTCGTCCTCACTTCCCAGGAAAATATACGTCAAAGTTGCTTCTCGGGCTTCCTTGTCCGACCCTTCGAACCTTGGGCTGCTGCCATCGCAGCCGCACGTAAAAGGGCATGGCCACCATCGGCGGCGGCCGCTATTACTTTACCGTCAGTTCCTATTTTGACGGAGACTACGACTTCTCCACGTGCTCGGACAGCTCGTGCGGCGGGAGGATATGGGGGTTTTGGCAAGACCAGGGGTTTTGGAAATGGCTTGCCGTCCGCGTCTTGACAGCAGTATTTTGCAGGATCGAGAATTAACGCCACGTCGTCGGGATTAACGCCCTTTTCAACGATCTTCAAAAACATCTTGAACTCGGAGCCGTAGATCGAACTGGCGGTGATTTGAAAATTGCCGGGCTGTAGGCCGAATATAATGTCACCATTTACGTCCGCTGAGAATTGCCTTGTCGTGTCACCGCGTTTGACCAAAAAGGTAGCTCCGGGAATTACCTCACCAGTGGGAGTTTTTACTACACCATGAATCCGATAATTTCCAAGGATGGGATCTTGCTGGGCGAACGCATGACCCGCGAAGACCAGCAATGAAAGAAGTATCTTTATTCGAGCTTTCACGACTCCACAGACGGCGAAAATCTCCTTTGGGTTGTATACGCAGCGTTAATTATTTTATTGGAACGATACGCATGATACGATCATCATCTTTTGCGGGTGAGCCGCGGCCGTCGCGGTTGGAGGTGGAGAAGTAGATGTAGCCGTCCGGTCCCTGTTCCATTTCGCGGATGCGACCGTAGGCTCCTTCGAGAAGATTTTCCTGCGAGACGACCGCGTGGCCATTTAGCACCACACGAATTATCCGCTTGCCGGCGAGACATCCGAAAAAGAAATTTCCTTTGAAAGCTGGAAAGATCGAGCTGGCGTAGAACATCGCGCTTGCGGGGGCGCAGGCGGGCGTGTATTCGAGAAGGGGTGACTCAAGGCCAGCTTGTGATTCTTTGTGATGGATCGTCGGCCAGCCGTAATTTTTCCCAGCCTCAACGATATTTACTTCGTCCCCCCCTCCTGGACCGTCAAACCCGCTCGGGCCATGTTCGGTTTGGAACATCACACCCGATCCCGGCTGCCACGCTAGGCCTTCCGCGTTGCGATGGCCGATCGTCCATATCTCAGGACGATAACCTTCTTTGCCTACAAACGGATTGTCTTTGGGGATCGTCCCATCATCATTTAGACGAAGTGTTTTACCATTTAACGAGCCCGTGTTTTGCGCAAGCGTTCTATCGGTTGCATCGCCAGTTGTGACGTAAAGCTTGCCGTCGGGCCCAAAGCGGCATCGCGTCCCGGCATGAAACTGGGCGGCGGAGATATTTTCGATGATCGTTTTCGGATCAATGAATTTGCCGTCAACGTATTTGTAACGAGCGATACGAACCGCGTGCGAATCTTTGCCGTATGCATAGGCAATATACACAAATCCGTTCTTGGCAAAATCGGGATGGATCGTGATATCCATCAATCCGCTTTCGCCCGAGGGCTCGACATCGGGTACGGTGAAAACCGGTTCGGACCGAAGCTTGTCGTTCTCAATTATCCGCACACGTCCCGGCCGTTCTGTGAAAAGCATGTTGCCGTTCGGCAGCCAAGCGAAACCCCAGGGAACCTCAAGCCCCGCGGCGACCGTTTCCACCCGAAACTTTACATCCCCGCCTGCGGTCGAAATTGTCTCGTTCCCGCTTGCGTCAGATACGGATCCACTGCAGCCGAATGCCGTTATCAGAAATATCGCTCCGAGGCATGCTATCAATTTCATATTCCTTCGCTCCGCTTATATCCGAATTATATGGAAATACGCGAAATGACGGAAGCCTTGCCGGCTTCCGTCATTTCTGTGTCCTGAGCTTTTAGCGCGCGCCTATTTCATCTTTGCCTGGATCGCCTTGATCGCATCGAGATGCTTCTGAAGTGTCGGCAGTGTTTTTGCGGCGAATGCCTTAACATCGGGGTCCTTAGCATTCTGCGCTTTATCCTGAAATTCCTTAACATCCTTTTCATGATCGCTCACCATGTCGTCAACGTAGTTTTTGTCAAAATCTGCACCGCTCTTTCCCTGCAGGGTAGTAAGTGTGGATTTATGGCTCGAATCCGTTTCAGTGGCGATCTGAAAATTCTTCTTTGCGGCAAGGGCTTTTAGCTCGGTGTTGGCTTTGGTATGGTCGGTGACCATCATCTGCCCGAATTTTTTGACTTCCGCATTCGTTGCTTTGGATGCGGCTAGTTTTCCGAGTTCGACCTCGCTCATTCCTCCGATCGCGGCATTCTTAATAAAGTCCTCATCCGTATTGCCCGTGACTTTATCAACTGCGT
>JBDTZW010000089.1:0-4912 GCA_040004905.1 Acidobacteriota bacterium
GACTAATTTCGAGTTCTTCACTATTCACTACGTTTTTCCTCCATGGGTATGAAAAGTACGGCTTATTTTGCGGGGCGCAAAGGTTGGCGGATCTGTTAGGGTGCAGCCTGGCGGCTGACGGCACGTGTGCCCGCGAAGGACACCGCAATCAAAATTATGAACAATTTCGCGCTTCTATGTCAAGAAAATCTTGCGCTGGAGGGTTATTACGAGGTAAAAAGCCAGGTATGTCAGGTAGCGACGACCTCAATATCGGGATCGATCTCTTCGCGAATCATATTCTCGATCGCCATCAAAGTGCCCGTAAGCGAGCTCGGACAGCTGCCGCAAGCACCTTCATACCGAATTCGAAGTGTCGTTCCCTCAAGCTCAAGAACTTCCAGCCAGCCGCCGTCTCCCGCGAGGTAGGGTCTTATCCGTTCGTCGAGAAGTTCGTTTATCTGTGCCAGTTTGGGCTCGTCGGAAGCAGCGGCGCCAATGGCTCCGCCAAGTGCTGCCGCGGCAGCTTTTCCGTTGGCATTCGATATCTTCACGGCCTCGGCCGCACGGATAGGAACAGCGAGCGTGGGTAATATGTCGTCCCATTCCGCTTCGTCGCTCTTCTCGACCGTGATCATTTTGTCCATATAAAACACGGAAACCACGCTGTCCATTTCAAAGAGAGACTTAGCAAGCGGATCACCACCTGCGTCGGCAGCATTCTTGAACGAGTGTGACGTACCGTGCGATACCGGTTCCTTAAGTATAAACTTAACGGCGTTCGGGTTAGGTGTTTCTTGTATATCCGCTATCTTTGGCATCAGTCAATAAAACTCGCAGAGGATGGAATTCTCAAATTCCTTAATCCTTACCTTTTTGTCAACATTATGATATCGCAAATCCGCGGCGATTTCAAAATTGCCCAACTGTCTAGCGCACAAAAACGGACGGCAAGCGCAAATTGCGCATAAAACCGTCCTAACTCAAACTTATACCGACCTATCCATCGGTCATACCCGATGTCTACAAGTGGTCCTTTTTCTTGCGGATCTATTCAGTTATGTGAATGTCGTCTCCCTTGTTAACGCGTCCCGAAAGGAACAAACCTCCGAGGACCACTCCCAACAAGAGAAAGACTATCGTCGAGACAATAAGAAGCGAGTTCGCGTTCCCGACGTATTCATAGAACGAAAAGGCAGCAATACCTAAGGAAACAATGGCCAGCACGGCGTACAGCATATCCTTCACAAAAATCACCTCCAAAAAAAGGTCAAAACTTACGAAGTCGCTGGTAACGTTAAAAGCCTTGCCAAAAGGCTGGTTAGAAGCGCTAACGAGTTGCCAAAATGCCGAATGTTGAACGGGCTTTATCTTAACCCCAATTACGAATCCAAAGCAAGCATTGTTGCAAAAAGTTATCCGTCTCGCAGGCGGGAAAATACTACCCTAGGGATGCCTTGCAGATCCGGCAAAAATACGGTGTTTCGCCATACTTCGGAATCGAACATTGCCGAAACAGCCACCGATTGACCAAATCCAATCTCAATCAAGATCGGGCTGCCGGGTTTAAGAAATCCAGGGGCACTGCTAACGAGCCGGCGGATAATAGATAGCCCGTCCCCCCCGTCTGTGAGGGCCGAATGAGGTTCGAAATCACGAACCTCGACCTGAAGGGTGTTCATTTCGGCAGATGATATATAAGGCGGATTTGAAACGATCATGTCGAATTCCGGGTCTCCGATGGCAGCGAATATATCCGATTCCACGAGCCGGAGCCGATCGGCGACGTTCAGCCGCCGAGCATTTAGGTCTGCGAGGGTCAGGGCCCTTGGCGAAATGTCGACGGCGACAGCCTTCGCTTTCGGGTTATTCACCAAAATAGCGACAGAGACACATCCTGAACCTACGCCGATCTCTAAAAAGAATGGCGACTCGATCGGAGCAAGAACTTCGATCGCCTTTGCGACCAATATTTCGGTCTCAGGACGTGGGATCAAAACCTCGGGCGAGACTATGAAGTCGAGTCCGAAAAACTCTTGATTTCCGCGAATGTATTGGAGCGGCTCACGTTCGGCTCGGCGGCGTGCAAATTCCTCGAGCTGTAATAGCCCGCCCGCGTCGAGAGCGTGTTCGGGATGTGCGATCAGGAATGTCTTGTCTTTTCGGGTGGCCAACGCGACCAGCGATGCAGCTTCGCGACGCGGATCAGGGATACCGTGGTCGGCGAGCAAGACAGCCGTTTTTGCAATGGCGTCAGCAACATTCATCTAGCGCCGTCGCCCCGGACCATCGCCGGAAGCGTCATCAAAATGATCTTAAGATCAAGCCAGAGAGACCAGTTCTCGATATAGTATTGATCGATCTCGACCATTTCTTCAAAACTCAACCGATTGCGTCCCGAAGTCTGCCAAAGGCCGGTAATTCCGGGCTTCATGTCGAGACGTTTACGGTGGCGGAGCGTGTATTCTTCGACCTCATACGGAATCGGCGGGCGCGGCCCGACGATGCTCATATCACCCCGAATCACATTGAAAAGCTGGGGCAATTCATCAAGGCTCGTACGTCTAAGCCATCTTCCGGTATTCGTGATCCGCGAATCATTCCTGACCTTTCCGAACACGGGCTTGTGCTCGTCGCCGGTATTCGCGTCGTCACTACCCTCGATATTTTTTTTGTAGGAATCTCGATGGATAGTTTCATCAGCGTCAGCGATCATCGTGCGAAATTTGTAGCAAAGAAAGATTCGCCCGTCCATCCCTACGCGCTCCTGCCTAAAAAGGACCGGGCCGCGTGAACCGAGTTTCACGGCCACCGAAATAATGATCAAAAGCGGCGACAGAAGGACGACGGTAATAATCGAAATAAAGAGATCGGAAAGTCGTTTCAAAAAACGTTCCCCTTCGCTAAGAGGCTCGCGAAATAGCCGAACCATAGGGAGCACGCCGATCTGCTCGATACTCGTCTTTTGCGGCAGCATATTGAAAAGGCTGGGCGCAAAACGGAACTCGACCCGCTGCTTGCGCCCGATCCGCATCATCGCATCGAAAAAGGTGTCACTTGAGACGGTTCGGTCAGTGATGATCACTTCCTGAATTCCCAGCTCTTTCACGATCGAGGCCAGGTCTTCAAGTCCGCCCAATCTGGGTATCTCGGCAAACGTCGATTCGTTCGCCGCGTTCGAAGGTTCGGCCAAAACGCCCACTACCCGATAGCCAAGATCAGGACGTTCCCGAAGCTCAGCAATGGTCTGCCGGGCCTCCTTGTTAGTGCCGATCACGAGCGTCGGGATCAGATTGATATCGCGATTTCGAAACTGGACCTGAAGATAACGGACGGCTAGATGAAAAATGCCGAGCGATGCCAACGCTACCGCAAAGTCGAGAATAAATATCGTCCGCGAGTATGAGTATTCACGATACTGGAATCCTCCGCGGAACAGGAAGGCCCAGGCGATTATCAAAAGGGAACTGACCAGGACGGCCTTAAAGATCTTGATGGATTCCTGAAGGTAAGAGAACGCCCCATAAAAACTGTAAACTCGCTGATAGGCGAGAAGAATGATCCGGATACCGACGGTAAAGAAAAAGACACCCGCGTAGGGAAGGAAATCCTTTGACCACGCCAACGCAGCCAAAGAAAAAATATCGCGTCCGTAGCGAAGCTTGAAAGCCAGAAAGAACGCGAAGGCTGACAATGCCGCGTCAACTCCGATTATCGACGCACGGGTAAGCGGCAAGATCCAAGCTGGAACGCGCCGCGATTCCGCAAATGGCCGGGCGTCGCTAATCGTTTTCTGGATCGCGGATTCTGCTTTCATCGCAAAGATGAGTGTAGTTTACAGCAAAATCAGATCTCTGACCGGTTTTCTAGGCCTAATCAGGGTCGGCCATTTTTCGGAAAAGCTGTTCGTATTTATCGGTGATGGTTTCCCAAGAGTATTCGCGTTTAACATGTTCCTGCGCGTCACACCGGTATTTATGGACGGTCGACCCGTGATCGACAACTTCCTGTAGCTTTGTGATAAGGTCGGCGGTATTCGAAAAAAGGATCGCGGCCGATCCTACCACTTCGGAGTTTTCGGGGGTCGCGTAAGCAAGCACACAGTTACCAAAACCCATTGCCTCGATCAACGCCGGATGAGTTCCGCCGACCTCCGTTGCGTGGACATAAGCATAAGCATTCTGCTGAAACGCTTTGTAATCTTCGCCAAAGACAAATCCCGTAAAAACAACCCGCAAATCGTCCGCCGCCAGCGATCTTAGATGCGATTTGTACTCGCTTGCGTACGGAGCATCGCCGACAATGACAAGCTTTAGATCAGTATTGACATTTTTGAATGCTTCGATCACCATCGCCGCGTTGTTTTCAGGCTCGAGGCGAGAGACATACAGAATATAGCCTTCCGGTTCGACGCCGTAACGGCTGACTGCGTCAGCGTTCACTTTGCGTTCAATCTCGGCGCCGTAAGCGATCATCGTGGACTCGGTTTTGTATTCGGTCAAGTAGTAGTCCTTGATCACCTTGGCGTCGGTCACGACCTCGGTCGCAAACCAAACGCTCGCTCGCTCTCCCATCCGATAATATAACCGCCCGAGCCAATTCCATTTTTTTCGTTTACGTTCGAGGCCATCGACATTTACAGCGACCGGCGTTCCGGTCCAGGTTAGGATCGGAACGAATGGTGAGTTTGCGGCATTGCAGATCAGGATGGTGTCAAACCGTTTCGGTGCAGCGTTGATCGCAGACAGGAAAGTATGAACGATCGTGTCGAGGTATTTGTGTTTTAGTGTCGGCAGCGTTTTCAGATGTACGCCGTTGTATTCCGTCAGTTTTCGATCGACGTGATGAGAACGGCAATAGACAGTCACGTCATGGCCGCGTTCAACTAGTCGTTTCGATAATTCTTCCGCGAAGGTCTCAAAACCACCGTAGT
>JBDTZW010000281.1:0-4877 GCA_040004905.1 Acidobacteriota bacterium
AAACTGCCGGTTGTGCGAACTGACCGGATCGACATCCTGCACGACGTTGCCGTTCTTGTCGTAGTGGAAACTGGTGTCGGTAAAACGATTCGTGTTCGGATCGACGGCAGGGGCAGTCCCACCAGCAAGCCCGGCTACATTCTGTGTGAAGTTCGTCCGGTTGCCGTAGCGATCGTAGCTCCAGTTCTGTATCCAGTTTTGGGTAGAGCTCGAAGTTTCCTTCGCCTGTGTCAGGCGATAAAGCGAGTCGTAATTGTACGACTGAACAAAGCTCGCCCCGGGGACGGTTAGAGTCTGCTTAGCGATGTTTCCGGTGTTCTTTGTCGCGTCGACATTACCGCTGCCGTCGAGTTCGCCGTAATCGTAATTCGTTTTCCAAAGGCTCGCGTCCGTCGCTGAATTCCCAAGCCCGAGCTCGGTCACCTGCAGACGGTTATTGAACTTCGCAGTTTCGTAACGCCCGTTACCGAGCTTCATCTGCGTTATCCCGCCTGCCGCCGTGTAAGAAAAATCAGATACGTACGGACGGAAGATCGTCGAAGTCGCCGCTTTGCTCGTTACATTCGCGAGATCGCCGTCGGATTCGAATTCGTTTTTGACTACGCGGCCGCTGGGGTAGGTTTCCTGGACGAGGGCTCCGGAGAGGTTGTATTGGTAGCTGGAAACATACGGCGTGGCGTTGGCGATGGTCTGCCCGTCAAGCGGCGTCCGCTGTTCGGTCGAGACGAGCCGCCCAAAATTGTCGAACTGCGTGTACCTCGTCTGCGACACCCCGTTCTCGACCTTGGTCAGCTTGCCCTTGGCAAAGTTCGGCGACGGCAGCGTGTCGAGGCCTTTGCCGTCGTAGAAGAAATTGACGGCGGGCGTTGTGACTCCAACTGGTTCATTCGAATAAGTTCTGGCCGTGACCCGATTGGCTTTATCGTAAGTGTTCGTGATGACGGTTCCCTTGGCGTCGGTCGCAGATATCACGTTGCCGAGAACGTCATAAGTAAACCCGGCCGTCCAGTGACCGGAGAGATTGTAATAATCGGAAAGATCGAGATTCTGGTTGTATTGCTGCTCCGGCTGGCTGACGCGGATCAGACGTCCGAGCGAATCGTATTTGAAATATCGATTTTGATCGCCCTGCGTCACCTGTACGAGTTTTCCCTGGACGTTATAAGTGTAGTAAGTCGCGTAAGATGGAAAATCGCTCGGAACAAGACTCTGCGGGCAGTTTGCTACGCAGCCATGTCCTCCTCCTCCGCCGCTGCCGCCACCCCCTGGCGTCGGGGTCGGGATAGGTGTTGGCGTCGGCGTTGGCCCCGGTGTTGGCGTCGCCGTAGGACTCGGCACCGGCAGGGGCGTCGATTCGGGAAGCGGCTTAAGATTTCCGCCCGAATCCGCCTCCTCAACGACGATCAATTGGCCGAGAGCATTAGTTATCGAACGGCTTCGTTTATTCGCCGCATCTTTAGTCTCGACCACTGTCCCGAAGTTGCCGGGCACGGTTGAAATATCGAACGATGTAATTCCCAGACTCTTTGCATTTGCAAGGTTCGAGAGAGGCTCCGGAGCAAAAGCCTCAACCGCTCGGCCAAGTTCGTCGTAACGCGTTTTCGACCAATAGACCGTTTCGCCACCACGATACGGGTTTGTTACACGATCGACACGTCCAAAGTCGTCATAATGAGTCTCGACAAAAACGTCTCCTTGCGAATCTTTGGCCTGCGTTTTGATCGTTCGTCCAAGCGCGTCAAACCAAGTCGTCGCCTCGTCCCAATTATTTGCATCGAGCTGCTTGCGCGTTTTTACAAATCTCTCACTAGGTTGAAACTGGCCGTTGGAATCCGGCTGACCGTAGACCATTTCAGATTTCGGCCCCGTCGGACCTCCATTTACCACAATTGGATTAACCCGAATCGGGCGCAGCGCAGCATCGTACTCCGTAGTCGAAACCCGCCCGAAATCGTCTTTTACGGATAAAGCTAGGCCGGTTGTGAAATCGTAGGTAGTTTCTACCACAGAAGTCTGGTTAGTTCCGTGTGTATTGTCAGGATTAGGCGCCGGCGTAATAACCTTTGTCGGATATGCAGACGAGAAAAGCGAAGAATACTCCGTCTCCGTGAACCTTGCGTTATCGCCGCTCGAGTCCCAAGCCTTCCTGACATTTCCATACTGATCATATTGGGTCTTTGATTCGAGCCAACGGCTTTCTTCGGAAAGCCATAGTTTCATAGACGTAGGTTTGCCGCGAACATTTCTTGAATTTACGGGAATCGTTGGATCGGCGGTCGGGTTGATCCATGAATTAGCCACGGCACCCGACAGGCTGGGGCTGTCTGCGACGAAGCCGGCGGGATCGTCGAACACGGTCTGCGTTTTAGAAAGTACGTCGTTAGGATTTAAAGGATTCAGGACCCGGGTCTCTGACGGAAGGCTGCTAATGCCCCGTTTCATGTAATTCTCGTCGTAGACATAATCAGATTGGCTGATCGAAGAGACATGTCCGGATTGATGAAATAAATTCTTAAAGTCTGTGATAGTACCGCTTTCGGCGACGGAGTTACTTATCGGTAAGAAATGATAACTAAGCGTTTGTCTCACATTTGACCGAGCGAAATAACGCAGGTCGGTTGGCGCACTGCTCCCATTTTCGCCCGGAGTCTCATATGAGATCTCCGACATCGAGGCAAGGGCTTTGCCGTTTTCGATTGTTATCGAAACGGTGGTGGCAGGCCTTGGATCTCGCGTGGCTATCGAAACCGCCCCGCTTCCCTGGGGCGGTGTTACTATCAGATCTGTTAGGGTTCGCGAAGCGAGTTTTCCGCTTGAATCGAAGGCACGCTCCTCTTTTGGCACGCCGCTTCTAGGGTCGTCGAAACCGAAACCTGAATCGTTCGATCTATAGAGTACGCGTTCAGTTTTTGTCTGATCCGCAGCTATGGTGCGAATAGCATAATCAGTTCCATTGTTGAACTGCTCATAGGTAGTTTCGATTTCTGTTGTTCCGTCGACACTCACATACTTTTTTTGAACTCCGCGGTTTGCCTGTTCATAAACCCCGTCCACAACTTCGCCCACAGACTTGATCACTTGGTATTCGAATCGCTCGTATCCACCTGTGGGGTAATCGATTCGGGTTATTTCCCCATACTCGTTATACTTGAATGTATATTTCTGACCGTTTGGCTGGATAAATTCGGCCATAACGACCGGGTTGAAATGGGCTGAACCTTGAATTGCGCCGTTGCAGGCTCTTTGATTTTCGACGTATCGAATAGAACTATCATCGGGTGTTTCAATGTGAACATACTCGTCTGCATTTTTGAACAAACTGCTTCCATTGACTGGATGCATTCCGACACTAATGCAGGTGTCTTGGCCAACATATTTCAACTGCGTAGTGGAGTTCTCAAAAGAATCCTCCAATTTTTTCCAGACGATCGAATACGAAAGATCTTGGTTATTGATCCCTTTCAGGTGTATAGGCTGAATTTCAGCTTCCTGATCGTCGAGGCCGTACGGATCCTTTAACAAATCCGGAAGCTCTCTTCCCATTGTGTCGGTCAACGTTCGACTGGAAGCATTAAAATAGGTTGTATTCCCATTAGGATCAATATACTTTTCGGCAGACCTGTTGATTCCAATGACCGTCGTCGAGGACGATGACGGGAAAATGTAGCGCCCTCCATTTGATGTGTAAAGAATATCCTTTGTTCCGTTATCCGCTTGTACCTCATTGATTTCTAAACGATCTCCTGAGCCATCAACGGTCAGATACGTCCCCGAGCCAGTGACCTCCGAGCACGAATGATCCGTAAGACTACACGGTATGGCTCGATCCTCTCGACGAAATTCCTTCCCGGAGCCATCTGGCATCAAGATACTTATTCGTGGAACAACATATGGATGTTGAGGAACGGGTGTCGGAATAGGGGATGGTTGATGCGGCGGATCGCCTCCATCGCCCGGCCCATCTCCACCACCGTCTGGGAATGCTATACATTCCACGTCGGCTGTTAAGTGACAATCATTCCCTTCACAGACGTTATACAACGCTGTAATTCTTCCTACTCCAGAGGCACAAGCCGACGTCAGAACTGTGTCGCCAACTCCTACAATCCTGCCGCCACCTGTTAATTCGTTTCCAGTGAAAGGGGGGACATTATGATACGCGTATAGTTGACCAGACTGATTAAAAACCTGAAGATTTCCTTTAATAAGCGGGGGATGTAGACTGCTTGTCCAGCCGCTGATAGATCTTTTTGAGAACATCAACAAGATGTCCGTACTTTCAAGAACCTGGTAGGGAACTAACGGATCACCCGTTGGGTCCTTTACATATCGAAAGCCATACATTTTAGCTTCCCATAGCTTCGACGAATAATTTAGAAATAGCGGCATGGAGTTGCCACCTCGGCCCGGATAATTTCCAAGCGGGAGGTTAAACTCCATGGCGAGTGTCGAAGGGTTTACTCGCGACGATGATTTCAAGCTACCATCGGCCTTTTCTTCAGTTGTCTGTGTTTTTTGCGAAATGGCGTTAGACGAGCAGAGGCCCGCTAGACTTAGAGCTATTGTGAGAAGAACAGTGTGTTTTACGAACAATTTAGAATTGCTTGATACATGTGAGTTCATATCGATTCCTATTTTGGCTTTTAGACGTTTTATTTATGTTCGGGCTACCTTGTTTCCAAAAATACCTGCGTCTTATCGCCGGTAATTAGCAGGTACTGGGATGTCGCCCGTGGTGCCCCAGTTTTCGTCGCGGAGGGCACCTGAGGAGCCGGATTTGCGGATGTACCAGTGGCCGAGGGTGCCTGTTGGGGAATCGGTGGGGCGCCAGACGGCGATGTCGACTTTGCCGTCTCCGTCGTAGTCGTTTTGGACGG
>JBDTZW010000057.1:0-4861 GCA_040004905.1 Acidobacteriota bacterium
ATTGTCTGCGTAGCCTTACCGAGGTCACTGCCGACAAATTCGCTTTGGCCGTCGATGACCATCTGCGGCGTATAGTTGCTGCCGAGCTTGAACGCTGACGAATATTCTTCCTGCCTCTGCGAGTACAGGGCCAAAGAAAACGGATCCTTCCACTCCGGACCATCCCAGTAATCGACGTGAAATTCGAGCGTTATGGTGTCGGCGGAATTCACAGGCTGCTGGTTTTCGAGCAGTGTCAATGCCCTGTCAGCCGGCGGACAGCTTGAACAGCCCTCCGAAGTAAACAGCTCGACCAGCACGGGCTGTCTCACTCCCGCCGGAGCGGCTTGCTGGATCTTATTTGCAGCTTCAGGGCCGGCTGCGTGCTCCGAGGTACAGCTCCAGACAACGATGGAAAAAACCGCGGCGATGAGAAAACCTATTAACTTCATAGCCCTATTATATTACGCCTTCGACCGGATATATTCCCTTTTTGTTTGAGCGGTTTCGATTTGGTAAAATGTCCTATTGCGCACACGACGGGATTTATATCTATGCAGGCTGCAAAGTCGAAGGAAGAGTTAATTGATATTCGCGGGGCACGCGTTCATAACCTGAAAAACATCTCTCTTTCACTTCCGATAGAAAAGCTGACAGTGATCACCGGTGTCTCAGGCTCAGGCAAATCGAGCCTTGCTTTCGATACGATCTACGCTGAAGGTCAACGTCGTTATGTCGAATCGCTCTCGGCCTACGCACGGCAATTCCTCGAGCGGATGGACAAACCGGATGTCGACGAGATCACGGGACTTTCGCCGGCGATCGCGATCAGGCAAAAGAATTCTACCCGTAATCCGCGTTCGACCGTCGCGACCCAGACCGAGATCTACGATTATTTGCGCCTCCTGTACGCCCGTGCCGGACAGACTTTCTGTCACGTCTGCGGACGCGAGGTGAAGAAGGATTCTCCTGAATCAGCGGCGGACGAGATACTGGCGGAACTTCCCCAGGGCACGCGATTTTATGTGCTCTTTCCGATTCACGAGGGCGGTTCCGGCAAAGACGCGAAGACAGCAAAGAAAACGAAAGGAAGGCAGAAACCCGGAACAGCGGACCTGAGCCTTGCGGCATTTTTGATCTCGTTGCTGCAGCAAGGTTTTTCGCGTTTGTTTCGCGACGGCAAGATGATCGAGCTGCAGAAACCGGAGGATTATACGTTCGCTGATTTTGATAATACTTACGTTTTGATCGACCGCCTCACGGCCGCATCGGATATTCGACAAAGGCTGGTCGATTCGCTCGAGACGTGCTTTCGCGAGGGCCACGCAGCGTTGATCGAAACGACGGATGGCCAAAAGCTGAAATTTTCGGATTCGTACATCTGTAAATACGACGACACGGTCTACGAGGAACCTGAGCCGACCCTTTTCAGTTTCAATTCACCGTTCGGAGCTTGCCCGACGTGCCAGGGTTTTGGAAATACGATCGGCGTCGACTACGGCCTGGTGATCCCGAACCCTCTGATCTCGATAAAGGACAATGCTATCGAGCCATTCTCACGGCCGCAGTATGCGTGGGCGCAAAAGGAATTGCTGAAATACGCGGCAAGTGCGTCGATCGATATCAAAAAGCCGTGGGCTGACCTCGACGATTATCAGCAGAACGCGATCATCTACGGCGACGAAGGGTGGCGTGGTATCAAGGGCTTTTTCAAATGGCTCGACACCAAGAAATATAAGCTGCATGTTCGCGTCTTCCTCGCTAAGTACCGCGGTTACACGACGTGTCCCGATTGCGGCGGCCAGCGGCTCCGGCAAGAGGCTCGCGATGTAAAGGTCGGCGGAATGTCGCTGCCCGGGGTGATAGCACTGTCGATCAGCGATGCGCAAGGCTTTTTTGACACGCTTGAGCTTGATTTTGAGCGTGAAAAGATCGCGGAAAAACTTCTCCTTGAGATCAGACGGCGGCTGAAATTTTTAGTCGATGTCGGCCTGGATTATCTTACGCTGGGACGCCTCGCCTCGACGCTCTCGGGCGGCGAAGCGCAGCGGATCCAGCTTGCGACAAACCTCGGCTCGCTACTTGTCGGAACCCTTTACGTTCTAGACGAACCGAGTATCGGACTGCATCCGCGCGACAACGACCGGCTGATCGGGATTCTTAAAAACCTGCGCGATATCGGCAATACGGTGCTGGTCGTCGAACATGACGAAGACACGATGCGCGCCGCTGACCACATCGTCGACATCGGCGTCCACGCGGGTGAGTTCGGCGGAAACCTCGTATACCAAGGCGATTACAAAGGCTTGCTGAAAAACGGCGAGTCGCTTACAGGGAAATATCTTCGCGGTGATGCCGAGATCAAGATCCCGCAAAAGCGGCGCTCCGTGACAAAACGAAAGATCCGCGTCCTTGGTGCACGTGAGCACAATTTAAAGGATGTGACAATCGATTTTCCGCTGGATGTTCTAGTTGCGGTGACCGGCGTTTCTGGCTCGGGTAAATCGACTCTGATACATGACGTGCTCTTTGCTGGATTAAAGAAGCAAAAGGGCGATTGGAATTCGCACGTCGGGTTTTTCAAGGACATCAAGGGCGGCGACCTGATCGACGACGTTATCCTCGTCGACCAATCTCCTATCGGGCGCACGCCGCGTTCGAATCCGGTGACTTATCTTAAAGCCTACGACGCGATCAGGGAGGTTTTTGCCGGCACCAACATGGCGAAGGCTAAGGGCTATAACGCATCGCATTTTTCGTTTAACGTGCCGGGCGGGCGATGCGAAACGTGTCAGGGCAGCGGAACGGTCACTGTGGAGATGCAATTCCTCGCGGATGTCGAACTTACGTGCGAGGACTGCCGCGGGACGAGATTTAAGCCTGAGATCCTCGAAGTAAAATACAAGGGCCGGAGCATCCATCAAGCTCTTCAAATGACCATCCGCGAAGCGATACTTTTCTTTAAGGACGTCGGAAAGCTCGTGTCAAAACTAAAGACGCTCGAAGGTGTTGGGCTCGGTTATCTTCGACTCGGCCAATCGGCCACGACGCTCAGCGGCGGTGAGGCACAGCGGATCAAGCTTGCCGCCCATTTGGCTCAAAAAACCGAGTCTAAAACGCTCTTTATTTTCGACGAGCCGACGACCGGCCTGCATTTCGACGACATCAACAAACTACTGGCTGCGTTCCGTGCGTTGATCGACAGCGGCGCAAGCGTGATCGTGATCGAACATAATCTCGACGTGATCAAAACCGCCGATCATGTGATCGACCTCGGGCCCGAAGGCGGCGTTGGCGGCGGCGAGGTTGTGGCGACTGGAACTCCGGAGAAGATCGCGAAAGTTGGAAAGTCATATACGGGAAAATATTTAAAGAAATACCTCGCCGTAAAGCCAGCCCGGAATTAGTCATCCCCAAACTTCGCCCGCCAGATAGGAGCGATCTCGGCCAGCACCTTGCAGTCGCAATACCCGCCGTTGTCGTTTAGCCATGACGTTATCTTGGGAAAATCAAGACGGTTCTCCATCATGAATTTCATTGCGTATTGCAGGCTGTGATTGCATTCGTTCTCGTACAAGTCATCCTCGACACGATCGATCAGCGCACTGATCGTTTCCGGACCGGCGGGCAGCGTATCGAGAAACTCCTGGAGCTCCTCGCCGCTCAATTGTTCAAGATTCTCGATCTCGCGTTTTCTTAAAATTGGCATTTGCTCTCGATTTTAATCCACAGACGTGTGAAAAAGCGAAGACGCAAAAAGAAGACCCGGACCTTTCGATCCGAGCCCTGTCGCTTTTAGCCGTGATCTTAATTAGAACGGCCAGTTGCCGCGTCTGTCATTTCGACCGCGCTGGATGCCCTCGCGGAAGCCTTGCTGAAAACCCTGCTGATAGGCCCGGTTTCCGTTGTTCCCACGACCGTTGTTGTAAAAGCCGCCGTTATTACGATCGTTGCCGCGCCGATTTCGCGACTCGCGCATTCCTTGTCTCAAGCCGTCCTGATAGCCCTTCTGAAATGCCCTCTGATAGCCGCGATCGTTGCGGTTGCGGTCGTTGTCGTAACGATCGTTATCATTGCGGTCATTTCGCTGGCCGCGATTGTATTGATCGTCGTTACGCTGATCGCGATTGTATTGATCGTCGTTGCGCTGATCGCGATACTGTGCGCTTGCGCTGGTGCCGGACACCATGACGAATCCTAAGACCAAAGCGAAAGCCAATCCAAATCCCTTCAATGTTTTGTTTAATTTAGTTGAGTTCATATGCTTCTACAAGCCTCCAACCTTGTAATGGCAAAACCCGTGCCATTGCCAGAAGTCGTTTGCCCACAGCAGCTTATCTTTAGCTTAGCGCTGGATGAATACCAATTGGTATGCGTCCGGGAGGCAATACACTTGGATGGTGTAACCCGATGTATTCAACGGCCAGTCACACGTGCCCGCTCCTGGCAACGTAAAACTTTCCGCCGAGCCACGCGCATGGAAGTGAAATTACGACAAGGGAAACGGCATACCATGTAGGCCCAAGATCTAAATGGATACTGGCGAAAACGCCCACTATAGTGAGCACGACACCGATCGCCCCAAGGATCATCGCGTGCAGCATCGCGCGGCGGGGCGCCGAGGCGGCCGTTATGTAGCATCCTACGACCGCAAATATCGTCCGATAAACAAGCGCCGCGATCACCATCCATGTTGTATCGAATCGGACGCCTGGCGGCGTAAATTTTGCCAGGGACTCGAGAATGAGATCTGCCGCTGTGTGTGATAAAAATGAACACAAGACCGGCTAGAACGGCGAGAATGCTTTTTAGATCGTCATATATTCCCTTCGGCGGCGTCCTTCAGATCCTGAATGATGATCTTGTTCATTTTAAGCATCGC
>JBDTZW010000447.1:0-46973 GCA_040004905.1 Acidobacteriota bacterium
AAAAGATCACCATTACATTCAACGTTCCAAAAGACGTCGTAATGCCGATGATCACCAGGAAACTCGATGAGCTCGCAAAGGAACCGAAGCAAGGAAACGACTCTATCGGTGCCAACGGCAACATAAACACGGCGGTGAATCGCTGAGCTAATGACCGACCGCAAGAACCAAAATTCGATCTTAATCCTCGCCACCATTGGCGTGTATTTTGGACTTGTGCTGGTTGGAGCAACGCCCCAAGTACTTGCTCAGACAACGAGGGCTTCGAAGGTAGAACCAACCGGGGAGCTTGCCGAGCGACGCGGTTGCATGGATATACAACTTTCCTGCCGTGGGTTGTTGGCGGATGTGAGGGAACAGGAAACTAAGTACCTTTGGTTCAACGACCACAGCATTCGTGAGTACGTTACTCTTTTGGAAGAGGTTTTACGTACATATCCGGAGAAGGAAGAGGACCGGCTTGACATAACATGGCTCTCCGCGGACCAATCGCGACCTTTCAGATCGCTCGAGACATCATCACCGAGTTCTTTTCCCTTTCTGAGCCGAGTTTCAACTAAAAAGCGTGAAAGACTGGAGGAAGACATTCTCTTTACGGGCAACGGTTCTCCTGGAAAGAGGTTTAGCCTTACTATTCAAAGAGATCGCGGTCAGACCATCTCGTTTTTTAAGGTTGTAAACCCCGGGATTGATCCGCATTTACTTAAGACCGCTTATGGTTCCGCACTTGATTTGTATCGATGCGATTACGGCTTCGAATTGGAAAACGTAATTCTGAAAAATACAGAAATTACGTTAGAAGACGATAACCTCGTTGTAGTTACACGCCTCCCCCGCGGTTCACTCGACTCGCTGCTTGCCAAAGACGCAAAGTAGCGGCGAGATGACCGGAAAGTCCATAAGTTTTCAATCCACCCCAACTCGCCATTCTTAGTTCAATTTACGGTTTTCGAGGTTGCTATTAGTGCACTCGATATTGCAATCTAGTTGATTGCTATTGAGCATGCCAAAAGGTGATCTCAAAACAGAGAGGAAAAAATGGCTGTTAACAGTTTTGCAGATAAATGGGTAAAAAGAATATTTGGTTCGAGCAGTCAAATATTTTTGAAGAGCGTCAAATCTACCGTTGATCAGATCAACGCCTGCGAGCCCGCGGTCGAAAAGCTCACCGATGACGAGCTAAAGGCTCAAACCCCGAAATTTAAGGCGATGATCAAGACGGCTCTCGCCGAATTTGATCAGAGTCCCGAAGGACACGAAGAGGCGGCTCCGGTATGGCGCGGTCACGGCGTTTCGCCCGAGATGAAGTCGCTGCTCGAACGCCGTCGAAAGGCAGAGCAGGCCATTCTGCACGAGATATTGCCCGAGGCATTCGCAACCGTCCGCGAGGCATCACGCCGCGTTACCGGAATGCGGCATTTCGACGTGCAGATGATCGGCGGCATCGCACTCCATCAGGGCCGCATCGCCGAGATGCGTACGGGTGAAGGTAAAACGCTTGTCGCGACTCTACCGTCGTACCTTAATGGACTGACCGGCCGCGGCGTTCATGTTGTCACGGTCAACGATTATCTTGCATCGCGCGACGCCGAGTGGATGGGAAAGATCCATCAGTTTCTCGGCCTTGCGGTCGGCTGTATCCAAAACGACATGGATGACGTCGAGCGAAAAGACGCCTACGCCTGCGACATAACGTACGGCACTAACAACGAATTCGGCTTCGACTATCTTCGCGACAACATGAAGTTCGACGTCGAGTCGCTCGTGCAGCCAGACCACTACTTCGCGGTCATCGACGAGGTAGACTCGATCCTGATCGATGAAGCCCGTACACCTTTAATTATTTCCGGAGCGTCCGACGAAGCGACGGACAAATACTTCACTGCGAACGAGATAATTCCACGCCTCGAACGCGGTCATAAGGACGAAGAAACCAAGGTTACTACCGGCGATTATCTTCTCGACGAAAAAAATCATTCGTCAGTGCTGACGGAAGCGGGCGTTACAAAAGCTGAAAAGCTTCTGGGTGTTTCCAATCTTTACGATCCCGGCAATATGGACCTTCTCCATTGCGTCGAGCAGGCATTAAAAGCACACACGCTGTACAAGGCCGATCATCATTATGTCGTGCAGGAGGGCGAGGTCATCATAGTCGATGACTTTACCGGTCGCCTGATGCAGGGCCGGCGATGGTCTGACGGACTTCACCAGGCTGTCGAAGCCAAAGAGGGTGTCAAGATCGAACGAGAGAATCAAACGCTAGCGACGATCACCTTGCAGAATTATTTCCGCATGTACGAAAAGCTTTCCGGCATGACCGGAACGGCTGAAACCGAAGCGGAAGAATTCGGCACAACCTACAACATCGACGTCGTCGTAATTCCGACTAACCGCTCGATGATCCGAACCGATCATTCTGACATGATCTATCGAACGCTGCCGGAAAAATGGGATGCGGTAGTTGAGGAGATCAAGGAGCTTCACGGACGCGGCCAGCCTGTTCTTGTGGGTACGGTATCGGTTGAGAATTCGGAGCTTATCGCCGACCGTCTCAAGAAACAAGGTATTCCGCATAACGTTCTCAACGCTAAATATCACGAACGCGAAGCCGAGATCATTGCCCAGGCGGGACGGAAAGGCGCGGTAACGATCGCGACCAACATGGCCGGCCGCGGTACTGATATCCTGCTCGGCGGAAATCCCGAATATCTCGCGAATGACTACCTCAAGCGGATGGAGGTCAATCCGGAAGAAGCGACACCCGAGCAGTTCGAGGAGCAGCTTGTAAAGGCGAAGTCAGTCGTTAAGAAGGAACATGAAGAAGTAACGGCCGTGGGCGGCTTGCACATCCTCGGTACCGAGCGGCACGAATCACGCCGCATCGATAATCAGCTTCGCGGACGTGCCGGCCGTCAGGGCGACCCGGGTTCGTCGAGGTTCGTTCTTTCATTGGAAGACGATCTGATGCGTATCTTCGCGGGCGACAAGGTTCGCTCGATGATGGAATGGCTCGGCATGGAGAACGGCGTAGCCATCGAATCGCGAACCGTGTCCAAGCAGATCGAGCGAGCTCAGAAAGCCGTCGAAGCACGCAATTTCGAAACGCGCAAACACGTTCTCAAATACGACGACGTGATGAACCGTCAACGCGAAACGATCTATGGCCTTCGTCGCCAATTAATGTTCCAGCCCGAACATCGCGACTATCTGCTTGGCGAAAACGGCGTCGCGAAAGACCTGCTCGACGACCTGACGGGTAGCTTTTTGAATCTCGAGGTTTCGCCCGATCTTTGGGATGTCGACACCTACGCAGCCGAGATCGAGAGCATCTATGCCGTCGATCCAGCGATAGACGCAGGCGTCGATTTCAAGCGGATGAATCCCATCGAGATCGAAGAGGCGATCTGGAACAAAGCGTCGGAGAACTACGCAGAGAAGGAAAAACTCGCCGGCGGCGACAGCTTGCGTGCTTACGAACGTTACATCATGCTCAACATCATCGACTCACAGTGGAAAGACCACCTTCTCTCGATCGATCATGTGAAACAAGGCATCGGCTTGGTCGGCTACGGCCAGAAGGATCCGCTGGTCGAATACAAAAAGCAGTCGTTCGACATGTTCCAAGACATGCTCGACCGCATCGACACCAATACGACCAAGGCTCTCTTCAATCTCGAGATCGTAATGAAGGACGAGCGGGAAGAAATGGAACGTCTCGAACGCCTCGAGATGCAGCGTGCTCGCCGACAGTCAGCCGGCATGGCCTTTACCGGAGCTATGGCAACAGCCGAAGCGGCCGGTGCCGAAGCCGCGAGACATACTCCATACGTCCGCGACACCCCAAAAATGAAACCCAACGACCCGTGCTACTGCGGTTCGGGGAAGAAATTCAAGAAGTGTCACGGTGCAGGGGTTTAATACCATTTAGAGGCGGGTTTGCCTGCATCTTCGTTGTATCCGCGACGCAGGATATACATACTTTTTAAGTTCATTGAAAAAGCGGTCCTTCGACCGCCTTTTTTTTTGTCATTCTTGTCTTACTTATTAGTAGCTGCTGGGGGCGATTTTGCCGCATTTGTATTGATCGCGGGAGCCTGGTCGTTGGGTTTCGCGGATGCGGCCGTTATTGCTGTCGTCTGTCCGCTCGCCATCTTCCAGCCGTCCTTTGTCTTAGTCCAGACGTGTGTTACACGATACTGACCGTCAACGGCTTTGCCCATATTCTTGCCCTTGACCGTTGCTCGCGAGATCGAGACCGCACCGTTACCCTCAGGATTTACCCGGACAGTGACCTCGTCATATGTCAAAGTATCGTACTTCGTGTCGCCCGATTTCATCGCGGCGATTCGCTCAGCCTTAGTCGCAACCGACCCGTCCGGACCGACGAACATATAGTTGTCGCTATAGGCCTTGTCTGCGGCATCAACATCATTTTTGACCATAGACGCAGCAAGGTCCGATAGCGTCTTCTTGACCGCCGCCTCGTCCGCTGAATGGTCAGTGGAAGTCGCGGGGGTGTTAGATGCATTTGCCGAATTCGTCGGTTTATTGGCTGCGTTGCCGCTGCCCTGATCACCGCACGAGACAATAAAAAACACCGACATGATACACGCCGCCGTAAAAATGATCCTCTTCATACTGAGTCTCCTCTTAGAAAGTAAGATGCGATGACACCGAGACTGATCGAACAACCGCCGCATCGATTGCAGCCGCTCACTCGCATTCTCATCAACGGAAATACTTGGGATTGCGAGTAGATATACGCTTGTTAACACCTTTAGTCAACAGGAGTCAACGACATAACTAGAACGGCGGTATTTATAGATGGTTACGGTATTCTCGTAGCCTGATCGGCCCAGACGAGCCATTTATCGCCGCGTTTGATGTAGGTGTCGGTGAAGCGATGCTTGTAATCGATCGGCTTGCCGCTGGCATCTTTTAGCTTCACGTGATTGATTCCGGTCACGATCGCTGAGTTCCCTTCGACCCTGACCTTGGCGTCGGAAATTTCAGCTACGATCTCGGTGCTGTTGTCGGCCTTCATTTCGGCTATCGCGCCGCCTTTGTCGTTGATGGTCTTGCCGGTATCGCCGATCTCGGTGTAGTCGTCCGCCAGATTCTGCTGAAACCACGCTTCGTCCTTTTGAACATACGCCTGGTTCCACGCGTCTTCAGTCTGCAGCAACCCCTTCGCGATGTCCTCGGGGCGTTCGACAAAAATTGAGTTTGCCTCTGAATTCTGATTGTCGAGGCTTCGGCCGCTGCTTGGATTTGAGTTAGACGCAGAGTTCGCTGTATTCGATTCACTCGAAACAGCTCCGTTAACGCCGCCGCGTCCCTTACTGTCTGCCTGGTTTCCGCCCGTGCGGCCGGAACATCCGTGAAGCGCAAAAAAAGCCAACGATAAGACGCCGATCGAGACAAAAGTTTTCATAATTACCTCGCGAATTTGAGATCAGTCGCACAGCCATTTGATCATATGCGGGTAAGGCTGCATGCCGCTATTCACTGCTTCGTCGCCAAAAACAGTCATGCCTGCCTCTCGCAGTCCGGTCAATCCAAAATATACCCCGCAGCTCAGACTAAACAGCAACCCTTGCGAGGCTCCGCGATATCCTCCATCGTGAAAGACAATTTTCGGATCGATACCGAGATAAAGCGCCGCGGCGAACGACCAGGCAATCGCCTGCACCTCGATCGGCTCCATCGAAACGCCGGGAAAAACCACCTCACCGCTCAACGCCGATCGGAGCTCCGGAGAAGCGAATGCCAGATGGCCCGCTTCGTGAAGCAGATCGCCCGGATATTTCAGCTTACTCTCATCGACGAATATTCGGCCTCGGTCGATCAGAATTCCCGGAAGAAATGTTTCTATGTCGATCTGTTTAGCGATCACTTCGAGCCCGATCTCATTGAGGAAATTTGCGATCAAATTAGTCGTCTCGTCTGAAAATTCGTTCGGCATCTACCGCTACTTGATCCGCTTCAAACTTCCCTGTCCGCTGATCTGCCGATTCCCGGCGACCTTTTCCGCTTGGGCAAACGCCCGAAGGAAATTCTCGCCCAGCACCTTTTTAACCTCCGCGTCGGTGTAGCCGCGACGCAGCATTTCGTAGGTAACAAGCACGAGATCTTCCATGCCGTTCATTCCTTTTGGCAAATAGGGGACGCCGTCGAAATCAGAACCAACGCCGACGTAGTCGATCCCTGCAACTTGTTTGATATGGTCGATGTGATCGACGATACGTGTGTAATCGCAGATGTAGTAAGGATTGTCGGCGGCAAGTTTGTTCATCCCTTCATTCAACGCGGACGGATCGTTCTTATATTTTTCGCGGATCGCGTCGGCTTGGGGCTTTAGCTTTGCCGACATTTCGTTTGCTTCTTTGTTAGTTCTAGCATCGAGAAAGTCCGGATAGAAATTGACCATGATCACACCGCCGTTTTTCGCAACGCGTTTCAATATGTCGTCCGGCACATTTCGTGTGTGATCGTTAACCGCCCGTGCTCCCGAGTGTGAGGCCATGATCGGCGCCGTAGAAATATCCAAAACATCGCTCATCACTTTAGCGGATACGTGCGAGATATCGACCATCATCCCGAGCCGGTTCATTTCTCTTACGACCTCTTTACCGAAATCCGACAAACCGTTGTTTTTCGGAGTATCGTGGTGAGCATCCGCCCAGTCGTGCGTGACGTTGTGTGTCAACGTCATGTAACGAACACCCAGCCGGAAAAACTCGCGAAGCGCAGACAGCGAATTTTCGATCGCGTATCCACCCTCGATACCAATCAGAACGCACACTTTGCCGGCTTTTTTCGCTTTACGGATCTCGGCCGCGGTCGTACACATATTCAACTGTTCGGGGTGGCGTTCGGCCTGCCGGTAGGTAGCGTCGATCATGTCCATCGCACGCGGCATGGCTCGTCCCGCCTTCCATGTATCACCACCTACATAGATCGAGAAGAATTCTCCGGTTATACCGCTCGCCTTAAATCGCTGTAAGTCAGTGTGAAACGGAGTTCCGTCCGTTAGGTGGGTCTTACCCACGCTCGGCGTTGCGAGATCATAATCGTCATCGGTCATCGGCGAGACTATATCGTTATGACCGTCAATTACGATCGAACTTCGATGAAGCTTTAGTGCCCGCTGCCACAACGCAGGATCGCCGCCCTGCGGCATCGTCTGCGCAAGCGATGATATCGAAAATAGGAGACACAGGGGTAGCGATAAAAACTTTTTCATAATCGTTTGGATATTCGAATTTTGCTAGCAAGATATTATCCCGATTTTAAAAATAAAAAAAGACGAGTCTCGAGCCTCGTCTCCTTTCATAAGTACCGAGAGAGTAGTTATGGCCTTGGAGAGTGATCCTGTCCGTCGTGTTTTTGACGATAAATATCCCTGCTTGCACGGTTCTGCTCGCGTTCGAGTCTCAGACGTTCGCTCGGACTAAGTCCGTCGCCTGACCTGCGAAAGCGTGCCTCCTGCTGATTGATGCGAACCTGCTCGCGTTCAAGCCGATAAGTTTCCCCGCGGGTCAACTCACCCGAACGAATGCCGTTATAGATCCGCTGCTGCTGATGCCGTTCACGGCCGTTTATGTTCCAGCGCGACTGTGCGCTGGCAGCTACCGCGGAAAGCATCAGCATCAAAGCAAGAAATGGTATCGTTTTCAATACACCTCGTAACATTCTAGTTTCCTCCCTTTATTCGAATTACTCCGACGTATTACCGCCGCGAAATTAAGACGAATGTCCGCGGGAAAAAGTCGATAAAAAGAAGCCGCGTTCCTCGCTGATAGAGAACTACCATTTGTGATTTCGATGGTCGCGCCAATGCTCGCGAAGCTCCCTTCGTTCTTCTCGCCAACGCCGTTCGCGCCAGCCTCGATTTGTTCAAGAATATATTGTTATTACGCCAGCACCGATCTTCCCGACGCTCGTACCGCCGCTGATTCCCGCGCTATACTCGCCAAGCCTAAGCATCGCGATATTTCGGATGTCGTGTACGTGCGATGACAAGGATTTTCGACGGGTTGCCGAAGATCTCACCGGATCGCAATTCGATTACCAGGAGAAATATGAATTAGTGGACTGAGATTCTCACCGAGTATCGCGCAGAGGTTCCTCGCCGGGCCGCACTTCGCGGGAGCAATACCCGGATCGTATATGTTCCGTCGGATGGGAGTTCGCCCGACCAGTCGATCTGTTCGGCAGCTCCGTCGACGTTCTGCATCGTCGGATCGAATACGACAAACGATGGGTAGCTGCTTGCCGAGGTCAGCCTGACCGACATCGTCTGTCCGCCGAGCGCCCCGACGCGATAATCGACATACTTGTATCCACCGACCGAGCCGCTCACCGTCGCCGAACTTGTCCCGCGGGCAAATCTGACGGCGACCTTCGTTTGGCCATACAACAAGGCTGCGAAAGTGAGAATGACGAAAACGAGCGTGAATATTCTTAGCTTCATAGGTTTTTGATGTTCAGAAAATACAACTTTAGAGTTTTTGCCGCAACCAAACGCCGTCATTGGAATAACTCTTGCTTATTGAGCAGTTGCTTACACTCGATCTTCGGGGAACCGTAAGCTTTTCGGCTATATTCGGCTTTCTCCGTCATCCCGACGACCGACCAAAATGGTTGTAAATTCCCCATTCCTCAAAATCATGGGGCAATATTCCCGACGCTTCTGCCTCAACTGACCCAAATGCCCGTTACAACCGACGATCCATTTCTGGTACAAAGCTCCCCTCGGCGGAAAAATAAATTTGTGCCGATCTCGGGATTCCCGTTGTCTAAGGTCGCTGCTGTCGAGGACGAGGGAAAGTATCGGAGCTTTATTGAAAACCTTCCGGTTCTCTTTAACGCCGTAAAACCGGACCCGCCGTTTTCGCCGATCTACGTCAGTCCGGCATTCACGAAATTCGGCTACAGTCTCGATCAGTGGCTCGATGATCCGAACATCTGGGAAAAGGTTATTCATCCAAACGACCTGGATCACGTTTTTACGGCTACCTCTGGTTCAACAAGCTCCGGCAAGGATGTCGAGTATGAATATCGCACCGTCGCGGCTGACGGATCGGTCATCTGGGTGCGCGACCGCGGCTGTCTGATCCACGACGAACACGGCGTCGTCACGCATCGCCAGGGCGTCATCGCGGATATTACCGAAACCAAAAAAGCCGAAGAAGACCTTCGTGAAAGCGAGTCGCGGTATCGCAACCTGTTCGAACGCGCCAGCGATATTATCTACGTGCACGATCTCAAGGGAAACTATATCTCGATGAATCAAGCCGCGGAGCGGGTAATGGGATATGAACGCGACGGGGAGCTTTCAAAGAACATGCTCGAGATCCTCGCGCCCGAATCTCTCGAGACTGTAAGAACGAACATGGCGGCCAAGGTCGCAGGCACCCTGGAACAGGCGGCGTACGAGCTCGATTGTCTGACGAAGGACGGGCGCAGGATCACCCTCGAGATCAATAGACGGCCTATCTACCATGACGGACTTCCGGTCGCAATTCAGGGTATCGCACGGGACATCACGCAACGAAAGCGCGCCGACCTGGCTCTGGAAGAGAGCGAGGCACGGTTTCGCGAACTTTTCGAAAACGCAAACGACCTTATTTACACGCGTGATCTGGATGGATATTTCACCTCCCTCAATCGCGCGGGCGAATTGATTACTGGCTATTCTCGTGAAGAAGCTATCGGCAAACATTTCTCAAGCATTGTTGCTCCGGAGCATCACGATTACGTGGAGGAGATGACCAAGCGAAAGGTGGACGATAACGCGCCGAATTCGTATGAGATCGAGATAATGGCAAAGGACGGGCGTCGTGTCGCTTTGGAGTTAAGCACGCGCGTCATTTACACGAACGGCGAGCCGGTCGCTGTTCAGGGCATCGGCCGCGATATAACGATGCGCCGGCAGGCAGAAGAGATCCTCCTCAAGAGCGCTCGTCACGACCCGCTGACCGGTCTCCCGAACCGAACGGACTTCATGCAGCATCTTCAGCAGGTTGTTAAGAAGGCAAAGGGAGATCCCAGCCATCGTTTTGCCGTCCTCTTCCTCGATCTCGACCGGTTCAAAGTTACTAACGACAGTCTCGGCCACGTTGTCGGCGATCAGCTCCTCGCCGGGATCGCGAAAAGGCTAAAGGCGACCGTTCGTCCCGGCGATATCGTTGCACGTCTCGGCGGGGATGAATTTACGGTGCTCCTGAATAAGGTCCGCTCGCAGGCTGAAGCTGAAATGATCGGCGAACGAATCCAAAAGCGGCTTGCACAGCCGTTCAAATTCGGAGCATATGAGGTGTTCAGTTCAGCCAGTATCGGCATTATCGTTTCGGATGAGTTCGAGCGGACAGCCGAGGATTTTCTTCGTGACGCAGACACTGCGATGTACCGCGCGAAAGACACAGGAAAGGCCCGAAACGAGGTATTCGACAGCGAGATGCACAATCGCAACATGAACCTCATCCAGATCGAATCGGACCTGAGAAAAGCGATCGACCGCAAAGAATTCGAGATCTATTATCAACCGATCGTCAATCTAATGGACGGCAGCGTCGCTGAGTTCGAAGCCCTCGTCCGATGGAACCATCCTGAAAAGGGTCTGGTCGCTCCAAACGATTTCATTCCGGTGGCAGAAGAAACGGGGCTGATAATTCCGATGGGTAGATGGATACTGGAGCAGGCGTGCCTCAAGCTAAAAGAATGGCAGGACGGCCAGCCCGAAGGACGCCAGCTGATCATGAGCGTCAATCTTTCTGCCAAGCAGCTCATGCATCCCGGACTGCTTCCTCAGATCGCCGAGATAATCAGGACAACCGCCGTTGATCCGAAATGTCTTAGCCTTGAGGTCACGGAAAGCACCATAATCGAGCGCAAGGACATTGCTCTTCCGGTTCTTTCCAAGCTCCGCGAACTGGGCGTTTCGCTTTCTGCAGATGATTTTGGTACCGGCTATTCGAGTCTTAGCTACCTTCACCAATTTCCGTTCGAGCGGATCAAGATCGACCGCACCTTCATTGAAAAGATGGAGGGAGACTCAAAGACGCAGGCGATCGTCGGTTCGATCCTCGTGCTGGGACAAAATCTGAAAATGGAGGTCGTCGCCGAAGGCATCGAAACTCGCAGCCAGCTCGACGCACTCCGCTCGCTCGGCTGCACGCTCGGCCAGGGTTTTTATTTTTCCCGTCCCGTAAACGCCGAGGCGGCCGAACATCTTCTCGCTTCCGAGTTCGATGTCGCCGCCCCCTCTAATGAAGAGTCTTCCGCAACCCGTCAATCACCCGGCCTGCAATTGCCGGGATCGTGCCCTTATCGTTCGCATGATGCTCTGTAAATATTACCAACACGAATTTTAGGCCATCCGCCGTTTCGATATAGGCCGCATCATGCCGTGCGGTGCTCGTCCATCCTGCCTTGGACCAAAGCTTGGCGTCGGTCATTTTCCGCTCGATCAAAAGCCTTCCAGTAAACCCATGCGCCTGATCATCCTGATCCCCCTTGTCCGGTGAAAACGGATCGCGGTGCATCAGGTCCATCATGACCCTGGTCCTCTCCGGCGTATTCATTCGCCCTAGAACGATCTCCGCCAACAGTCGCGCCACAGCGTTGGTTGTCAGCATGTTGCGGTTCTGGCCGTTGTAATTCCGCGACTGCTGCTCCACGCCATAGGCGTCTTCGCAAAAGGTCTTCTGGTTGATATTGATGTTCGAGTATCCCATCGCCGAGAAAAAGCGATTAACACGATTTCGCTTGGTCTGCCATTTTTCAAACTCAGTCGAAGGCAGTTCGGCACCGCTCGATGTGTCAGTGATAACGTCCAGAATATATTGTGTAGCTTCGTTCGAAGAGTCCACGATCATGTCGTGCAGTCCGCGTTCAAGTTCCTTGCTGTCGGTCACGTTTCCATCCTCGAGCTGCCGCTCTAGCGCCGTCAGGTAGAACATCTTGACCACGCTCGCCGGATAGATCTTCTCGTCGGCCCGCACGCCGGCCCACTTAAGAGCGTTGGCATCACGAAGATCAATAAGGGTCGCCGCGATGTCTGTGGCAGGAAAACTGTTGGCTGGATACAACTTAACCACGTCGTCAAGCGAAGTGCTCAAGATCGATCGCAGATTTTCCGAGGTCTCAAGCTTGGGTGGTCGATAATTTTTTGGCGGCACATCTTCGGTCGTTCCGGCACGCTGTTGCGCCAACCCGAACACGACTAACGAGCCGAAAATAAGGAAGCAGATTATCGTTCGCGCCAGAATCTTCATTTTCACTACCCCCTGAAATATTTATGGATTAAAGCCTTATGAGTATAGACGAAAAATTTATTTCTGAAAAAGCTCTCCCCTGCGCGTAGTAAGAATGACCGAACAAAAACTGGTCCGCGGCATCGGCCGTGGTGATCTGATCGCGATTTGTATTAATACGATAATTGGCGCCGGAATATTTGGCGTTCCATCCCAAGTACAGGCTCTTATTGGAAGCTACAGCTTGTTTGCCTTTGTCGCTTGCTCGATCGTTATCGGCCTTATCGTACTTTGCTACGCCGAAGTGGCGAGCCGCTTCACTTCGACCGGCGGGCCCTACCTGTATGCCCGAGAATCCTTAGGCCCGGTCGTTGCATTCGAGGTCGGCTGGCTCTATTGGATAGTTCGGATCACGACCTTCGCTGCGAACTGTAATTTATTCCTGACCTACGTCGGATTCTTTTGGCCATCGGTCGCGAATCCACCTTTGAGGATAGCGGCGATCGCCGCCGTAGTGCTGACGCTTTCGTTCGTAAATTTTATTGGAGTTCGACAGGCCTCTCTGATGACCAATATATTTACTGTCGGCAAACTCTTGCCGATACTTGTGTTTATTGCCGTCGGCCTATTTTTTCTTCGGCCGGAAAATTTTACGTTCGATACCATACCGCAATATTCATCATTTTCGAATGCAGTACTTCTAATGATCTATGCCTATGTGGGATTTGAGGTAGCGGTGATCCCAGCCGGCGAGGCGAAGGACCCAAAAAAGGATTTTCCAATAGCCCTACTAGCCGCTCTGTGCATCGTGGTCGTCATCTATGTTCTTGTACAAGTGGTCTGCATCGGAACTCTTCCGGGCCTCGCCGAATCGAAGAAGCCGCTCGCGGATGCGGCCGGTAACTTTATGGGTCCGTTAGGTGCCGCGACGATCGTCGGCGGAGCACTGATCTCGATCCTGGGAAACTTAAATGTGGGCATGTTGGGCAGTTCGCGGATCTTGTTCGCGATGGGAGAACGGAGGGAACTCCCCACCGTTCTCGCACAAACACATTCCAGATTCAAAACTCCCTATGTCGCCCTGGGATTGAACGCAGTGGTGATCTTTATCTTGACGATAGAGTCCTCATTTCTCGTTGCCGTAGCCATAGCGACGATCACGCGGCTTCTGATCTATGCAACCACATGTATATCACTGCCGATCTTTCGGAACCGCGAAGTCGCGCCGAACGCCGGTTTTTTAAATCCTTTTGGGATCGCTCCGGCGATCCTCTCGCTGGCTCTGATCGCGTGGCTGCTTACAAACGTCGATTTTGGTAAGGAAGGCTGGCCGGTACTCGTCCTAGCGGTTGTTGGGCTGATAATTTATTTCATCGGTAGGCCGTACAGACAGGCCTTCTCATGAGAAAACGCCCTCGCCTAGGAAATTCTCGCGAAGGTACGCGATCGTATCGTTGAGAGTTTCCTGCGGATCGCGTGGAGCAAAGCGTAATTCCTCTTTGGCCTTAGTTGAGTCAAAATACCAAAAATGCTCGGCTTGCTCGACCTCATGCGACGCGACAGGTGCAGACCTGCCCCAATTCTTAAAAAGAGATTCGATGAACGATGAACCGGCCACTGCCAATTTCTTTGGTACCTTCATCATCGGGGCTCGCACACCGCTAAGCCGTTCAAGGCGCCCGAAAAAATCCGCGAACGTCATGTTCGCCGAACCGAGAAGATATTTTTCCTGATGTCTGCCTTTTTCGAGTGCTGCAATAAACGCCGCAGCAGCATCGCGAACATCGACAAAGCTCAATCCGCCGCCCGGACTGTAGGGGATCTTTCGGACAAGAAAATCGAGCACGGGTTTCGTAGAACTTAGTCGCTCATCATCCGGCCCGAGCAGAAGTGAAGGATTCATGATCACAAGACGCCGACCCTCTCCGTCAAAATTCTCGATCGCGGCGCGTTCCTGATAATACTTAGAGGCGTAATAAGCCCAACGCGAAAATACCTCGACCGGCTGCGGAAACGTCTCGTCGAATATCTGGTCATCTTCGCTAACCGCGATCGTTCCGCTTGACGAAGCGAGAACCATCGTCTTTACATCCGCTTCCTTCGCCGCTTCACATAGAATGCGCGTGCCTTCAAGATGAACTTTGTTCATCGACGCCGCGTCGTCGTTATCTCGCGATACCTTGCCAGCAAGATGAAAAATAGCCGATACATTTGCAGCGGCATTCGAGACGTCTCCTTTATTCGCGACGGAGCCGATTGCCGCCTCGATCCCCGCATCTGTCATCCATTCGGGAACATTTGAAGCCATAACACGCAGGTTTTTCTCACCAGCGTCCAAAAACTGGCGAATGAGGTGCGTTCCTAGAAATCCAGTACCGCCCGTGATCAGAATTTTCTTGGCGGCCGTTTTCGCAAACGCTTTGGTTTTTAACGGAGACTTAGTTCTTGGCATTTGGATTACTTCCAGGTCCTTCTGATCGGATGGGCCTCGGTGTTAAAGATTCCGTCGAAATCGAAATTTTTCTCCGGTGCGAACAAAAGGTAAAAATACTTGAAGGTCTCGGCAAAAACGAAGCTGTGCATATAATCGGTCTTTTCCTTTGTCACTACGCTTTTCAAACCTGCATAAGCTTCTTCGGTTCGGCAATATTTCACAAAATCTTCGAACATCTGTTTACCCATTGCGAGGTATTTTGGATCTTTTGTGTAGTGATAGAGGTAATAGGTAGATTCGACGATCTCGGGCCGCAATGGATATCCAGCATCGCCCGTTCTCATAGTTACGTAATCTATCTCCTCCGGTTCGATCCCGTTCAGATGCCACATTTTGAACGAAGAATCCTGCAGCCGGGCCGCCCGCTTGATGTCGCCCGAAAGCGCAAGCACAGCAGGAAAGAAAGCGTCGAGAGCACCGAAAGTGGTCGAAGTCTTCTTGCCAGTGTTCATATCGACATGCCTGTACCAAAGCTCGCCGCGGACGTCGTCTGAAAGGTATTCGTGGATCGCCGGGATCGAATCGTCCCACATTTTCCGGCAATCCTTGTCGTCGAAAAGGATCGCTGATTTGAGCAGATATTCGTAATACGAATCTATCTCCGAACCGATATAGCTTTCGGGGTCCGTCCACGTCCCTGTCTCGACGTTTATTGCCCTGCCAACTAGCCCAAGGGGCGACCGACGTTTATATGTTTCGACCAACGCCCGTTTCGCTTTCTCAAAATAGACCGGTTTACTCGTTAATTTGCTCAAGGTTCCGAACTCGATCAGCAGCGTGCCAGTCTCCGCCGGATTGCTTAGTCCGCCTTTTGTCTTGCCTGTTTTAAGATTTACAAATCTGTAAGGTAACCCGGTTGGTGAGTTGAATACTGGAAGTAAACGGGTACCTAGATCATCAGCCAGATTCAGCAGGCGTTTATCGCCGGTGATTTGATAACTCGAAAGCAAGCCTCCAAGCTCACGGATCGTTATCTCGAAAACCTGAACGTCGATGTCTGCATCGTACGAAAGATTCTTCGCAATATACTCGCGCGTTTTGTCCCCCTCATTCTTGAATCCAAGCAGATACAGGGAATCTAGCGAATCGACCGGCGTCATGAGAATCGTCGTCCCATACCAATCACGGCAGGTCTTGCTCAGTGGTTTCAGATCGTCGTGGCCCCAACAGTATTTCTTATAGCCAGTCCAGGCGTGCAGAAATTCAGCCTTAACTTTCGACGTCATCTGTTCCCGATCAATGGTTTGTCCCATCGAAACCGATGCCGCGAAGAAAATAAACAAGAGGGCAAAAAGAAAATATCTCGTCATGTCTCTTCGTACTTGTCTAAACCTACTCATCGATCACCGGCTCCTGTTTCCGCGATTTTCGGCGTTCCGCTTTCCAAGTTTTGCGGATTGCCGCAACGTCAAATTTATCCCGTTTTCCATCGCGCATATTTTCGATCTCGTGCTGGACGCGAGCCGCGATCAGGCGATAGGCCTCGGTGTTTGGCACACCTTCGACCATTTTGGCTAGTTCGTCGTATTCGAGAAAGTGTCCGACCTTGGCTCCGACCTTTGCACCGATGCTGCTGCCTTTAGGGATTATCGTTCCCTTCGGAAAGGCGGCGTAAGTCCCCCAAATATAGATCGGGAGAATTCCTATTTTTTGATTCAATGCAAGATAGCCAATGATCGGTTTAAACTCCGCTATTTGGCCCGACTCCTGCCGCCCACCTTCGGGAAAAATCAAGGCGTTGTATCCTTCGTTCAAGATACGAGTGACATGACGTAGCGACTGCCGAAGCGAACCCGTCCGCTCAATCGGCACGAGCGTGGTGAAATTATTCATATAAGCACGCTTGTATTTCGTATCGAACCAGTAATCCGCTGCCGCCACCGCCACGGTCTGTTCGGCGACGTCTTTACCCAAAGCCTTCTTTACCAACCCTGTGTCGATGTGAGAAGTATGGTTCGGAGCAACGATAAAGTTGACATGCTGCGGAACGTTTGATTCGCCTTCGATCTTGGTATCTAGAACCCCTTCGTAAAGCGTATCCTGTGCCAGATCAACGATCGCGTTTCCCACCCTTCGCACGATCGACGGAATCACGATCTCTTCGTCGTCTTTCTTTTCTTCGACTCTGGGTTCGTCCGCCAATTTCTTTGATTTATCAACACGCTGCACAGCGGTCAGCAGTTCACGAACCGTCTGCACCTCATTCAGAGCATCAGGCGACATAACTCGCCCGCCCGCGTCTTCGACCGCGGCCTGAAGCTCGACAAACATCAAGGAATCGAAACCAAGATCCGCAAGCTTGTCCTCGATCACAACATCAGAAAGCGGCCGGCTGGAAACGCTTGCGACCACTTTTCGTATCCACAGAGCATTGTCGTCGCCTTTCGATTCGACGACCGCCCTTGTTTTCGTCTTCGCCCGCTCTTCCATCGCCTGTAGCATCTCGACGACCTCGGGCCGTTTCACTTTTCGAGTTGCAGTTCGCGGCAGTTCAAACGGCGTAACGTGAAAAAGCTTTATGCGTTTGAAAAACGCTAGCGAGGCCGAAACTTCACGGAAATGCTCCTCGACCTTTTTATTCACGTCGGCACGTGCCAGGGCAATATCATGTTCATAGTCCGGAACCACAAGGGCCGAGATCTTTTCGCCGCCGTCGTCATCCAGCAACCCGACGACGCTCATCTCCTTGATAAATCCCGATTTTGAATACATATCCTCGATCTCATCCGGATAAATATTCTTGCCGTTCGAATCGATGATCACATCCTTTGACCGCCCTACTATGAAGAGGTTTCCGTCTTCGTCTAAACGCCCAAGATCGCCGGTTTTCAACCATCGGTCCTGCAAAACGGCCTCGGTAGCTTCCTCGTTGTTGTAATAGCCGAGCATGATGTTCTGCCCGCGAGCTAGCACTTCGCCGACGCCGGTGCCATCCGGATTGTCGATTCTGACCTCAACACCCGGGAGGGGTTTTCCGACACTGCCTCTGAGCAATTTATTGCCCGGCCGCGAAACCGTGAGTACCGGCGACGACTCGGAAAGCCCATAGCCCTCGAGAACCGTAAAACCGAGCCCGTGCAGATCTTTTTGCACCTTTTCGCTCAACGCCGAGCCACCCGAGATGAGATATCGCATTTTTCCGCCCATTCCCTGATGTATCGGGAAGAACACGATCGGGCCGAAGTTGAATGGCGTGTTGTCGCGTATCCACGCGTTGAATTCGATCAAGTTGTCGGCCGCATCGGCGATCCAATCGCCACGCTCACGAAGCCGTGATTTGATCCGTCGATGGAGCATCTCCCACAAAGCAGGAACGCCGACCATTCCGGTAACGTGTCCATTCTCTATCGATCGAGTCAGCTCTTCCGCTGTCAGTTCATCCAGATACGTGATCTGAGTTCCGTTGGAAAACGGTGTCAAAAATCCAGCCGAAAATTCGAACGTGTGATGCATAGGCAGGACCGACAGAACACCATCCGTTATGTTCATATCAAGCACGCTCGAAAGCATCGAGATCATGTTCGTGAAATTCTTATGAGACAACATCACAGCTTTGGGCGTGCCGGTTGTCCCAGACGTAAAGATAAGAGACGCTACTGAATTCGACGTGATCTTTGCAGGGAGCAAAGCAAGACGTTTCGCTTCTTCGATCTCGCTGGGCATCTCGAAAACTTCGTCGAAATTCCAAACCCTAATATCGACGGTGCCCGCTGCGAGCCGATCGGTCAAGTCCGGATTCTCCTCAGCAAGTTTCGGGCTGACCATGATAGCCGCGGCTTCTCCGGCTCTAGCAAGATTAACTATTTCATCCACTGAGCTCCCTGGATCGATCGGTATCGCCGTCGCTCCGGCTTTTAGAATGCCGAAATAGCTGATTCCCCATTCCGGCATGTTGTTCGAAAACAAGATGATCCGATCGCCGTGCTTGATCCCTTTTTCGGCGAGAAATCCCGCGACCCGTAGCGTCAATTCACGAACGTCCTCGAAAGTGTATTGCTCCTTACGGCCGTTGCGCTCGATACGCATTGCTACCCGCGTGGGGAAACGCTTTACCGAAGTGTCAAAAAGATCAAGCAGGTCTTTGTACGTGTACGAACGTTTTTCCTGCGACTTCAGCTCTTCCTCGAGAGCTGGAAGCACCCATTTTCGCATGCCGGGAAAATGCACATTGAGCCAATAGTCGTACCAGTCGAGCCGCTCAGGATACCACGGAAGCAGATGCCTTTCTTTTTCTTTAATCACCGACTGCAGACCGCGAACGTTGTCCGACCTATATAAATATTCGTTGTCGATCATGAACGGTTTGAACATTTCAAACGCGTTCATTGTCTCCTGCGTTGTCCGCTCAAAACTCTTCACCGATTTCTGCAGGTCCGAGACAATGTTGCCAATTCGGCCGCCGCCCCATTCGGGGGAGGCTTTTTCCAGGAACTTATCGGCGCGTTTCGCGATCTTGTTCAGCATCGGAGCCGATGCAAGCTCGTAAGTTCGCTGTTTTACCGGAGCTGCCTCGACCATTCCGGCAAATTTGTTAACGAGTTTGTTGCCGGTCTCTTTTTCATCGAAATGGTTGCGTTTATATAAGCCGAGAAGCCCAACGATCCGCTTCATATCATTCGGATTGGAATCGCCCGATGAAGCCTGGAAAACGAGCGGTGGTTTGTCGTCAATAAGCGCGTTCATCGCAGCCTGCAGGATCGCACCGGCGACCATATCGACTGGAATTATATCCAGAATTAGTTTTTCATTTACAGGAATTATCGGCTGTCCGCGCAGAGCGATCAGTATTAGAGGAGCAGTCGTGGTAAAGCCTTCGTTCCAGCCGGCAAAGGGATACTGGTTTGAAGACTCGACGATCGACGGGCGGACGAGGATCTTTACGATGTCGTCCTGCTGAGCGATAATTTGCTCCGCAAGCGATTTCGAATACGTGTAGATATTGGTCCAGCCCCAATATTGGGCCCGCTCGGCACCGAGGTCGGTGGTGCGCTCGCGTACCCACATCTTTCGTTCTCGAAAGATCGCGGATCTCAATTCGGCTTCGTCATCCGGATCGCGGCCTTCTTCGATAAAGCGATTACGCGCTGCTTCGCGAAACTTGGCGTGCTGCACCGCGTCGTCCGCCTCTTGTCTCGCTTGTTCCGATAGACGGGCACAGTCCTCGACCTCGCGATTGACATCAAAAACGGTCCCCGGCAATTCTTCCTTTCGCGGAAAATATCCGACGACCGGCTCATTTTCCCAGATCGGCCCCGAGCGTTTTCCGGCGACAAAACACGTCGAAACATGCACCAGCCGCGGCTTTTTCATCATCCGCGCCATCTTGATGATGTTGTTCGACCCGACCACGTTGGTCCGCAGGGCCGATTCCAGCGGCGGATTAAATGTAACGTTACCGGCACCATTAATAATAATGTCGGTGTCCTGCATTATCTTCTTAGCTTCTTTCTCGTCAAGCCCAAGATATTCGTTCCCGACGTCGCCGTTTACTGGCACGACCTTTTCGCGAATAAAGTCCTCAAACCCGTCGCCATATTTTTCACGCAGCGGATCGAATGTCGGATTCGTCACAATGCTCGTCCAAAATCGGATATTCGACTCCGCGGCGTCCCTAGCCCGCACCGTCGTATAGACCTTCCCGATATCCGGAAAATTATGCAGCAGCATCGACAAAGTGACCTTCCCCACAAAACCGGTCCCGCCGATAAAGAAGATCTTCTTACCCTTAAATATTTCTGTAGGTGATAACTTCATGCGTAAAAATTTAGTTTTCGGCGCAGTGTCGCTTAGTCCAGGTAACGTATGCGAGAGCAGGATTATTTAAGGTAAATCCGAACAACATATCTAAACCTTTTTTCGGACCTTCGTTGGCAAGGGTGGCGTTGCTCTTGCTCCGGTTCTGATTTCGCGGCGCCATACTATACATGACGTTGAATCGAACGTTTTCCCAAAACACGGCGCTAAATCCCATAGAACCGGTCAGAAGAAATCCCATCGATTTCTCTTCGCCTTCACGACCACTCGGCGGAAACAATTCGTCGAACACTTCTTTCAGCTCAGGCGGATCAAGCTCACCCGCATCCAAATAATCAGTGTTTTCTTTTTTCGAGGTGCGATTCGCCTGAAGTGACACCTGGCACACCTGACCATTTTTGTCGAATTCCGCACTCATCAAGATAGTTGGTCGCATTTCGTAGTAGACGCCAGAACTGTAATTTCGTTCAAAGTCCGAGGCCGTCTGGCTTGAAACCTGGCCCGAGAAGATAAGCAGAAACAACAACAAATAAGATGTCCTGACGCTCATATCTGACTCTCTAATCCGTCACACTGCACAACCCAATGATCGGCTGGTGAAGCATTGTGATCTCCGCGTTGCGTCCCATGTACGAGCGGCCCATTGCGATGGCTTCCGTCAGGTTGTCGGCGCGTTCCCAGCCGAGCATTTCAGGGACGTGAGCGTTCTCCGCTCCGGCGACGATGACTTTACCGACATGCTGGCGGCCGTTTTCGCCCCAGTACCACATAAAAAATGGATGAGCTCCGTGATAAGCGTTGCCGCGGCGGTACATCTCGATATAAGCCGGATTGGTCGCAAACTCGCGCTCGTATTTTTCACGGAGGAAAAATGCATCTCGTGATTCCGGCAGCAGCCGATGGAAAAATTCGATGTAGCTTGGATGAAAATTGTGATCGAATTCGTCAAAGCATGGATGTGTAATGATCATCACGCCGCCTTTTCTAAGCAGAGGCTTGTTCCGGTACATATTGAAGTGATACCCGAGCGCCATCACCTGCACGAGCAGCGGATTTAGAGTCGAATAGACGTTGTAAGGCGAGATGTCCGGAATACCCGAGATCAAAATGTCGCACTGGCCTTTGACCGGAATTTCGTATTGACGATAGTTGAGATCAAGTATCTTGTCGTGAACCGGCTCGGTCTTGCCGGCAAAGCATCCGATCAGTTCGTACTGAGCCGGGATCGCGTGAAGCATTTTTCGCCGAGCAGCTCGCGGCAGTTTTGAAAACGTTCGCTTCATGGCTTCCCATTTCATCCGGTCGCCAAACGAAAAATCGTCCTCGTTCCGCGTCAGGATGTCGTAGCCATCCGAGAACATCTTGTTGTTCAAGGCCGTCTCGATATGAAATACCTTGCATTGCTCGTCGACAAGTTTTCCCAGGCGAATAACCTTGTGATTAAGCTCTGACGCTGGAGGGTCCATGTACGAATGCGAATCGCGGATCGTCTGCGGTTCGTGATGGGCACGCAAACTTTCGTAGTCGCACAATCCGACGGCAACGGATTTGTGGCCGCCGTCCATGGGCACGAGATTGATATTGAGATAGATCAGCAGATCGCTCTCGATCGCTCGGCGATTTACCCGCAGCGGCTCGTTGTGTTTTGTATGGCCGAGAGTGATCAGGTTTTCATCGTCCTCGGCGTCGTGATTGTAAAAACGTTCTGGATGATACTCGTTAAAGATCGCGTTGCCCACCATCCGCCGCATTTCCCACTCGGTCATCTTGCGATGCAGCGAATTGGCGACGATCAGGTGAATGTCATCCACGCCGTTCGCCGCGCACATATCCAGCACGACTTCGAGCATCGTCTGGCGCATGTCCGGCGTAGCCATCGGCGGCAGCGGTAAACTTATGTCGTCCATCGCGATCGTGATCCGCAGTCCCGGCTCAAGCAGAGCGTAAAGAGGCTCCATCTCGATCGGGTGATTCACCGCATACCGGATCGCCGCCTCACGGTTTGGCAACCCCTTGATCGGCGGATTCGGATAAATAACCCGCGTCCCGATCGGAATGTCCTCAAGAATAAAATCCTCACCAAACGGCATGATCCGCGGTGCCGAGTCTTTGTCGATATACACGATCGATTCGTGTGTTTTGCGTCTTAGTTGAAGAGCCATCGTTTTATTCTGATTTCACTATTTTTCCGACCGTCTCGTAGTTGTCTGTGCTTGAGAAGGCACTTATATCAAAGAGTTTTGCCTTACCATCCCTAACTTCCCAGCAAATTAAAATTCGAACCATCCGCTCGCCACTTCCAACCTTTCTATAAGCATAGAGTGTTGAACTCTTTTCCAACTGTAGCTCCTTGAAGGATTCTCCCAGCGAGTCGTCCTCTACCCATCTAACGTCGCGCTCAACCCTTTGAGCGGCCTCAACCAATAATCGGGCGCGCTCAATGAACACCTCTCGGCTAACGTTACTATGAAGATAATCGGAGGCATCGTCATAGATTTTGCCGAATTTCTGGTTCGTCAATTCAAGTCTTAATCCTTCCGCAAGGGAAACGACTGCCGTTTCAGTGATAGAACAGCCCGGAACAAACAGGGCGAACAAGAGAATGCTAACGAAGGCGAACCGGCGAACCGGCATATTCCCTATCTAAGATCCAAAAGTGCCCAATCATGTTGCAAAGCCGTTTGTTTCAGCCGAAAGTCAGGATTAACGGCCACCGGATGTCCGACGATCGAAAGCATTGGCAGATCGGAGATGCTATCTGAATAAGCATAGCTTTCAGACAGGTTGATGTTTTCCCGTTCCGCATATTCGCGGATCCACTTTGCTTTCGTCGCCGAGGCCATCACGGGCGGCAGGACTCGACCGGTGGCGTAGCCGTTTACGAATTCGAGGCGGTTGGCGACAAAATCGTCCATTCCGAGGTAGTCCGTTAGCCGGTCGATCGTGAAATCCAGTGCGCCTGTCAGCAAAACCTGTCGCTGGCCGATCTTCTTTCCCTGCTTGATCAATTCCGGTGTACCGTCGAAGATCGCGGGTTTCAGAACTTCTTCAAACAGTTCCTCCGAAAAATAACGAAGTCTGTCCTGCGAAAATCCTTCGTAGCTGCGGAAAAAAACCTCGTTAAAGACATTGCGCGAATACAGGTCGGTTACGCCAAAAAAAGGAAGCTTTGCCAGCGTGCCGACGCTCTTTTTCGCTGTTTGCCACAGGCCCTGCTGTCGCTTGGCGTAAAAGGCGAGAGTGTGCACTAGATTGGTTTTTACCAGCGTCCCTTCGAGGTCGTAAAATGCCGCTGCCTGTCCGTTTTTATTCATTCCGGCTTTATGATATGTTACCTGCGCGAGAGAAGTGGTCTCGATATCTCGAATATTACCATTCTTATCCGCTTTACGATAGGCTCTGGCAGTTAAAGTTACATTTTAATTACAATTTATAATTACATTGTAATTACATTCAGGGTAAAAATATGCGACGCGCCGTCTTTCCGGGTTCTTTCGACCCACCAACCAACGGTCATCTCGACATTATCAAACGCAGCCTGCCTCTGTTTGACGAGATAATTGTGGCGATTCTTAATAATCCCGATAAAAATCCGATGTTCTCGGTCGAAGAACGCCGCGCACTCATCCGCGGGATACTTCCCTCGATCAAAAATGGCCACTGCGAAGTGACTGTAGATAGTTTTTCAGGCCTCACCGCTGATTTTGCAAAGCGTTCGCGAGCAACCGCTATCGTCCGCGGCATCCGTGCTGTAAGCGACTATGAATACGAGCTAAGAATGGCCCTGATGAACCGCCGACTGGAGCCTACGATCGAAACGGTCTTTCTGATGGCGGCCGAAGAATACTCCTATGTGTCCTCCGATCTGATGAAACAGGTCTTCATGCTCGGCGGCCGTGTGGAGGGCTTGATCCCGGCAGTTGTCGAGGAGAGCATGCGCGAAAAGCTTTCAAAATAAATGATCCGCTCCGTTCACCACACTCAGATCACGATTCCGATCGGAAAAGAAGACGAGGCCCGCGGTTTTTATTGCGGTATTCTTGGCCTGATAGAAATTGAAAAACCTGATGCGTTGAAACATCGCGGCGGACTTTGGCTTGATGTCGACGAATTTCAAGTTCATCTTGGCGTCGAGGACATCGAGGGCAGACAATTCTCAAAAGCCCACGTTGCATATCGGGTCGATGACCTCGATGGATGGCGATCAAAGCTTATCGAACACAACATTAAGATACTCGACGGCATTCCGATCCCGAATTACAATCGTTTAGAATTTAGAGACCCGTTCGGCAATCGGGTAGAATTTCTTGAGCAAAGTGTTGGTAGTTAGTTTATGAAAAAGCCGTTTCCCGTATCCCAAAATGTCGCCGCCATGCATGCTTCCGCGACGCTAAAGGCGGGCCAGGCCGCCGCCGAGCTTCGTGAAAAAGGCTATGGCGTGATCGATCTCTCGTTGGGTGAGCCCGACTTCGACACACCGGAGTTCATCAAGCAATACGCGATCGAGGGAATGGAACACGGCCTAACCAAGTACACGCCGACCGCTGGCCTAAAGAAATTTCGCGACGCCATCGTTTCCTATTATCACGATCAGTTTGGAGCGGATATTTCGCCTGCGGAAATCGTGGCTTCCGGCGGCGGTAAACAAGCATTGTTCAACGCGGCCTGCACGATCCTAGATCCCGGCGACGAACTGCTCATCCCGAAACCTTACTGGGTGACCTTTCCTGAGATCGGCACGTTCTGCCGGGCGAAGAATGTTTTTATCGATACCGAGGAGACCGAATTTATTCTTACCGCCGATCAGGTAAAAGCCGCGATCACCGATAAAACAAAACTCCTCATCATAAACTCGCCCAACAATCCGACGGGCCGAGTGATCCCGCCGGACGCGATGCGGCGGATCGTCGAAACTTGCGCTGAACGTGGAGTTTACGTGTTAACGGATGAGTGCTATCTCTACTTCGCGTATCCGCCAAACAAGCCGTTCACGTCCGCAACACTGCCGCGAGAACTTCAGGAATTCGTCTGTGTCGCGGGCAGCTTTTCCAAGACGTATGCAATGACGGGGTGGCGTATCGGATTCACGGTCGCAAACGAAGAGTGGACGCGGGCGATTCTTCGGCTGCAAGGGCATTCGTCAACCCACCCAACGTCATTCGTCCAGTACGCATGTGCCCGGGCTCTCGAAGATCAGACAACAACGGTCAAGGCCGTAACGGAAATGACGTCTGAATACGAAAGGCGAAAGAATTGGCTGATTCCCGCTCTTAACGAGGTGAACCGATTCAAATGCGCGATGCCGGAGGGTGCGTTTTACGCTTTTGTCGATGTTAGAGAGATGCTCGGCGATAGTTTTCACAGATCGGCCGACGTTGCTGAATGTCTTCTGCGTGATACCTACACGGTTGTAACGGACGGTGAACCTTTTGGTGCGGAGGGATTTCTGCGGATCTCGTACGCAACGTCGATGGAAAATCTTCATACCGCGATCGAGCGGATGAAAACTCTTTTTAATTCCGGCAAGCCTGTGGCCGCCGGCAAAATGGATCCCTAACACCATAGAGGAGAGCGACGCCGTCGTCATCGTCGTGCCTTCACAATGCACATTTTCAGACCGATCTCTTCGGCCGTTGCGGTCTTCGGATCAAATTCCGCCACGATCTCGCCGTTTCGTATAACAAGCAATCGATCCGATAGTGCGGTAACTTCTTCGAGTTCAGCGGAAACGAGCAGGATCGCCGAGCCGGCATCGCGCAATTCGATCAATTTTCGATGAATAAATTCGATCGCGCCGATATCAACGCCGCGTGTCGGCTGCGATACGAGAAGGAGTTTTGGGTTCAGTTCGAACTCGCGGCCGATGATCAACTTTTGCTGATTGCCGCCCGAAAGCGATTTGGCCGAGAGCGAGGGGACCGGCGGTCGAACATCGAAATTTTTGATGATCTCGCTGACCCGATCGTGGATCGCCGTACCGTTCATCAGGCCCGAAGCCGCTGCGACAGGAGGCCGGTAATGCACGCCAAGTATCGAATTTTCCGCGAGGTCCGATTCGAGCAAAAGACCGCGTTTATGCCGGTCTTCAGGAATATTCGCGATTCCCAATTCTTTCAGCTGCCGAGCATTGCGGTTCGTTACGTCGCGGCCTTCAAATTCAATGCGGCCCCCGCTCGATCGCAGAAGTCCCGCGAGAGATTCCATCAATTCGGTTTGTCCGTTACCTTCAATTCCCGCTATGCCGACGATCTCGCCGGAGCGCACCGTAAGCGAAACCTTATCGACGGTGATTCCGTGTTTACCTCTGATCGTTAGGTTCGTGACCTCAAGCACAACCCCGCGAGGTTTCGCCTCAGTCTTATCGACCCGTAGCAGCACATCGCGTCCTACGATCATACGGGCTAATTCCTGAGCATTTGTTTCGGAGGTATTAACATTCCCGACCGATTTCCCGTCACGCATGACCGTGACTTCGTCAGAGATTGACAAGACCTCTTCCAGCTTGTGCGTAATAATGATGATCGTCTTACCCTGGTCCTTCATTCGCCGAAGGATCGCAAAAAGGTCATCTACTTCCTGCGGAGCGAGAACCGCCGTCGGCTCGTCCAATATTAGAATCTCGGCGTTTCGATAAAGCGCCTTCAACAGCTCAACCCGCTGCTGCTGCCCAACCGAAAGGTCCTCGACATATGCTTCGGGGTTAACGCCGAGTTTCAACTCTTCCGAAAGCTTTTTGATCTTTGCGTTGGCTTCATCGAGATCGAGTTTTACCGCCGTTCCTGTCTCAGCACCGAGAATAATATTTTCGGCGACCGTCATCGTGTCCACCAGCATAAAATGCTGATGCACCATGCCTAGGCCGCGAGCGATCGCATCGCTCGGATTCTTGATCGACACTGGTTTTCCGTCAACCCAGATTTCCCCGCTGTCCGCGTTATAAAACCCATACGCGATTCGCATCACGGTCGACTTGCCCGCACCGTTCTCTCCCACGATCGCATGGATCGTCCCTTGCTTAACCGACAGCGAAACATCATTGTTAGCCACAACACTGCCGAAAGTTTTTGTAATGTTCTTGAGTTCGAGCATTCTATTTAGCCATGGCGTCGGTCACTTTTATCTTTCCGTCAACGATCTCTTGTCTTGCTTCCTCGACCCTTGCGATCACATCATCCGGGATAAGGCCCGCATTATTGTTATCCATAGAATAAGCGACTCCGTCTTTGTCCAAGCCAAACACATGAAAGCCGCCTTCAAATTTTCCAGCGAGTACGTCTTTGACCGCATCATAAACGGCGTTATCGACTCGCTTTACCATCGAGGTCAGCACAAATCCCTTCTTCACGCCGTTTTGATTTGAATCAACGCCGATAACAAACTTATTTGCCTGTCCGTTGGCGTCACGTCCGAACTGTTCCACGGCGTCAAAGGCGCCAAGGCCCGAGTTACCGGCCGCGGTGAATATCACATCCGCACCTTGATCGATCTGTGAAAGTGCAAGCTCTTTACCTTTTCCGGGATTGTTCCACGCTCCGTCCGTCACGCCCACATAGTTCTGGACGATGCGGACCTTGGGATTGTACGACCTTGCGCCTTCCTCGTAGCCGGTCTCGAATTTATGTATCAGTGGAATGTCCATTCCGCCGATAAACCCAAGCACGCCGGTCTTCGATTTTGCGGCGGCGATCATTCCGACCAGATATGAACCTTCGTGTTCGCGAAATACGAGCGACGCGACGTTCTTCTTCGGAGTCTTTCCGTCATCCTCGAAAATGACACCGTCGATGATCGCAAATTTTACGTCTGGAAAATCGGTCGCCACCTTTTGCATGATCGGGCCTTGGGCAAAGCCGATGCCGACCACGAGGTCGAAATTCTTCTCCGCAAAAGCACGCATTGCGGGTTCTATCGATGTCGGATTGCCCGGCTCAACGTCATTGAGACAAATGCCCAAGTCCTGTTTGGCGCGTTTCACGCCTTCCCACGCGGCAGCGTTGAATGAGCGGTCGTTTTTGCCGCCGATATCGAACACAATGCCTACGCGGACCTTGCAGCCTTCCTGCTTCGCTTCGGCGTCATTGCAGGAAGTGAAAAAGGCTCCAGCGAGGATCAGAAAAAGCGATAAAAAAGCTCTCTTCATACGACTTTTAGATGCTAAAAATATGGAGTTTCCGCCGTCTAGATTACAGCCGAACCGAAATTTGAGCAAGGCGATTACGAGATCACGGCTCGTACAAGCGAAAGCTCCGCGGGCCGCGCATCGGAAATGGTATGTGCCGCCTGTAATTTTAAGTTGATCTGATCGAAATGGTCCTGTGTTCGGCAGTGAACAACGCCAAGCGGTTCACCCCTTTTCACACGCTGGCCGATCCGCACCTCGCACGAATACCCGACTGCGTGGTCGATCTTATCGTCTGCACGCGTCCGGCCTCCGCCGATTTCGGAGATGCATGTCCCGATCGATTGCGTGTCCATCGCGGAAATATTTCCATCCCGGTCGGCGGCTACTGGTTTGGAAAGCAAGTCCTTACAAAGTAGCTTTTCCGGATCGCTGCAAACATCACCATCGCCACTTTGCACAATGATATTCTCGCGAAACTTCTCGAGTGCTTCACCTGATGCGAGAACAGCTTCGATCTTTTGCCGGGCAATCTGGGCGGTTTCCGCCAATCCGCCGGCGACAAGCATTCTCGCGGTTAGTTCGACCGAGAGATGAAGTGTCGGCTCCATCATCTCGTCCGCCTCGCCGCGAAGTATCTTGATGCACTCGTAAACCTCAAGTGCATTTCCCACGAATTTGCCCAGCGGCTGATTCATGTCGGAAACCACCGCTTGTGTTTTTACGCCGAACGCGTTGCCGGTCGCTACCAGCGCCTCGGCAAGCTTTACTGAATCCGGCATTGCCTGCATGAAAGCCCCGGAGCCGGTTTTTACGTCGAGCACGAGCGCGTCGAGATCTTCCGCGAGTTTTTTCGACATTATCGAAGCCACGATCAGCGGAATACACGGCACGGTCGCCGTCGCGTCGCGCATCGCATAAAGCTTTTTGTCCGCCGGCGCGATCTCGTCCGTCTGGCCGATCATCGCGTATCCGTTTTTCGCGAGCAGTTCCTTGAAACGCTCCATCGAAAGATCGACGCTGTAGCCTGAGATAGATTCGAGTTTGTCGAGCGTCCCGCCCGTATGTCCCAGGCCACGACCCGAGATCATCGGAACCGCCAACCCGCAAGCCGCGGCGACCGGTGCGATTATCAGCGATGTCTTGTCGCCGACGCCCCCCGTCGAGTGCTTATCAACCACTGGTCGTCCGACATCCGATAGGTCAATAACCTTGCCGGAGTGGATCATCGCCCTCGTAAGTTCATCCTGCTCCGACTGGTCAAGTCCGCGGACAAACATCGCCATCAGCAGAGCCGATATCTGATAATCAGCCCAACTCCTGTCGCAAACGCCGTCGATAAAGAGATTGATCTCCCGCTTCGACAGCGTTGCACCATCCCGTTTTTTGGCAATTATCTCCTGTGGTCTCATTACTGTCAGAACCGGAAGCCATAGCACCGGGTGTTTCTCGGAAGAACCCTGAGCGGTAGCGACTGGGTGATCAACTAAAAATGCTGACCAAGTTTCGCACACGGTTAGCACCTAAGTCTATGAATAAATTCGGTTTCTAAACCCGATTCAGCAACACTACGGCTTCCGCCCGAACAGCCCTGCCTTCGCCCACCGCATCGACCTCTTCGCTCGTTTTTGCCTTTACGCTAACCTGATTGATATCGATTTCCAAGGCCTGAGCAATGTTCCCGCGCATTTCGTCGATATACGCCCGGAGTTTGATCTTTTCGAGGCTGACCGTCGAATCAATGTTCGCGATCACATATCCGTGCGACCCGAGCAGGCCCAGTGTGTATCGCAGAAACACCGTGCTTTCGACGTTCAACCATCGCTCATCCGTATTCGGAAAATGCGTTCCAATGTCACCCAGAGCAAGTGCCCCTAGCAAAGCATCGGTTATTGCATGCAGAAGAACGTCTGCGTCCGAATGCCCCTCGGGTCCAACATTAGACGGGATCTCGACGCCGCCGATGATCAGCGGCCTGCCTGCGACCAGGCGATGGATATCATTTCCAAAACCGATCCTGAGCATCTCTAAACTACGCCCTCAACCCGCAGCAGAGCTTCCGCGATAACCAGATCATCCAGCACCGTGATCTTGATGTTTCGCGAGCTGCCCTCGATAAAGGCGATCTCGCGTCCGGCCTTTTCGACCAGCGAACATTCATCGGTGATGCTCTCGCTCATGTCGCAATTCTCCAACGCTTCGCGCAAGATCTCGCAGCGAAACACCTGCGGAGTCAAAGCCCGCCGCAGTGACGAACGGTCGATCGTCCGCGATATCTTCTTATTTTTTACTTCCTTGATCGTATCGGCAACCGGAGCGACCAGGCACGCAGCCCCCGTTTCCCGGGCTCCTTCGATCGTCCGCGATATCTCGGCGATCGTGACCAGCGGGCGTGCCGCGTCGTGAACAGCAACGAGGTCTACCGCTGGCCCCAATGTTCGAAATCCGTTTCTTACCGATTCAACTCTTGTTTTGCCGCCGGCCGTTGTTCGGAGTGGCTTGTTGATCGAATACTTTGCCGATTCAGCGCCGAACCATTCGACACGATCCTGCGCTAAAACAACGACAATGTCGTCGATGGCATCGCAGCGGGCGAATCGGTCGATCGTGTGAAAAATTACGGGTTTCCCGAGGAGTTCTACGAATTGTTTGGGAGTATCGGAAGCAAATCTTTTGCCGCTGCCGGCCGCAACAATAATGGCGGTGTTCATCTAAGAATCTAGTTCTTCAATTATGGTAGTCTGACGAAGCTCTCTGGTCGCCTTTCGAAACCCCATCGAACGCGAATCATGGATTCCTACCGAGCCCTCTAGATCTTCTTTCTCTTCCCACAGCCGACCAAAGATCATCTTGCCAGCCGTCGTTTGAAGAACACTCGTAACTGCAATGTCGGTCGTTTTGCCGATCAGGCGGCGTGCGTTATCGACGACCACCATCGTTCCGTCATCGAGATATGCAACGCCCTGATTGTATTCCTTACCTTCCTTGAGAATAAAAACACGCATTGCCTCGCCCGGAAGGACAACCGGCTTCAAAGCGTTGGCAAGCTCGTTGATATTCAGCACCGCGACACCGCGAAGTTGCGCAACTTTGTTCAAATTAAAATCGTTGGTGACAATGACGGCGTCGAGTTGTTTGCCCAATTCGATGAGTTTCAGATCGACTTCTTTGACCGCCGGAAAGTCCGTTTCGACGATTTGAATATCCAGCTTGCTGTTATTCCGAAGCCGCTGCAGCATGTCCAATCCGCGACGGCCGCGTTGACGTTTTGACGAATCCGGCGAATCGGCAACCTGCTGAAGTTCGGCGAGAATGAAATTGGGAATGACCAGCGTTCCGCCCAGGAAACCGGTCTCCGCAACGTCCGCAATACGACCGTCGATGATCACCGAGGTGTCGAGGACCTTGTTGTCCCGCTTGACGGTCTTATCGCTGAAAATGCCGCCGAGGGCCGACAGGTCGATAAATTCTCCCTTCGCCGCTCCGACCATCAAACCGATATAGGCCATGAAAAAGGCAAGCGAGATAGTCAGAAATGTCTGCATCTCGGCAGAAACAGCGGATTCCTTCTGGATCGAGATCAAAACTCCGATCAAAAATGCTCCGACAATACCGAGGATCGAACCGACCGCAGCTCCGATCAGCGTTTTCAGCGAGGCCTTGCGGACCCGCACTTCAAAACCGATTATGATCAGTGAAACGATCGTTCCCAACAAAGTGGAAAGCACGCGCCGCGAGGTCGGATCAAGCCCGTATTTCTCCGTCCGCTCGAACGGATTGAGGATGTAACCCAAAAAGGTCAGTAACCCTACAAACGTGATCCTTAATATGAGAATATCCCACTTCATGACTGATTCTATTTTAACACGAATAAACGCTGTCGGATAATCGTTCCGCTCCCCAATTCGCCCGCTACTCGCTTTCCCAGTGTATAAATGACGATTCGCGGCCAGATTTCAAACACTTGGCTCCATGGCGACTCGATTTTCGTGGCGTCCACAACTGTTGTATTCTTTGCACAAAGAAGAATGGCAAAACTACCTGCAACGATATTCGTCTGCCAGAACTGCGGAAATCAGTCACGTAAATGGCTCGGCCAATGCCCGGACTGCAACGAGTGGAATTCATTTGTAGAGGAACGGTTTCGTGCAGCCCCCCAAGCAGCTGGCGCGGGCAGATCGTTCGCTTCGTTTCGTGAGTCCTCGCCGGTTTCGTACGGGGAGATCGAATCGCAGGATGATTCCCGCGTATCTTCGGGGATCGAAGAATTTGATCGAGTACTCGGCGGCGGCATCGTCAGCGGCTCGCTCGTCCTTATCGGCGGAGCGCCCGGCATCGGTAAATCGACGATCGTGATCCAGATGGCGGACAAGCTCTGCCGCAACGGGACCAAGGTCCTATACGTCTCGGGCGAAGAATCAGAACGCCAGATAAAAATGCGCGGTGAGCGACTCGGGGTCACTGCCGAGAATTTGTTCCTGCTTCCTGAAACCAATTTGCAGTCGATCCTCGCCGAAACCGAAAAGCTGCGGCCGGATTTTTTGATCGTCGATTCCATTCAGACAGTTTTCAGTGAAAAGATAGAATCTGCTCCGGGAAGCGTTTCTCAGGTCCGCGAAGCCGCTGGCCAGTTGATGCTCTTTGCCAAACAAACAGGCACGCCAGTTTTTCTCACCGGCCACGTCACAAAAGAAGGCTCGATCGCCGGGCCGAAAGCCCTCGAACATATCGTAGATACGGTCCTTTATTTCGAAGGCGACCGGCATCACAACCATCGCATAATCCGGGCAACGAAAAATCGCTTTGGGGCCGCAAATGAGATCGGTGTTTTCGAGATGACCAACATCGGCCTGATCGCGGTCGGGAATCCCTCGGAACTGTTCCTGCAGGAGCGACCAGAAGGGGCGACCGGTTCGGTCGTCACCGTCTGCATGGAAGGCACTCGGCCAATGCTCGTCGAGATCCAGGGACTTGTGTCCGGAACGAAATTTGGGTCAGGTCGCCGAATGGCACAAGGCTTCGACTACAATCGGACTTCCCTCTTGATCGCTGTGCTCGAAAAACGCCTCGGCTTTCAGCTTGCCGGCGATGACGTTTACATCAACGTCGCCGGCGGAATGGAGATCGACGAACCCGCTGCCGATCTCGGGGTGGTTGCCGCCATCGCGTCAAGCTTTCGGAATTTACAGGTGCCGCCCGAAACCGCCGTTTTCGGGGAGATCGGCCTGACCGGCGAGATCCGCGGCGTCCTCCAGGCCCAAACCCGAGCGCGCGAAGCCCAAACTCTCGGTTTCAAGAAACTGATCCTGCCGGAATCGAATAAAAAAGGACTGGAAAAATTATTGGGAATTAAAGTCGTCGGGGTAAGAAACCTCGAAGAAGCGATGGATGAGTTGTTTTAGATCGTGTCCTAATTTCCTCTAGCGAAAAACTAATCGTCGAGGTCCAGGACCATTACTTCTCTCAGCTTTTCCTCTCGCTGCTCGCGGGCGTTCGAGACCTTTAATTGCACTTCTTCGAATCTAGGCGGCTCTTCGAATGCATCGATCGGCATCGGCAGGCCGTCGAGTTCAAGGCGAGCCGAGATGGTTTTTGCGATCAGCGACTGCTCAAATTTTGTGATGTCGACGAATTTGGCCCCGATGCCTGATTCGTCAAAGCAATAAACAACCCGGCACGTCAGCGGCAGCCGGTTTCCATTCGGCAATTCAAGCTCAAAACGAAACTCATCGCCCGGAAAAAAATTGTCATCCCACGACGTCAGGCATCCGCCGACGCTGATCTGCTGCGTAGCGGTGACTAGTTTTTCGCCGTTTTTGCGATACAGGATCGCCGGAACTTCGAGCGAAAACCTAATGTGTTGTCGTTGGCTGATGGACATTGCGTCGAGAAGGGCCGCAAGAGTTCGGGGAAGCCCTTTACATTCTACCGATTCCGGGCTCCCCCGCGCAACAGTTTTCTTCCGGCGGTTAAATGGAAAGACCGCCACATGGGCGGTCTCTTAATAAGCAACTAAACTTCTATCTAGTTATTAGCGGCTTCGGTTTTGCTGCAATGAGTGTTGAACGCATCGACCAGGGCTTGAGCGATCACCGTGGGTGGGCGGCCTTCGAGGTCTCTTCGCTCGAACAACTGGATCAGCTTTCCGCCCCTGAGGAAACCGATCGATGGCGATGACGGAGCATATCCTTCGAAGTAATCGCGGGCAGTTTCGGTTGCGTCGATGTCGGCGCCGGCAAAAACGGTGATCGCCTTATCCGGCTTGGCTTCCGAATGCGCCAGGGCCATCGCGATGCCGGGGCGAACTCCGCCGGCCGCACACCCGCAGACGGAATTGACCACTACCATTACGGTACCATCGGTGTTCTCGACTGCTTCCTTCACGGCTTCCGACGTCTTTGTTTCTTCAAATCCTAGATCAGCGAGCTCTGCCCGCATTCCGTGGATCATTATTTCTGAGTATGGCATATGATTTTCGTAAGTTACTTTTCCTAAAATTCGGCCCTTCTTAAACCTGACCTTTTTTTCAAGTATTAAGTAAATAATAATTTTCGTCAAGCAGCGATCTTATCGCCCGGCCCGCTGTTGCCCTGCCTCGCCGTTTCTCTTACTATTAAAACTGAGTCACCTAATGGCCATCGAAACTGAGAAAAAATACCGTCTGGACAAGAAACGCCTGGTCGAACTCTCCGCCAAATTGCCGGCGGTCGGCGCTGTTTTTTCCGAGGAACGTTTCGAGGAGAACTATCTTCACCGCGGCGGCACACTAGACGAACGCGGCGCGATGCTTCGTCTGCGAAAGATCGGCGACATCACGCATTTTACCTACAAGGAAAAGCTTCCGAGCGATACCGATTTCAAGCATAAGATCGAATTCGAAACCATCGTTTCCGACGTCGAAGCCACAGAGCACATCATCGAAAAGCTTGGCTATCACTTATCGCTGGTTTACGAAAAACATCGCAAAGCATGGCATGTCGGCAATGTCGAGGTTGTGCTCGACGAACTTCCATTCGGCTTTTACATGGAGATCGAGGGCACCATGGAAGACATCGCCGCCGCCGAGAGACTGCTTGAGATCGAAGACCTCGAACCCGAGCCTCGCGGCTATCCGCGGCTTACGCTCAAATACGGCAAAGACGTCGGCGGCGTGATGGAAGCCCGATTTGCCAAATCTACCTCTGCCTAGACCTCGATATCTTTCCCGGCAAAAAACATCTGGGCGTCGAACAGTTCTGTCGAGCCCTCAACTTTTCTATATGATCCGTCCGGACGCAGCATTTTCGCATTCACGTTATCTCTCAGATAGGCATCGAGAACCGTGTGCCTTAGATAGTGCTTGATCGCGGGATCGGTCACGGGAATCGCGATCTCGATGCGCCGATCGAGATTTCTACGCATCCAGTCGGCGCTGCCGATATAGACCTCCTCGCTCTCCGTCGTTCCGCCGTTCGCAAAATAAAATAGGCGGCTGTGCTCCAAAAACCGGCCGACGATCGAGATCACGCGAATGGTCGACGACAGTCCGCTGATGCCCGGCCGAAGCGAGCATATCCCGCGGACGAGCAGGTCGATCTCGACGCCTGCCTTCGAAGCCTCATACAATTCGCTGATCAGGTTTTCGTCCGTCAAGCTGTTGAATTTTGCGATTATCCGCGCCTTTTTCCCTGCGAGGCGATGGCGTTTTTCCCGCCGGATCAACTGTACGAATTTTTGTCGGAGATTTAGCGGGGCCACCAGCATCTTGTGATACTTGTTTTGCTGCGAATATCCGGTCAGAAAGTTGAACAAAAGCGTCGCGTCTGTCCCTATCGCCTCATCGCTCGTCAATAACCCGACATCGGTGTACATTCGCGAAGTGACCGGATTGTAGTTGCCGGTCGCCACGTGAACGTATCTCACGAGCTTGTCCTTTTCACGCCGCACAACGAGGGTCACCTTCGAATGCGTTTTCAGCGAGCTGATGCCGTAAACGACGTGGACGCCTTCGTTCTCAAGCCGCCGTGCCCATTCGATATTGTTCTCTTCGTCAAACCGCGCCTTTAATTCAACAAGCGCAGTGACCTGCTTGCCCAATTGGCTTGCCCGAATCAGCGAATCGACGATCGGTGAATCCTTGCCCGTTCGATACAAACAGATCTTGATTGCCTGAACGAGCGGGTCTTCGGCGGCCTCGGTCAGAAAATCGGCGACCGCCGCGAACGAAATATATGGGTGATGCAGCAGCACGTCGTGCTTTTTGAGCACGTCAAACGAATTCTTTTTGTCCTTGAACGCGTGGCTGTAGACGACCGGTATCGGCTTGTCCTTCAGCTCCGGCCGGTCGAGCGAATAAAGCTGCATGAGGTCAGGAATATCGACAAAACCTTCGATCCGGTAAATGTCCTGCTCGGTCACGCCGATGCCGGTCGCCAGCGTTTTCAGCATCTTGTCGGGCATTGCGGACGAAACTTCGAGCCGGACGGGAAATCTAAATCGCCTCCGCTGCAATTCCCTTTCGAGCGTTCGCATCAGATCGCCAGCCTCATCCTCGCGAAGCTCGATGTCGGCATCGCGAGTCACGCGAAACAGAAACGCCTCGCTCGTTTTCATGTTCGGGAACAGGTCCTGAACGTTCGCCGCGATCACCTCTTCGATCAGCACGTATCGACCTTTTTTATCGCTGATAGGGATCAATCGCGGGACGGTCGGCGGCAATTTAATGCGGGTAAATCGTTTCTGCTTGAAGAGGTGCTTTAGATTCGGCTGAGTTACATGACGATTTGGTTCGATCAAGACGCCGAGATTTACGCTCAGATTTGAAATATATGGAAACGGATGGCTCGAATCGACCGACTGCGGCGTCAATATCGGAAACAGGTTGTCACGAAAATATTTATTGAGCCGGCGTTTCTCCTTGGCGTTCAAGCTCTTGTAAGGCTCGATCGTGATTCCGGCTTGTGCAAGCTCAGGCAGAACGGTTTGATTCAAATACGAAGCCTGCTTTTTCAGCATCGGCTTGAGCCTTTTGCTGATCTCACGCCATTGCTCGGTCGGTGTCAAACCGTCCGGCGAAGGCTCGGAAATTCCCTCCTCGATCTGCTCCTTAAGTCCCGAGACCCGGATCATGAAAAATTCGTCGAGATTCGTCGAAAATATCGAAAGAAACTTCAAACGCTCCAATACCGGAAGGTTTTCGTCAGTTGCCTCGTCTAAAACGCGGCGGTTAAACTCCAGCCAGCTCAACTCACGGTTAAAGAACAACCTGCCGTCGAAGGCCTCGGCGGCATTCGCGTCTTTGGCAGCCGATGCTTCTTTGGTTATCTGGCTCTCACCGTGGGTCATACCTTGGAGGGTCAATTATAGTTCAATTTCGAAAAGAACGTCTATCCGCGTTCGGTTCGGAGCGTGTCGCCTGCAAACGAGAAGAGGCTTTTCGCTTACTGGTATCGGGTGGATCCATCATAGGCGGAATGTCGGGCCCCTCTTATTAAGTTGTAATACATTGTAATACAGCTTTCTTAGGCGAAACTCAGCTTTCGGCCAGGTTTTTATTGGGTTTGAGCGAGTTACCAGCCATGTTCCACTGTTCCACGGTTTCCGCTAATTTTGCAGAATGGCTCCGCTTTCAAAGCCAAGATCCGAAATTCCCAGATCCAAAATCGAAGTGTCCCATGTCCCACTGTCCCAGCGCTCCACACGCACGTTAAACGCGTTAAGCATCAGTGGATAACGGAGAACAAGTCGAATGCAGACTTCGCTCACTATCTCCTCATGACCTCTGTTTTCAAAGATCAAACATGGACGGCGCCCCTGAACAGACGTCGCCCACGCCTTTGATGCAACAATGTATCATAGTAGGGTAGCCCTGGGAAGGATTATTTTCAATAGGCGGGTCAAACGTTGGTGCGACAAATTTATTATTGCCGGATCGAGACCCGAGTTCCGATCTCAGCCATTTCAAATAGCTCGGTCATCTCGGCATCGGTCAGCGCGATGCAGCCGCGGGTCCAGTCGGCCTCGGTGCCGCCGCCATGGATGTAGATCTCGCCGCCGAGTGCGGTATTTTGCGGCGGCAGTTTTTCATTGAGGTTTGCTTCGACGATCGAATCGTGCTCTCCCCGTGTGATCAGGTTAGCGGCTAGTCCTCGATCGGCATCGGCAATGTTGGGATAGTTCAGGCCGAGCGAGAGATGAAATTTGCTTTTCGGATTTTTGACACCGATGGCATATTCGCCTTCCGGGGTCTTGCTGTCGCCTTCGATCTCTTTTCGCCCGCGAGTAGCCGTCCCGAAAGCGACATCGAAACTTTTGATACGTTGCCCATCGTCATGATAAACATTGAGCGTCTTAGATTTTTTCGCGATCTCTATTCTCAAAGTCTACGCAATATCCAAAGCTATTTTTCGTGGTTCGTCGCCGTCTCCAGCCAGGTTCACGTGCAGAACCTTTCCAGCGAAACGACGCGGACCCAATCGCTCCGCCCACTCAATTATCACCACGGCCTTTTCATCTTCTAAAATCTCATCCAGCCCAACCGCAGCGGCCGCATCGCCCCCCTCGATCCGCCAGAGATCGATGTGATATACATCAAACGTCGCCCTATACAGATTGACTAGCGTGAAGCTGGGACTTGTCACCTCGTCGATATCGAAATCTAGACCATTTAGAATGCCTTTTGTCAGCAGCGTTTTTCCCGTACCGAGCCCGCCGTGCAGCAAGACGATCTCGCCGCCGATGAGTGACTCGCCGATCTTCTCACCAAGCTCGAACGTTTCCTCCGGTGAATTCGAAACGATCTCTTCATGTTTCACTTTTCGTTTTTCACTTTTCACTCGTAAGGCTCGCAAAAACGTCGACGAGGCATTCCCGTACGTCCGATGCTGTCATCACGCGCTTGCCGAATTTCTTTTCGGCGACATCGCCAGCCATTCCGGCAACGTAAACGGCTGCGACGACAGCTTCAAAAATATCTATGGTCATCGCCGCGGCCTGCGTGACGAATCCGCCGAGGATTCCCGTAAGTGTATCGCCGTTTCCCGCTTTGCCCAGGCCCGAATTGCCGGTCGGATTTACAACGACCTTTCCGCCCGGTTCGCCGATCAGAACGCGCTCGCCTTTTAGTACAAGAATGACATTGTTTTTTTGTGAGAATTCACGAACAGCGGCAACGCGGTCGTTTAGAACGCCCTTGTCGTCCGTGCCGAGAAGACGCATGAACTCGCCTTCGTGCGGAGTGAGGATAAGTGGAAAGTCATCGTGCGCGATGCCCGTACTTCGTGCGGGCTTCTGCAATGCTGCGTCGCGAAACGGCGACAAGAGATTTAGGGCGTCGGCGTCGATGACGACAGGCGTTGTGCGGTTCTCGATCACTTTTTGAATAAACTTCCGGGTGCTTTCGCTTTGCGACAGGCCGCTGCCGATCGCGATGGCGTCTGCCTTTTTCAGGAGATCTTGAATTTCATCGAACGCCTCTTCCGAAATCGCTCCACCGTCGGTTTCTGCCGCACCGCGGACCATCACCTCGGGCAAAACTCTCGTGGCGATCGATTCCTTCGAAGACTTCGGCGTAACCACCGTAACCAACCCAACCCCCGACCGCATTGCCGCATTCCCCGCGAGAACCGCCGCGCCGGAAAAGCTCTCGGAACCCGCGATGATCAGTGCGTGACCGCGTTTATTTTTGTAAGACGAGGTCGCAAACGCCGAGGCTTTGAGCCATTTTTTTGCATCGCCCTGCTCAGCCAAATAAAGCATCGACGGCTGTTCGTCTATCAATTCTTCGGGCGATCCGATGTTTGCGATGACGAGTTCCCCATTAGAACTGGCCGCTGGGGGCAAAATATTCGCAGGCTTTGGGCTGGTAAAGGAAACTGTCACGTCTGCTTTAGCATTTTCGCCGATAGGCTCCCCGGTATCTGAATTTAGCCCGGACGGAAGATCAACGGAAATATGAAGCCGTGTTCTTCTTCTGAAATAGAGATTCTCCCGCCGAATAAGTTTCTCAAATACTCCTGTGACTGGCCGGTCGATCCCCGTTCCAAAGAGAGCATCAACGACGACCACATCTTTCGGTTCAAAGTGGACGCTGCCGTCCTCAGCATTTTCAAATAAGATCAGACAATTTTCGTTTGGACCATTCGTATCGGGCGAATCATAAATCGTTCTTAAAACGTCGAAATTGGTTTTGGCGTCGCCACGTGTCTCGGCGACATTGCCAAAAAGATAAACAAAACAATCGGCACCCATGGTCCACAATATCCTCGCCAGTGCCGCCCCGTCACCGCCGTTGTTCCCTTTACCGCATAAAACAAGGATCGACTTCCCTTCAACCGACCCGCCCAGTTTTTCCGTGATCACACGCGCGACGGCATGGGCGGCGTTTTCCATCAGCAGAATCGACGGGATGCCGTAGCGTTCGGTCGTTAGGCGATCGACCTCGCGCATTTGGGCGGCTGTCAGGACCTTTTGCATACGTCTCTAAATTGCCATTTAAAACAAAAAACCGCATCTTTGACAAATGCGGTTCCCTGCAACTTAATTTGGAGACTGACGGACACAGCTTCAGCCCGGGCAACGCATCCTAAAATGTTTGCCACTGTACTTGATCAATGTATCCTTCCGTTCATTTAATAAAAAGGTTCATTCATATTGGCTTTCCAAATTTTTCGCTAACTTCGTATAAATACTTGTTTAACGGGTTTTTCATAGCTTACGCATAATGCAGAATGACCGTTTATCAGTCAAGCAGCCACACACGGCCGCGGCCCGAGGGAAATTAAGGTTTCGGCGGCTGAAACAAACCTCATCGATTTTAGCGAGTCTTGTGATATAAACCTTGATGTAATTGGTCATACTGCCGGTTTTCGGGTCCTCTGCCGTCGATCCTATGGAAGGAGCTGCCATCCCAAAGGCGAGGGTTCTTATCGTCGACGATGAGTCGTCCGTCAGAGGTTTGCTCGCCGCGATCCTCGGTGAAAAGTATGACTGCACGAGCGCAGCGTCCGCTGAAGAGGCTGTGGCGGTGCTCGAAAAAAACATCTTTGACCTCGTCATTAGCGATATAAATATGGGAGGCATGAGCGGGATCGACCTGATCGGTTTCGTGAAGGCGTCGTCGCCGCATACGGTCGTCGTCATGATCAGCGGCAACCGTACGATCGACAGTCCGATCGAGGCCATTCGCAAGGGTGCATTCGACTACATAAAAAAACCGTTCGATATCGACGAGGTCGAGATCGCCGTTGCCCGCGGGATCGAGCACGCGGCGCTTCGGGCATCCAAAAAGAGGCACGAGTCCGAACTTGAGGACCTGATCGAGGAGCGCACTTCCAGGCTGAATTATCTCGCCTATCACGATTCGCTTACGGGCCTCTCCAATCGCGTTTTTGTCGAGGACACGCTCGCCAAAAATCTCTGGAAGGCAGGCGGCGCAGGGAACACCGCTGTAATTCTTGTATCGCTCGACAACTATGCGTCAGTCCGCGACACCCTCGGTTACGCGGTAGGCGACGGCTTGATCCAGGAGGTCGCACGCCGCTTGAGCGCTGTAGCCGACGGTTTGGCAAAACCTGCCCGATTTGAGGGAGATGAATTCGCCCTGATCGTCGACGACTGCACGCACACCGAGATCGGCGCAGTGGCGCAGCGGATCTCGAAGATATTCGAGCAATCCTTTCGCATTCGCGAATACGAGGTGTTCGCATCGGCCAGCATCGGCATCAGCATGTCGCCGGCCGATGGCAGCGATGCGGCCACGCTCCTCAAAAACGCCAGTGCGGCGCTATCCCACGCTCGAAAGCTCGGCGGCGGCAATTATCAGTTTTACAGCTCGCAGATAAACATGCTGGCGCTGAAACGCGTCGAGCTCGAAGCCAATCTTCGCCATGCGCTCGAACGCAGGGAGCTCGAGGTTTTCTATCAGCCAAAAGTCGATTTTTCTTCCGGCCGTATCAATGGGATGGAATCGCTGCTCCGCTGGGAGCGGTCCGGCCTCGGGCATGTAGCACCAATGCATTTCATTTCCGTGGCCGAGGAAACCGGAGCGATAATCCCGATCAGCGAATGGGTGCTCGAAACTTCGTGCTGCCACGCGAAGGAGCTGCGTGACCATGGATTCGACCTGCAGCTGGCGGTCAATTTATCGCCGCTTCAGTTTCACCAGCCTGATCTCGTCAAACGGATCCTGGATGTCGTAAAACGGACCGGCCTGAATCCCAACTTTTTGAATCTGGAAGTTACTGAGGGGTCGATCTTCGATAACGCAGACTCCGCGATCGGGGCACTCCGTGAATTGCGAGACGCCGGCGTGTCGATCTCGATCGATGATTTTGGAACGGGCTATTCTTCGCTCAGTTATTTAAAGGAGCTTCCGATAGACGTACTCAAGATCGACAAATCGTTCGTCAAGGATGTCACAGAAAACCCGGACGATGCCGCGCTCGTGATGGCGATCATGACGCTCGCTCATAACCTCGATCTAAAGGTCGTTGCCGAGGGCGTTGAAACCGAAGAACAGCTCCGGTTTCTTCGTCTCCTCAAATGCGATGAATGGCAGGGCTATCTCTGCAGCAAGGCCGTTCCGGCACCTCTCTTCGGCTCGCTGCTCGAAATGTACACGGGCATTCCGGCCTGGGGGTCGAAAACGCCGCTAGTTTCAAAACAGGTGCCGAATTAATCGGACGGAGGCGGCTGGTTCAGCAGAAGCCAGTAAACACCTAACTGCCGCGTAGCTTCCGAGAATTCCTCGAACTCAACGGGTTTGCGCACGTAGCTGTTGGCCCCGAGGTTGTAGCTCTTCAGCATGTCTTCCTGCTCACTGGATGATGTGAACACAACGACGGGCAGGAGCTTCGTTCGCTCGTCTTCGCGCATCTTTTGCAGCACCTGCAGGCCGTCCATCTTGGGAAGCTTAAGATCGAGAAGCACGAGCTGCGGCATGACATTTGGATCGCGCGATTCATATTCGCCGGTACAAAAAAGATAGTCAAGAGCCTCCACGCCGTCGCGCACGACATCCACTTTATTGACCACGTTACTCTTTTTCAGGGCACGCATCGTCAACGCTTCGTCCTTTGGATTGTCTTCAACTAGTAGTATCACTTTGTCCTTCATTTTCCTCCTGCTTGATATCCGGTAGGGAGAAATAGAACGTCGCACCCTTGTTTACTTCGCCCTCTGCCCAGACTCGTCCTCCATGACGATGAACTATTCGCTGCACTGTTGCCAGGCCGATGCCCGTCCCCTCGAAATCCTTTGAGCTGTGCAGCCGCTGAAAGGCACCATAGAGCTTGTCCGCATACGTCATGTCGAAACCGGCTCCGTTGTCTTTTGTAAAATATACCGTCCAACCTTTCTTTGCCTCGGCGCCGAATTCGATCTCCGCCTCCGGCCGGCCCGCCGTGAATTTCCACGCGTTTCCGAGCAAATTCAAAAGCACGACACCGAGCAGCCGCTTATCGCCGTAGGCCGTCAGACCGTCCGCGATCTTTATTTTCACCTTACGGTGACTGTCATTGATCCGCTGCTCTTTGAGTACGGTCGCGGCCATCTCGCCGAGGTTAACAACCTCTTTGCGCATCTCGCTCCGCGTTACTCTCGCAAGCTGCAGCACATCGTCGATGAGCCGTCCCATTTCCTGGCTCGCATCGCACACGTCCCTGAGATAGCCTTGCCCGGTTTCGTCAAGCCGGTCGAGATAATCCTCAAGCAACGCCTTTGAAAATCCGTTGATATGTCGAAGCGGCGCCCGCAGGTCGTGCGATACAGAATATGAAAAAGCCTCGAGCTCCTTATTCGCGGCCTGCAGCTCGGCCGTGCGTTCGATGACGCGGGTCTCGAGCGTTTCGTTCAGTTTTCTTATCTGCTCCTCGGCCACAGTCCGCTCGGTGATATCGCGATAATTATTAACAATAGCGTTAACGCCGGCCACGTCCAGCAAATTCGTGAAGACGCCTTCGATCACGCGCCACGAACCGTCTTTGTGCATAACGCGACCGACCACATTCACGCGTGCCCGCGACTTTTTGAGACAGTATTCCATCTGCTTCAACACAGCCTTCCTGTCATCCTCATGGATCATGTGAAATCCGTTCAGCCCGCGCATCTCGTCCGCCGTAAAACCCAAAACTCTCGGCGACGATTCGCTCGCCCAGGTTATCGATCCGTCCAGATCGAAAAGCGCGATGGCGTCGGAGCTGTTCTCGATCAGTGATCTGAACCGGTGTTCCTCGCTCCGTAGTTTTTCCCCGACTGCCTTTCGCTCCGTGATATCCAGAATGGTCGCCAGCACTCTGGTTCCCTCTCGCATTCGCAACGGGTTCAGAGCTATCTCGACCGGAAACTCCGAGCCGTCCTTTCTCTGCCCAGTCAGGTCGCGGCCCGATCCCATCCGGCGGGCGGCCGTCTCGGTATTAAAAGCATCGTGATAGACGCCGTGATGTTTGCGATGACGTTCAGGGAAAAGCATCTCCATCTGCATTCCCAAAAGCTCAATGCGCTCATAACCAAATAGCGACTCGATCTCCGCATTTACGAGCTCGATCTTGCCTGCGGGATCGACCAGCATTTTGCCGAACGGCGATCCCTCAATGATCTGTCGAAATCGCTCCTCATCATTCTGCCGTTCGGTAACGTCGCGATAATTGTTTACGATCGCGTCAATATTCGGCACGCCGAGCATGTTTGTAAAAACGCCCTCGAGCACCCGCAGGCTTCCGTCCTTGTGCATCACCCTTGCACGGACCTCGACGCGTCTTCCCGGTTTCGTCAGACACTCGCGAAGTTTTTGCCCGACCGCCTCATGATCTTCTTCATTGATCAGTTGAAACGCGTTGAACTTCATCATCTCATCGGCGGTGTACCCGAGAACCTGAGGCGTCGAATCGCTCGCCCAGATGACCGATCCGTCCGCACCGAAGAGAGCTATCGCGTCCGAGCTGTTTTCGATAAGGGCTCGAAAACGTTTCGCGCTCGCCCTTACTTTTTCTTCGGACTCTTTTCTTTCCGATACGTCGCGGACGACGGCCATCAAATTGCCGTCAGGCATCATCGTCGCGATCACTTCGGCGGGAAACGTCGTTCCGTCTTTTCGCTTGAACCGCCACTCGCGTTGATGGTCCGATCGATTTTTCAGAACCTCGAGCGCGACATTTATATGCTCGACCTCCGTTTCGACGAGAATATCCTTTGCCCCCAGCCCTATCAGTTCCTCACGTGGATAGCCGAGCATCCGGCAAATACTCGCGTTGGCGTCGGTGTACTGGCTTTCGGTGTCGGCGATCAGTATGCCGTCCGGTGCATAATCAAAAAGCGTTCGATAGCGCGATTCGCTTTCGCGGATCTGAGCCTCGATCCGCAGTTTTTCGGTAACGTCAGCCGCAAGGACCAGCCGAGCTTCCCGCCCGTTGAACATCAACTGATGCGAATTTATCTCGACGTCTATCGGCGACCCATCCTTTTTCCGATGCCGCCAGACGCTCCGCAGTATCCCTTTCGGCCTACGTTTGATGTCGTCGAGTAACGCAGGAACATCCTCGGGCGCCCTGATCTCCTTGATCGTCATCGAGGCGAATTCCCGTCGGGAATAACCATACCGATGCGTCGCAGCGTCGTTTACCGCCAGAAATTTCAGGGTCTCATAGTCATAGACCCACATCGGCACCGGATTGTTGTCGAATAAAAGCTGATAGCGGTTCTCAGTCGATTTGAGCGATCGTTCGATCTGCCGGCGAGAAGACATCAGCCACACCGTCAGTGATGACAGGATCGTAAACGAACCTAGCCTGAAGAGAGATTCTCCATCGACGGTGAAGGTAAATATCGGCGGCAACAGAAAATAATCTGCCATGACCACCGCTAACACGATCGCGGCAAAGCCCCCATTTCGCCCGCCATACCACGTAGTAAAAAGAATTGCGGCAAAGGCAAGCGCGGTCGGCGATCCGTAAGTAAGAGGTGTGAAGAAGGTGATCGAGACCGCAACGCTCACCGATACGACCGCGATCACGTATTGCGTCAAGTCTCTCAGTGGAAGAACAGGCATTGGCACGATCCAATTATTCCAAGGATCCAAACGTATTTCCAGTCCGACCGTTGACACTAAAGCGAACTTTCGAGCGAGCAGCCTAGTTCTATCCGTGAGAAGAAAACAATTATGGGCACAAAATCCCTGGTCGGAATCCGTGCCCGTTGTGCGTTCTGCCGCGAACCCGTGCGGCGCTCGAATTGGAAAAGCTAACTGCTACTATTTAGACCCTTTTTCAATGGATGTCAAGAAGATAACAATCGCTTCATTTCGTATATCTTGCATGCGCCACAAATTCGGTGCGAGAGGACCGGCCGTGGATTGGCCTCAAAAAGCGGCAAT
>JBDTZW010000303.1:0-16423 GCA_040004905.1 Acidobacteriota bacterium
AGGAGCATGACCAGGCGGTCGATGCCGATACCGATGCCGGCCGCAGGCGGCATACCGTAAGAAAGGGCACGAATGTAGTCTTCGTCAAGCACCATCGCCTCTTCGTCGCCACCTTCTCTCGCCGCCATCTGATCGACAAAACGCTCGTACTGCTCCTTAGGATCGTTGAGCTCCGAAAAACCATTCGCAACCTCCATCCCGTTGATGAAGAGTTCGAAACGCTCGGCGATATTTGGGTTCGCAGGCGAAGCCTTAGAAAGCGGCGAGATGGATTTGGGGTAATCGATGATGAAAGTCGGTTGGATCAGGTTATGTTCCACGTGTTCGTCGAATGCAGTGACGATCCTGTTATCATCCACCTCAATGTTAGGAGCATACTTTGCGATGGCGTCTTTCATCGATATCCGCTCAAACTTGCTGAAATCAACCTCATTCCCTTCGTAATTCACAAGCAAACCGCCTGTGGCTTTCTGGACGCTTTGACGCATGAGCTCCTCGCAGAAATTCATCATGCCTTCGACGTCCATATAGGCACAGTAGAATTCGAGCATGGTGAATTCGGGGTTGTGCTTGTACGAGATGCCTTCGTTGCGAAAGTTGCGGTTGAGTTCGTAAACCTTTTCGAAGCCGCCGACGACGAGGCGTTTGAGATACAACTCGGGGGCGATGCGAGCGTAGAGATCGATGTCGAGCGCGTTGTGATGGGTCTTAAATGGCTTTGCCGCGGCACCGGTCGCCTTTGGCGTGAGCATTGGCGTCTCGACCTCGATGTAGCCGTTTTCTTCGAGAAAGTTGCGGGCAGACGAGATGACCTTTGCACGGGTCTCGAAGACTTCCCGCGTAGTCATTCCCTCATGCTCTACCGCAAGCGACGAACCGATGAGATCGACATATCGCCGACGCTGCTTAAGCTCCGGATCCTCGATGCCGTGCATTTTGTCTGGCATGGGGAGCATCGCTTTGGCGAGAAACTGCAGCTTCTCCACGTGTACCGAAACCTCGCCGGTGTTCGTGACGAATAGATATCCCTCAGCTCCGACAAAATCACCGTGATCGATCAACTGCCACGCGGCCCAACCGCCCTGCGGATCGACCGTGCCTTTGCCGTCATTTTTTATAAGCCCGAAACCGCCCTTCTTATCGCAATAGATCTGCAGCTTGCTCATCCCGTCGGTCAGATGAACAAAATTCCCGCGAGGCGGCGTGGTCAGGCGCCCCGCGATACGCACCGTTCCGAGAGCTTTGAGCCGCGCGTTGAATGCGTCCTTGATCTCAGCGGGCGGACGTTCGCCTTGTTTGAGATCGGCTCGAACCGCAGCCATCGCGCTCGTGATCGCGATAACCTCACCTAATTTCAAGACGCGGCTGATCGTGTCTTCGGCACCGCTGAGCGTTGAGCGGTCAAACTTGTTCGGGTAGACATTGCCGACGAGTTCACGCAGCTTTTCCAAATGCTCGCTTCGGGCGATCGTCTGATCGTTCGGTTCAATGATCTCTTCAAATTCAGGAATATGCATATTGTGTGCAGAGGCCCGCACGTAAGTCGGGGGCTTAACATTAAGCCATTGATTATAAATAAGCGTTATCGGCACGGCAAACGCATGATAAATATGAGAAAATAGACGTAACCGCAGGAGGATCGACGACGGCCGCCGCAGCCCGCTCCGTTGACGATCTTCTGCGGCTATACGTGTTTTTATGAATGATGCAAAGGCAATTTCCGCGTTCGAAAAACTGAAGAGCGAATTGGCAAAAGGAACGCGAGTCGTCGCACTGAACGGCCTTACGTCGCCGTCGGCAAAGGCGTTTGTTTTGGCAAAACTCCAGGCCGAGATTGGCCAGACGCTCGTTATTTTGACCGAATCCAACCGCGAGCTTGAAACGTTTGAATGCGATCTCGAATTCTTTCGCTCCAGCCAAGAGTCAAAGATCCTGACGCTTGCGTCGTTTGACACAGACATTTACGCCGGCATTTCTCCCCACGCGGAAACGCAGGAGAAACGTGCTCTCGCTCTGTGGGAGCTGACCAATACGACACCTGACTTTCTGCTTCTCTCGGCCAGATCGATGGTCACGCGGACTGTCCGCCCTGACGAGATACGCGGCCTCGGTGTCGTGCTCGAACGAGAAACGGATTTTGCACCCGAATTACTCACTGACCTCTTGGTCGAGGCCGGCTATGTTCGCGAAGAGCCGATAAATAACATCGGGCAGTTTTCGGTCCGCGGCGGCATCGTCGATCTCTGGTCGCCGAAGGATGAATATCCAGTCCGACTGGAATTTTTCGGCGACACTGTAGATTCGATCCGCGAATTCGATCCGGACACTCAGTTGTCCACGCGACAAGTGGACCGAGTTTCCGTTCCGCCGATGCGCGAATTGGCGGCGAGTCCCGCGGATCTTCGATCATGGGCCGCTGCGGCACGAAAGCATTTTTCGGACGCGCGTTTTTCCCGTCTGTTGAAAGACAGGTTGGACTTCGCCGAGGAAGGCGAAGATTTCGCGGGATGGGAATTTTTGATGCCGCTGATCCGGCCGCTTGATGGCACTGTCTTCCATTATCTGAAAGATTTCGTGATCGTCGTTGACGAACCCATCGCCATAAAAACCGCCCTTGCCGAATTTTATCAACAGATAAATGCCCATTTTGCAGCCGCCGAATCATCGGGGGAAGTAGCGTTGCCGCCCGATCGCCTTTTCATGACTCCGGATCAGGTTTATGACAAATTGGCTGCGATCTCGCGGATCGAACTGCGGTCGCTGGGAATGACGGCCGCGATCACCGACGAAGAGTTTGAAATCGAGGGAATGGCCGAGAGTGGTGGGCCGTCGCCCGTTTTTCTTTTCTCCGCAGCAGAAAAACCCATCGAGATCGAACTGCAATCCAGATCAACGAGAAAGTTCCACGGGGACGTCGAGGCTTTTGCTCACGATTTGAAAGGCCGTTTGGACGACGGCGGCGAGAAACTGCGAATCGCATTTACCAACCCGGGAATTACCGAGCGGTTCGAGGAACTTATTCGCGAATACAACGTCGATCTGCCCGGCGACAGCATCGAGATCGGCGATCTTTCAGGCGGCTTTGAATTGCCGCCGTTCGGACTCACTTTTTTTACCGAAGAAGATATTTTCGGCGAGGATCGCCAAAAAGAAGTTATTGCTAAAGACCGCGGTACCGCCGCCAGCCGGAAATCGAAGCTCGGAGCGTTCATCTCCGATTTTCGCGATCTCAAGCCGGGCGATTTTGTCGTGCATGTCGATCACGGGATCGGCCGTTTCGACGGTTTGCAGACAATATCGTCCCAAGGCGTCGATCGTGAATTCATGCTGCTGGTTTACGCGGAAGACGCCAAGCTTTTCGTTCCCGTCGAAAGGCTGGATCTCGTATCGCGGTATTCCTCGGGCGAATCCTCAACGGTGGCGATCGACCGCCTTGGCGGGATCGGATGGCAAAAGACCAAGGCTAAGGCGAAGCGAGCCATGCGCGATATGGCCGACGAGCTTTTGAAGCTCTACGCCGAGCGCAAGCTGGTTCGCGGGCACGCGTTTCCGCCGGACGCTCCTTGGCAGCACGAATTCGAAGACGCTTTTCCATTTGACCTGACGGTCGATCAGGCAAGCGCCATCGAAGACGTAAAGGCCGACATGGAAACGCCGACGCCGATGGACCGTCTAATTATCGGCGATGTCGGATACGGAAAGACCGAGGTCGCAATGCGTGCCGCGTTCAAAGCCGTAATGGACGGAACACAGGTCGCAATACTTACACCCACCACTATCCTTGCCTACCAGCATTACGAGTCTTTTTCCAGAAGATTTGCCGCGTTTCCGGCGAAGGTCGATCTCCTGTCGCGGTTTCGTTCAGCGAAGGAGCAAAAGTCGGTCGTCGAAGCCGCGGGAAAAGGCGAAGTCGATGTGCTGATCGGTACACACCGCGTGTTGTCGAACGACGTAAAGCTTCCGAAACTCGGCCTTGTGATAGTCGATGAGGAACAACGCTTCGGTGTCGGGCACAAGGAAAAATTAAAACACTTAAAGAAGAAGGTGGATGTGCTGACACTTTCGGCGACACCTATTCCGCGTACTCTGAACATGTCACTCCTTGGAATGCGGGATATGTCCGTAATAGAAACGCCGCCGCGCGATCGCCTGGCAATTAATACACAGGTCGTACAGTTCTCGGAGAGCGTCATCCGCTCGGCGATCGAGCTTGAGCTTGCGAGGAACGGACAGGTATTTTTCATTCACAACCGCGTCGAAACGATCGAGTCTATTGCTGCGCTTGTTCAAAAGATCGTGCCGAACGCCCGCATCGCGATCGGCCACGGACAGATGAACGAAAAGGAAATGGAGCAGGTCATGCTCGATTTTATCGATTATAAATTTGATGTTTTGGTGGCCACGACGATCATCGAGAACGGCATCGATATCCCCCGTGCAAATACGATCATTATCAACCGTGCTGACAATTACGGCCTATCTCAGCTTTATCAGTTGCGCGGACGAACCGGCCGATCGAACCGGAGGGCGTATGCGTATTTACTGATTCCGAGCGAGCTTGAGCTTACGCCGATCGCACGTCGCAGACTGAGCGCCATACGCGAGTTTTCCGATCTCGGGGCGGGATTTCGGCTCGCGGCCCTCGATCTTGAGCTTCGCGGCGCCGGGAACATTCTCGGCGGCCAGCAATCTGGCCAGCTCGACGCGCTCGGCTTTGATCTTTACACAAAAATGCTCGAGCGGACCATCGCGGAACTGCGCGGCGATGAGATCGCGGACGAGGTCAGCGTTTCGCTAAATCTCGGCGTCGACGTGTCGATCCCGAAAGAATACATCCAGGACACGAGTCAGCGGCTGAGGACCTACAAACGAATTTCATCGGCCGCGTCGGAGGAAGCCTTCACGCAGATCCAACAAGAGATCGAAGATCGATACGGACATTTACCTGCGTCGGTCGTTAATTTGTTTGACTACGGCCGACTCCGGAAGTTGGCTGAATCAATGGGATTGGTGTCGATCGACCGCACACCAAACAGCATAGCGATAAAACTCGGCGAAAATGCTGCGGTCTCGCCCGACGCTCTGATGGACTTCCTCGGCAAAAATAAGGACGCGAGCTTTTCGCCGAATGGTATCTTGCGCTTCGAAGCCACGGAGAAACTTATCTCAACGACACGCGATGTGCTGGAACAGATCCTGAGGTGACGGGCTAGTCTATTCCGTGCAATCGCCTCCTCGTATGTTTTCGCAAAGGAACAGATTGGGAGAGTAATCTTTCGTTTGGTTGCGTACAGTCTGCCAGATCTCTGAACCACCGTATTTGTCCGAAGTCCATCCAAGCTGCTTTCGATTTTTCCAGACGTACTCGTAGGCGCCCTTTTCATCCTTGCCCTGCAGATGCTTGGCCTCATGAAGCAATATCGCCGCGCGTTCGGTATCATCAAGCGGAACGGCGAAAAATTCGAAATAAAGCGTCATGATCTCGAACGGAAAATTAGTCGCCGCGTAAGCATTTTCCTTTTCGACCGAGGCGTTCAGCCAATTGTCGGTCGCACGAAAAGCCGTAAAGTGTTTCAAATAAAAGGCTTCACTCGAAAACCCACGCTGTTCCAGCAGATCGATCGCACGATCGACCGTTTTCGTTTGTTCGGGAGTGATACGTTTCGCCGAAACCAGCAGCGAAATATAGAAACCGCCGACGGCGAACAGGCTTGCGAATAGGAAAACACCGACGCGTTTGAGCGTTTTCAATTTGGAAAAACCTAGCTTAAAAGGTATATTCTCACTTTCGGCCAAACTGCCCTGACATCTGGAGCATACGGTCGCTGTTTGGAAGTTTACCAAGCCGCACTGCTGGCATTTTTTAGTCATTTCAGTTGTCTGTCGCTCTGGGAATGATTCCTTTAGGTTTATAACGGAATAAACCCGGTGGGCCGTTTGTGCATCAAAGTTCAAAAGGTTGGTCCGCAGATCATAGGAAACCGCTTCTATCTAATTATATCAGGTGTATTTAATGAAAAAAATCAAAAGCGCTTCTTTGCTTGTGCTACTCCTGCTTCTGGCCGCAATTGGGGGATATTCACAGGAAAGCGAAACCAAGGTCGTCGACGAAGTTGTCGCTCAGGTAAATGACGGCGTGATAACGCTTTCGCGCGTCAATCGTGAGGTAAAAGAAGCTACTGACTCTCTCGTCCAGCAAGGTAAATCCAAGGAAGAAGCCCAAAAAATGGTCGAGGAGAAACGCGGCGAACTGATCGCGGGGCTGATCAACGAAGAACTTCTGATACAAAAAGGCAAAGAGATCGGCGTCGATTCTGACGTGGAGGCCGGACTTAACTCGCGGTTTCTTCAGTTGATGAAACAGTACAACCAGAAGACTCTGGATGGGCTTTATAAGCTGATGCAGGACAACGGGGCTGACCCCCAAGAAATGCGTGAGGGTTGGCGAAAGCAGGCGACGCAGGATGAGGTGATCAAGCGTGAGGTTCAAGGAAAAGTTTATTGGTCTTTTACGGGAAACGATTTGAAGGAGTATTTTGAAAAGAACAAGGCAAAATTTACCACACCCGCGACCATAAGCCTCAGCGAGATCTATATGAGTTTTGCGGGCCGCGATCCGGCGAAAGTTCGGGAAAAAGCTAAAAACATTGTCGCGCAATTACGAGGCGGTGCGGACTTTGCGAAGGCGGTAGCTGATAATTCAGACCGGCCTGACGCCGCCAAGAACTCTGGTAAAGTAGACACGTTTAAGGTCAATGATCTGGATCCGAAGTTCTCGAAAGCCTTGGAGGGCCTTAAGGTCGGAGCTTTTACAGACCCGATCGAGATCGATGATGTCGGCATTAATATTCTTCGCGTCGATGAAAGAACGGCCCCCAGCAGTGATTCGAAATTTGATGAACAGGCCGTGCGGATCGCGATGATGAACGAGCGATTTCCGGATGCTCAGAAAAAGTATATGGCTAAGCTCCGCGAGGACTCGTATATCAAGATCAACGATACATATCGACCGCTTGTATCGCCGATCCTTTTCGCCCAGGAACGTGCTGAGAAAACGACGGAAAAGACCGACAAGCCACAGTAGTTGGAAGTACTCAATTAGTCAGGAAAGCGTTGGCCTTGACGCTTTCTTTTTTTGATTATGCGTTTGGATCAATTTCTCGCTGCCAGCAGGATCATTAAGCGGCGAACTCTCGCTCAGGAATTCTGCGAGAATGGACGCGTCTCCGTCAACGGCGCGGTTGCGAAGTCTTCGAAGGAAATTAAGATCGGAGATGAGATCGTCGTGAAAAGAAACACCGAGCGAGCAACCCTGCGGATTATGAAACTGCCCGCTACGAAGCAGGTTTCTAAGACAGAGGCAGAGGACCTTGTTGAGATGCTCGCCGTTGAAGGAATCGATGAGTCGACCTAACTACCAAGAATCTCCTTTATTGCCCGCTCAAAAATTTCGACTTTTCGCTTGGCCCGTTTTACGTCCGGATGCGAATCGCCAAGTTGCTGCTGCAAGCTCCACAGCTCGCCCTGAAGCTCAACCTTTCGCACCGCTAACTTTCCGAGGGCGCTCGTGAGTTTGGCGGTGTCGCCGGCCTTGACCGCGAGAAGCCGATCGCTCTCTTTGACGATCAGATCAAGTTCAAACCGCTCTTGCTTCACCTTCGGATAGTCTTCGGTGTACTCGACCAGAAGCGATTCAAGGTCCGCCTCGATCTCAGTTCGGCGAAGAAGTATCTCGGCATAGGCGGGCGAGGCCTTTCGAGGATCAGAGCTGTCGACAGCAGGGAGCTTTTTCCCACCATTCCCACCCGGAATCTGGCCGAGAGCGAAGGACGAAAAAAAAAGAATTATGCAGGAAACGAGAAAAACTTTGTTCATTTTACGGCGAGGACTTAGGCACCAATCGAAACGCTTTCAGACGGTGCCGGTGAAAAGGCCTCGCATGAATCGATAACGAGGTCTTCGGATTCTACGCGCCCGTCGCCATAAAATCTTCCCGCTGACAAGGTTTCGAAATACTTTGTGATATTTTCGAGTATCTCATCGGCCGAGTGTGAGTGATACAGCGTTTGACGAAACTGTGCACCGCCGGGCAAGCCCTTTGTGAACTGGCCTGCAAGCTGCTTCATCTTACCCAACGCAACTATCTCGGGCATTTCTTCACGGCACATTCCAAAAAATTCTAGAAGGACCGACTTTTTTTCCGTCAGGTCAGGCTGGTAGGGTTCGCGTCCCTCGAGCACATCCTGAAACTGCCGAAATATCCACGGATTCTGCATCGCCCCGCGGCCGATGAGAATGCCGTCGGTTCCCGTTTCTCGCCACCGCTTCATGCCGTACTCGATCGTTGTAATATCGCCGTTGCCCGACACTGGAATACCTACTGCCGCTTTAACATCTCGTATCAGATCCCAGTTGGCCAGGCCTTTGTAGCCCTGCTCACGAGTGCGACCGTGAACCTGAATGTGTTCGACGCCGCATTGCTCTGCCATTTTTGCAGCCTCGACGACGTTGATCGACGCATCTGAGTATCCGGTTCGAAGCTTCAGGGTAAGCGGGATCGTGATCGATTTCTTGATCTCTTTCAGGATCTCTTCAAGCCTTGGCAGATCCCGAAGGAGTCCCGAACCACCTCCATTCTTCACAACCTTCGGAGCCGGGCAGCCGCAGTTAACATCCAGGATGTCGGCACCGATCTCCTGGGCCATCTCGGCTCCCATAGCCATGCGGGCCGCCTGTCCGCCGAAGATCTGAACCGCGTAAGGCCGTTCTTCCTCGTCAAATCGCATCTGCCGTTTCGATTTTGGATTTCCCCGCGTCAGCCCTTCGACCGAAATAAACTCCGAAACGACCAACCCGACACCGCCCCGTCGCTTGATCAACCGGCGAAACGTGTAGTCCGTCACGCCCGCCATAGGCGAAAGAATGAGCGGTGGATTGATATCGATGTTTCGGATCTTAAAAGCCTTCATTACGAGGAAACTATTTCTTGCTCCGATTCTTGATAACAAAGATCGCCCCGATCACCGCCATAAAAAAGGAAATGATCAAAACCAATGATCCGGGAATTATCCCGATCAAGGCTTCATCCCAACCAGTTCTGCCGTTCGTAAGCACGGGCAGCGCCACAACCAATCCGAGGAGGACACCTAAAATCCCTAAAATGAGGACGATCTTCCAAAACATAGTAGTTAAGAATTCTTTCGCAGCTCGATTCCAGTCGCTTCGAACGAAACCTGAGTCACGCTGCCATCGGCATTTCGTTTGTCGAACTTGGCTCCGTCTTCATCGATCATATGATCAACCTGTGCCTTGCTCAGCGTTTTTACGGCAACGGTCCCTTCGGCGCGAGCAAGCGATCCGGCCGATTTGAGCGGAATAAAGAACGAATGATCCTTCATGTCGATATGTATCGAAGCTCCGTCCTTTTCCGCGGCCAATTCCGCCCAGCATCCCTCCATCGTACACGAGCGAACAATAACTCCATCGACCAGAACGGTTTTGCCGGCGTAATTGCCCGGAGTCGCTAAGATCTTGGCGAGCGAAGCCTTATCGGCCTTGCCGATAGGTGCTCCGCGCTTAAGTACACCGCTCGCGGGAATGGCCTCGGTCTTGTCTTTTTCGGTCGGCTCCATGCCGCCCATCTGTGCAAACGCCGAAATCGAAAGAGCGGAAATTAGAATTGCCAAACTGATAATTGATCTCATATTTTCTCCTTAAAGCTCGAATTTTTAGACCCATCAGTCCGAACTTAACTCCCCGCATTAGTCCGGCTGTTTTGATTGAATGCTCCCGGAAACTATTTTGATTCGTAGACGACCTTTCCGTCAACGATTGTTGTCAAAACCTTTGCCTTAGCGATGTTGGCGGGATCAATGCTGAAAACGTCATCCGAGAGAATGATCATATCCGCTAGTTTGCCTATCTCGAGAGTTCCCTTTTCCTTGTCTTGAAACTCCGCGAAAGCCGAGCCCCACGTAAAGGCTCGGACGGCCTCGTCCACTGTGATCTTTTGCTCCGGGATCCACCCATTCGGGTTCTTACCGTCTGCCGTTTGCCGTGTAACCGCCGCCCAGATTCCCCAAAGCGAATTCATCGAGGCAACGGGCGAATCCGAACCAAATGCCAAAACCGCTCCGGAATCGAGTAAAGATCTAAACGCGTATGTGCCTTTTAAGCGTTTTTCGTCGAGCCGTTTGCCGGCCCATCGACCATCATCGGCCAGATGTAACGGCTGCATCGACGCTATGACCTTCAACTTTCCAAATCGCGGAATATCTTCCTGTCTTAGATGCTGCGCGTGCTCGATTCGATAGCGTCGGTCGCGTGGGCCGTTAGCTTTTTCTACATTTTCGTAAAAATCCAGGATCGTCGCGTTCGCTCGGTCGCCGATCGCGTGGACGTGAACCTGCAATCCGCCTTTATCCGCCTCGAGCATATTCTGCTTCATCGTAGAGTTGACTTCCGCCCGTGCGACTCCGCTGATGCTTGGCGAATCCAAATAAGGCTCGAAAAACCACGCCGTAGTCGAACCCAAACTCCCATCGGCATATCCTTTAAGGCATCCCGCCCGCAGCATCGCGTTCCCGAAGGCAGAATGGGCTCCGGTGTTGGCCCAACGCTTATAATCGGCAAGCGGCGAGCACCCATAGACCCGCGTCACAAGTTTTCCCTGCCGCATGAGTTCCTGATAGACGCCGATCGACGTGCCCGCAGACATGTCCTGAACGCTCGTCACGCCAAAGCTAGCAGCGTAAAGACTGGCGGCCCGTGCAAATTCCAGTTTCTGTTCGAACGAAAAATCGGGAACCGCCTTTTCGATAAGCCCCATTGCCGCATCCTTGAAAATGCCTGTCGGATTTCCATCGGGATCGCGAACTATAACTCCGCCTTCGATATCTTTGGTTTCCTTCGTTACGCCCGCAAGCTTCATCGCCAAACTGTTTGCGAGCAGCATGTGTCCATCCAGCCGCTCAACCATCACTGGGCTTTCGGGAGTGACCGGATCAACGAGAGATGCAGTCGGCAGGTCGTTAGGTTTCCAATTTTCATGGTCCCATTGCCCGCCAAGTATCCATTGGCCTTTCGGTATCTTGCCCGCAAAAGCCTGGATCCTTTCGACAAATTCCTGCTGTGATTTTGCGGACCGGAGATCGACCGACGAAAGCTGCTGCCCGGTTTCTAAGAAATGCACATGCGCATCATTGAACCCCGGGAGAACAAGCATTCCACGGGCATCTACCACTCTGGTATTCGAACCGATAAGCGGTTTTGTATCGACATCGGAACCGATGGCAATGATCCTTCCGTTCAAGACGGCGATCGACGAAGCGACCGTTCTTTTTACATCCATCGTCCGGACCTTGGCGTTCATGACTATCAGATCGGCAAAGACACCTTGGCCGGACGCGCTAACCGCAGAAATGGCTAAGCCAACCGCGAAGCCAAAAAGACGAGCTAACTTTTTCATAGAAATGGCGTTATAAGACAGTGTATGCTCTAAATGAATCGCTGATTATATCAATGAACGAAAGGTATATCCAAGCTTTAGGCATAGTTCTGACTGCGGCCTATTTTGGCGCCATCGTCTTTTTGTATTGGACCGCTCCGAGGACACTGGCGGAGGTTTCGACCAAGAGCCAAGTCGCGATCGGGACATACAAGATCGATCAGGTAAAGTTTGACGATGGCCTGCGAGCCTTTCGGGCCGAAAATTATGTCGTGGCGCGTGACAGCTTTGAACGGGCCGATCCGGAACGCCGGGATGCAAATACTCAATTTTACATCGCATATAGTTACTACAGACAGGGTTGGGGACGAATCTCGAATGACGGACAGCTCTTTTTACGAGGCATAGAAGCCGTCGATCGCGTCACCACTTTGAATCGGGATTTCAAATCTGAAGATCCCGAGCTAAAGATGCCTACACCTGCCGAACTTCGAAACGAGCTGGAAGAAGGCACCAAGATCACAGGTGACGACTTTAACCCGTTGAAACTTATTCGTGAACGAAAATAACCAAATTTTGAAAGTGAGCGATGAACCTAATGGCGGTCTGATCGTCGTGGATGACGCTTCGTTAGTCATCGATGATTCCTCGGTCACGCCAGTCCGCACGGCGTATGTAACATACCTACTTGTTCCCGTGATATTGCTTACGGTTACGCTGCTCGGCGGTATTCGTTTGGCGGAGGTCGACAATGCGTTCCTGTTTCTGCGCCCTGCTCTCATTTGTCTTGTTTTTGCCGTCATTCTCCTTGTTCTTTTTGTTCGTGGTCACTTGATCGACCTTTCTGGATGGTTTTCGGAAGATCTCCCCGTGCTGCAGAACCTGGCGAATTCATTTGTTTTGCTCACTCTCTTTACTGCCTCGACTCAGATCTTCAATTCTCTTCTGCCCGAGGGCGGCCTACCGTTTTGGATCGTGGCATTCTGCTTTTTCTGGACGCTCTGGAACGATCTCTTCCTCGATTTTGATGCTCGTCGGCTTTTGCGAAGTCTCGGTGGACTTCTTGCTTTGGGATTTTTCGTCAAGTATCTGCTGCTTCAAAATCTGACCGCTCCGTCGAGCGAGAATTGGCTCAAAGCGATCGTTGAGAATCCTGCGAAAGAAGCGTTTACCTGGGTTCTCGAACTCCCACGATACTCCTCGATAACAGGATATCTTCAATTTCTAACCGTAGGCCTTTTCCTACTTGGATTATTCTTGATCCCACGAACAACCAAAAGATGAGACCGGTATTTATCATAGGGCTACTGTTAGCTTTCGCGAGTTTTGGCTTTAGCCAGGCGCCGAGTCAGACGCTCAAGCGAGCGGAAAAAGCCGTGGGCGGGGCGAAGCAATTTCAAGCTATCGCGTCCATTCAGCGAGCGGGCCGTATCACGCGGATCTCGGACGGAGCCAAAGGCCGTTACGTCCTGAACACTTCGCGGCCGAATCTTCTCAACGAGGATCTCGATCTGAATGGATTTGAGGTCGAACGTGGATTCAACGGCCGGTCGGCGTGGGAACGTAACTCGCGTGACGGGCTACAAACGTTAACGGGAAGTGCTAGCCTGAGTCTTCAGGCCAAAGGCGCTTTCCTCAACTCGCTCTGGCTAAATCACAAAGCTGACAAATCAAAGATCGCCGCCGGGAAAGCGAGTGTCAATGGCAGAGACACGAACGTCGTCATTCTCACGACCGCTCAGAATATCTCGACCAAACTCTTCTTCGACGCGGCCAGCGGCCTGCTTGTCCGTACGGAAACCCTTGACGAATCCATCGACCTTGATGATTACCGTGATGTCGGCCCGGTCAAACTCCCACACATCTATCGAATCAAACGCGGCGATGCTGTGTACGAGGTAAAGCTCGACGGTATAAAGCTGAACCCCACGATCGCGAGGTCGGAATTCGACTTCCCGTCCATCTCCGGCCAGCCGCTGCCGGACCTGACGCAACTGCTCGCCGACGTCCAAGCAAACGAGGACAAGGTCGAGGCTTTGCTCGATACGTACTCGTTCACCCAAAAGAGTACGCGGCGGGCACTTGGCAAGGACGGCGTTCTTCGCGATACCGAATCCGACACCTATCAGCTCTCGTTTTACAAAGGCTATCGAATCCGCCGTTTGATCGAGAAGAACGGCCAGCCGCTCAACAAGAACGATCAGGAAGACGCCGACAAAGATGCGGCGAAACAGGTGGCCGAGATCGAAAAGGAAATAGCAAAGAGCGAAAAAAAGGCGGCGAACGGGCCGCCGTCCGAAGATGGCAAAAGTGTCTCTATAGCCGAGGTGCTTCGTGCGTCAAAGCTTACCAATCCGCGGCGGGAGAGGTTTCGCGACCGTGACGTGATCGTGTTCGATTTCGAACCCAACCCTAATTTTGACTATAAGAACGCCAAGAGCATGCTTAAATTTTTCGGCAAGACGGCCGGTGTGATCTGGGTCGATGAAAAGGACAAGCAGGTCGCTCGCGTCGAAGCCTACCTGGAGGACAGTTTCAACATCGGCGGAGGCGTGCTGGCTAAGCTTAAGAAAGGTGCGACATTCACGCTCGAACAATCTCGTGTAAATGACGAGATCTGGCTTCCATCGCAGGCGGATATCAATCTGTCGGTTCGTGTGCTGATGTTAAAAGGCATCGACGTAAACCAGGTGATCCGCTCATACGAGTATCACAAATTCGCAACGGAAGTTAAGGATGCGGCGGTCAAAGACGTCATAAAGCCCTGAGATCAGCTGACGGATAGCGGAAGCTTTATCGACTTTCCGCCGCGGATCACAGTCACGCTCTGTGCCTTGATACTTCCGGCAAACGTTGTGGAGGGCGTGATCTTTGTATCGCCGATCGCCGCGATCATATCGCCCGCTTTGACCCCGGACCTGTCGCCGACGCTCTCTCCGCGTACAGACGAGACCTTTAAGTGCTCCCCCTCGAAAGCGGCCTTGATCCCCAAGGCATCGAGGAAGATGCTTACAGGCAGACTGGGCCCACCGGTCCTCGGTATCTGTCGCATGGCATTCTGATCAAAACCGCGTGGCACTAGCTGTACGGCGTTATTCTGGGCACTCTCTATCGAACCGCCTCCGGGCTGCTGCAACCTTTCGGCCGGGTTTCGTTTGTCGAACATCGGTTGTTGTGCCGCGTTCGTACCCGCAACTTCGCCGTTAGATCCGGGCAGCTGGCCATCAGTGTTCGGCCCCACGGGCTGTTGATTTCCGGCGAGACCTGTTCCCACCCGATTTGGGGCTGGCTTCGACTGGTTTAGCTCGGCGACGGCGGGAACTCCTTTGCTCGAACCCCAAATGGATTCGCCCAGTAGAAAGACCGCTCCTAAAAATACGAGCACGACCGCAAGCGAAATGGCATAAACCGGAACGGGTAACCCCCACGCAGATCGTTTCGCAGTATCGCCGTCGCTGATGCGGGCCTTTACCCGGGTATAGAAATTTGCCGGTGCATCGACACGGTTCAGGCCGTGCAGCAGCTCGCTCAACGCCCGCTCGTCGCCGGTCAGCTCTTCAATTTCCTCTGGTTTTGCTCCGTCCATTTGCTTACAAATACTTCCTTAACTTCTCTTTCAAAAGCCCGCGTGCCCGGCTGATCCTCGATTTCGTCGTGCCTAATCCGAGGCCTAATATCTGGGCGATCTCGTCGTACGATCTTTCCTCTATCTCTCTGAGCACGATCGGGGCACGGTATTTATCGGGCAGTGCCGCGATGGCTTTTTCAATATGCCGGTTCCGCTCGCTTTCTACCAGGTCTTCGTCCGGCAAACTCCGCTGATCGGGCGGCTCAAAATCGATTCCTTCGTCGATCTCGTTCTGAAACAAACCCGTCAGAGATAGGAGCCTCCGCCGCTTTCGCCGCCGCAGCTCACTTATAGCGAGGTTGGTGGCTATTCGGTACAGGTATGTCGAGAACGCGAATTCCGTGTGATACCTGTCAATCGCGAAATACAGCCTGACGAATGTCTCCTGCGAAAGATCGAGGGCCTCTTCGTAATCTCCGATGAATCTGTAAAGGTAGTTGGTTATCGGTCCGCGGTAACGACAGACGACCTCGGCAAACGCCGTTTCATCGCCTCGCCGCGTGGCCTCGATCAGGGCATGGTCGGACAGTCTTTCCTCAGGCACGGCCGATTGCGAACCTCCCGCACCCATCGTTTCGGTTGTGTCCAAAGCCATACACTCATACTTTACTACAACAGATCCCCCAGCATTTCAACGTGCATCCGTTCTAAGTCACGCCCATCTTAAGAAAATGTTGCGAAATGTTGGCTGAGGCCGTTTTTAGCGTCGGGCCTGTCCGACAGCCTCTTCGCTCCCTTGTCCCACGGATTTAGCATTTTTTAATCCAAGTTCCGAGGCCGATGTTCCGTGTTCAATGTTCAGGGAAGTTCAGCCGTTCAAAGTGTTCATTTTGTTCAAGGCGTTCAACCTGTTCAGAATGTTCACACCAACGCCCGGACGGCGAACTCCTTGAAGTCCAAATTACTTTGTCCCGCGGGGAGGAAATCGATTTGTAAGCTTTTGATAGCAGCTAGCTTATGCCATTCACGCTTACTTTTGTAAGGTATCCTTCTATCGCCGGGCCGCAAAGTGGCGGCGAGCCGCGATAGTCACTCGGTTGGTTTGATGGTTAGGACGAGGAAGATGGTGCCGGCGGTTTTGGGGAGGGAGAGGGTGCCGATGAGGGTTGGGGTATTTTCGGATAGGCTGACGCGGTTGACGGTCACGCCGATGGATTCGTAGTTAGTGATCGAGGCGAGCTTGCCGCCGTCGCCGATCATGTTCGTGCCTCTGACTGGAACGCGGGCCCCGAAGCGGAACGGTTCGGCCTGAAATATCATGCGGCCTTTGTCATTGGTCGAGGTTCGCAGGCCACCTAGCGACCATTCGAGAAAGGTGGGCGTGTCGGAATCGACCCCGGTGCCGATCG
>JBDTZW010000254.1:0-4833 GCA_040004905.1 Acidobacteriota bacterium
CGTTATCAGGTTTTCGCGGACAAGAAGTTCCCCTAATTTTGCTGACATTTACTTTAGCGTTTGTTCCTTTTGCTCTTGGGGAGCTAGAGGAGATATAAGAAGGTTTATGTCTTTATTAACGAAGAGGGTGACACAGGCAACAGCGGATAAACACTGTTGCTCATTAATAATAGTGTTTGAACGCAGCCCATGTCAAGATTTTCTTTTCACCAGAACGACGGTTATTCGGTCATTATGAAAGAAAACCTTGTGTCGCAGGATTTTCGATTGCCGAAAAGAATGGCCCCTATCTACTAGAGCCACTTTACGTTAGCTAGAATCCGAGGAAAACGTGGGCCGGCCCACGCTCGTTAAGATCAACTCGAGTATCGCGAGGAAGAGCGGCTAGATAATTTCGCCATTTTCTTTTCGCGTAGCCAGTTGGGCCAGAATCAAGCCATTCGAGATTCCGCACCGGCTTCCGCCAAAGGCAAACCATTTAACCGAGAATGACAGTAATATTGCAAGCCCGACTCCTATGAGCAGGAGATAGCTACGGAGCTAACCATAAATACGTGATTTTCATGTTTACTCCTAATCTATACTTCGAAAAGGCAGAATAGACATTCATATAGTGATCTCTTCTCACTTTACGAAGAATCGTAGCGGCGAAACCGTCGCCTGCGCCTCTGGGTTGTAGTAGTCGTATACGATCGAAGCTGGTGTTTGGGCGTTGATGCCGTATCGCGGGTGAAACTTGAAATTGAAGCTCGTGCCGCCGGCTTTCGACCACATATAGACAACGATACGGTCGGGCAGGATCTCGTAGTGGCTGATGCTCCGGTTGGCTTCGATCGCCTTTTCGAGTGATTCGCGGCTGACGTCAGCCCCGGGCGGTGTGCCGATCTCGGCGAGGAGCATCCCGTAGCCCTGAAATCCGATCCGCTCAACGGAGACTGTGCAATTCACTTCTTCCATGATCGCGGCCCGCTGCTTATCGCATTTGTAATCGAGTTTTAGTGCTCGTGATTGATTGACGTTAAGATTCGCGGCGTCGGAATCTTTCCAATCGATATAATGAGCGGCTACAAGCTGTGACATAACGGGTGAATTTCCGCTACTTCGTATTTCAATGTTGTTTGACGAACCAAGCTTTCCGCTGAGATCTAGCGTAACAGGCCCGATCCGATCTGGAGCACACTTCCTACAGGTCGTGTCCTGCCGTTTTCGGAAAATGTTTGGAAATTGCGATGAGAGGCGTATAATCACGGCATTCAGTTTTGCGTTGCGTTGCGGTTTCGAATAAAGAGAGCTAGCTTTTTTTTCGGGGGGAGAACAATGGGAAAAGAATTGGACAGTGAGCCTGTTCTGAATGAGGACGAGGCTCTTTTGGCGCGCGGTGGCGTCGGTGAAGAGTCGGTGGATTATCAATACATTTCGCCCTGCGACGACCCGAGGGAGGACCACTATATCCCGCCGTTGACGGTAAGCAGCGATGCGGATGCCCAGATGCTGGCGGATGAGGAGCGGCTGCTGGATGAGTTGGGGGTGTTTGGCGAATCGCGCCGGAAATTTTTGGGGCATTCGGCGGCGGTGGGTTTGGGGGCTTTCGCACTGCAAGTTATTGCGGAGCAGAAAGCTTTCGGATTTACGGACGGCGAGATACAGCAAATCGAACCGACTGCTCTTGAGAATGCGGTAACCGTCGCGTTGAAGGTGAACGGTACGGCAAAGAGCGTTGAGGTGGATTCGCGAATGACCCTGCTCGACGCAGTGCGTGAGCGGCTCGGTCTTACGGGATCGAAAAAAGGGTGCGATCATGGGCAATGCGGGGCTTGCACGATGATCGTCGATGGACGGCGGGTGCTGTCGTGCCTGACGCTGGCCGCGCAATGCGAAGGCAGGGATGTGACCACCACCGAAGGGCTGGCGAAAGGTGACGAATTGCATCCGATGCAGGCCGCGTTCATCAAGCACGACGGCTTTCAGTGCGGGTTCTGCACGCCGGGCCAGATATGTTCGGCGATCGCCTTGATGCAGGAAGCGAAGAACGGCGACGCGAGCTATGTGACCGCGGACGTTCGGCAAAAGACGGGAGCCATCACGCTGTCGGACGAAGAGATCCGCGAACGGATGAGCGGAAATCTTTGCCGCTGCGGAGCGTACCCGAACATCGTTGCGGCGATCAGGGAAGTTCATACCGGCAAGCCGACTGACCCTGTCGCCGGCATTATCATCGAGGAGGTCAAGCATGCAGCCGTTTAAGTACACGAGGGCCGCGGACCCGGGAGTCGCGGTCGCGGCGGTTATTGGAAGCAGTGGCGCTAGATTTATCGCCGGCGGGACGAACCTGCTCGACCTTATGAAAGAGGGCGTGACGAGCCCATCGGAGCTGGTGGATGTCACGTGGCTGAATTTGACGCAGATCCGCTCGACCGCTGCCGGTATTTCGATCGGAGCACTCGCGAAAAATGCGGACACCGCAAATCACCCGCTCGTCAGGCGCGATCATCCGCTACTGACCCAGGCGATACTCGCTGGAGCTTCGGCTCAGATCCGCAACATGGCGACCAACGGCGGAAACCTGCTGCAGCGGACGCGATGCTCCTATTTTTACGACGTGTCGATGCCCTGCAACAAACGTGAGCCAGGTTCGGGCTGTGGTGCGATGGATGGCATCAATCGAACGCACGCGGTCTTTGGCTGGAGCGATAAGTGCGTCGCAGTGCATCCGTCCGACATGGCGGTCGCCCTCGCGGCGCTGAACGCGACAGTGAACGTGCAGGGAAAGGATGGAAAATCGCGAGTGATCCCATTCGCAGATTTTCACCGGTTGCCGGGTGACAATCCCGAAAAAGACAACACACTCGATCACGGCGAACTTATCACTTCGATCGAGATACCCAAGAATCTTTTAAATCGCTCTTACTATTTAAAAGTGCGAGATCGGGCGAGTTATGCATTTGCGCTCATTTCGGTCGCGGCTGCGATGGAAACGAAGGGCGGCATTATCAACGGCGAACCGCGGATCGCGATGGGCGGAGTCGCACACAAACCATGGCGAGCATCCGTGGCGGAAAAATATCTCGCGGGAAAGAAAGCCACCGAGGAGAATTTTGCGGCCGCGGCTGATGCCGAAATGAAGAACGCGCGGACGCTCGAACACAATAGATTTAAGGTGGAGCTTGGCAAACGGGCGATCGTACACGCTCTGATGCGAGCGAACGGAGCGATCTGATAAAGGGGAAATTATGAAAGGCGGCACTAAAACGAAATTCATCGGCGAAGCGATCAGCCGTATCGACGGCATATTAAAGGTGACAGGAACGGCGAACTATTCGACCGATTTTCAGATAAAAAATATCGCGTACGGCTTCTTGATCAAAAGTACTACGGCTGCGGGAACATTTGACATTGACACGTCAGCGGCTGAAAAGGCTCCCGGCGTGATCGCGGTGGTTTCGTATAAAAACGCTCCAAAGCTGACGGGGGCGGGAAACCTAAAGGGGGGCGTAGTTTTCCAGGAACCCAAAGTGGATTTCTACGGGCAGCACATCGCCGTCGTTGTTGCCGGGACGTTCGAGCAGGCGAGATACGCGGCGAGGCTCGTTAAGGTTAACTATCAAAAGACGGACGCGGTCACGGACTTTGTTAAAAACATGGACAAGGCCGTTGCTCCAAAACAAAACCGGAGCCAGGCTCGGGGTGATTTCGAGGCGGCGTTCAGTTCCGCCGAGCATAAGATCGATCAAACATACGAAACGCCGATAGAACATCACAACCCGATGGAACCGCACGCGACAATCGCCGATTGGGATGGCGACAACGTGACCTTGTACAACGCGTCGCAGGGTGTAGACGGTGCACAAAATGCGGTCGCGACGTGTTTCGGCCTTAAGGCCGACAATGTGCGAATCATCTCGCCGCATGTGGGCGGCGGGTTTGGTTCGAAGGGACAGACCTGGCCGAATGCAGTAATAGCGGCGATAGCGGCGAAGGTCGCGAAACGGCCGGTCAAGCTTGCTCTGACGCGCCAGAATATGTTCACGTCTGTCGGCCTGCGGCAGCATGACGTTCAGCGCATGCGGATCGCGACGGACGCTAATGGGAAAATAACCGCAATCGGTCATGAGACGACGACTCACACAGCGACAACCGGCGAATTTGTCGAGGGCTGCGGCGGCCTCTCGAGCATGATGTATGACGCAGCGAACGCAAAGATCGAATATCGCGTGCTGCCGATGAACATCATCCTGCCGACCTATCAGCGAGCTCCGGGCGAATCGACCGGCAGCTTTGCGCTCGAATCCGCGATGGACGAAATAGCGTATGAGCTGAAGTTGGACCCGGTCGAATTTCGATTAAAAAATATCTCGATGATCGATCCGTCGAACCGCAAACCTTTTTCGACGCGTGCGACAGAAGCAGCTCTGAAAAAAGGCTTGGAGATGTTCGGCTGGTCGCGGCGAAAACGAGAGCCGCGGCAGAATCGCAGCGGCGATTACCTGATCGGTTACGGCGTCGCCGCGGGTTCATATCCTTCCCGGCAAAATGCGACCTCGACGATGGTCAAGCTGACGCGAAACGGCAGCGATGTTACCGCGAGCATCGAGCTTGCGGCAAGTGATATCGGAACCGGAACTTATACGATCGTCGCTCAGACCGCGGCCGAAACACTCGGGCTGCGGTTCGACAAGGTCGGCGTGAAGCTTGGTGATACCACGCTTCCGAAAGCAGCAAATTCCGGCGGCTCGGTCGGTGCCGCGAGTTTTTGCAATGCGGTTAGCGAGGCATGCATTAAGGCGACGACTGAGCTGCAGGCGAAAACCAATCGGCAGTGGTTTAAGAAGCCAT
>JBDTZW010000174.1:0-16363 GCA_040004905.1 Acidobacteriota bacterium
AGGCCGTGTCCTCTGTTTGGGGAGTTTCGCGGACCTTGCCGAACATTTCGCTCGAGCCCGCAAAATAAAAGCGGCAGTTTGGATTCAATTCGCGCAGGGCCGCGAGGACGAAATGCGTTCCGTTGATATTCGTATTTAGGGTCGAAAATCCGTCCGCAAAACTCTCGGCAACGAAGCTTTGCGCAGCGAGATGGTAGCACTCCGTGAACTCGTTCTTGCTAACTACCTGAAAAATACTTGGATAGCTTTCGAGGCTTGCCGGATGCAGAACTATCTTATCCAGTAAATGGCCGATCCGCGTGAAACGCCGCTGTGGGTCTTCCATGGCGACACGGCGGACGATACCGTGGACCTCATACCCAAGCGCGAGTAGGTGCTCGGCGAGGTAGCTGCCGTCCTGCCCGGTGATGCCGGTTATCAAAGCCTTTTTCGTCATCCTTTGTCCTTCGCAACTATTCTTTCAAATACATCGAGCGTCTGTCGAGCCGTCGACTTCCATGAGAATTGCTTTGCACGCTCGAGCCCGCGTCGGGACAACTCGTCGCAAAGCTTGTCATCTAACAGAACCTTCTCGATATTATCCGCGATCGCCTGAACATCAAAAGGATCAACCAAAATGCCTGCCTCGCCGACAACCTCGGGTAAACTCGTTCTGTCGCCGGTGATAACTGGAGTTCCGCATTGCATCGCCTCAAGCGGTGGAAGTCCGAAACCTTCGAAAAACGACGGGTAAACAAAGAGTTTCGCTGCTGAATAAAGCGGACGCAGGTCTTCGTCAGGCACAAAACCCGTAAAACGAACTTTGTCCCCTAATTCGGCGAGCTCCTTAGTTCCCAGGGTTTCTCCGGAGAGCCACGCTTTTCTCCCAACTAGAACGAGGGGCGGCATGTTACGTTTTTTGGCGAGCATCGCGTAAGCTTCGATGAGACGCCCGAGATTTTTTCGCGGCTGTATCGATCCCACGCCGAGAATGAAATCTTCCGCGAGATCATATTTCTTCCGGATCCGGTCCAATTCATCTGTATCAGTCACCGGCGCGTAAAAATTTGGCGCGGCAAGCGGGATCGCCGTCACTTTTTCCGTCGGCAAATGATAGGTGTCAATAAGGTCCTGCCGAGAATATTCCGATGATGCTATCACGTGGTCGGCGCTCCGAGCGGTGTGCCTAATCGTGAGTTTCATCTGAAAGCGGCTGCGGCGCTTGTATGTTTCAGGAAGATGTTCGTAGGAGATGTCGTGAATTGTCGTCACCACCTTACATGGGACAAACAACGGAGCCGTGTACTGAACAAAGAGGATATCGACGGGCCGACGACGCAGCTCGATCGCAAGCGTTATAGGAATCCGGATGAGCGGCGTGTGCGGCAATGTCCTCCGCACAGAAAAATTACTCCAGCGGCCCGTGTATTTTTCGACGGCCTCGGGCTTTATTACGTAGAGCGTATAATGATTATTCTGATCGATCTCGGCGAGAGCTTCGATCAGGCTTGTTATATAAGTAGCATTCCCCGCGAGCTGCGTGCCCACCGAGTGTGCGTCAATGGCTATCTGCATCAGCTGGTTTGAACGGAGCCGTAATGGGCAATCTTTCTCGCACGGACGGATCTCTTCCGTCTTTTGAGAACAGCCTCGGGTATAAAATTCCTCACGATCGCGCGGAGAAATATTCGAAACGACGGAGCTCCCGCGATATTTCCAAATAGCAAAGAGCGGGATTTGGCCTTTTCCCCCGCACGGCAGTATTCTTCCGAAAAAAAGAAACGTGTCCGCGTCTGAATTTCCGCGAGTTTACCGGCGCTCCAATCGAGCTTTGGTGCAATACGCTTCTGGGCAGCAATTACTTGGTCTAGCATGAAATCGAGATCACCGCTTGTGTTAGTGTTATGCCGCCGCCAAGCGGCAAGCACACTGGGATCGAAGGCGAACTCGCCTACCTCGGCCAATTGAAGATAAAGCTCGTAATCCTCCAAACGGGAGCCTTCGTTCCATCCTATTTCTTCGAGCTCATCCCGACGGTAAAAAACTGTCGAGCTGATCGGGGCTGTTCCAAGAAAAAGCATCGGCCGAGCATCTCCGTCCGGAAATTCAAAATTTCGCCAGTCAGCCGAGTTCTCGAAGATGTCGTCGTTATGGTCAATAAGGTATCCGTTGCCATAGGCAAGAACGGCCTCGGGCCGGGATTCAAGCAGGTTGAGCCGCGAACCAAGAAATTCGGGCAGCCAGAGATCATCAGAGCCGAGATAAGCAAAATATTCGCCCCTCGTCCGCTTAAGCCCATCGTTCAAGGTTGCACACAAACCTCGGTTCGTGTTAACAGTCAGTTCGCACGGAAACGGACAACTCTTCAATGTATTTTCGATAACCGCGGGCGAGCCATCGGTAGAACCATCATCGATCACCAGAAGTTCAGAAGGCGGATGTGTCTGTCTGAATATTGACCTTAAACACCGATCGACGAATCTCGCATGGTTGTACGACGGAACCAGAACGGAGATCCGCTTTTCACGACCGGAGATCATCTGCAACGCCCTCAATGCGATGCCATTTTCCCTTTTGCTGAAACGATTTGCAAACCCGACCCTGTTTTGCCCTTTTCGGTCAAAAAAAGCATAATAAGACAGTTTCGTAAGGCTTGATTATGAAGTTCGTATCCGACATCCGACTGCTTTTGCTCGGCATCTGGCTTGGTGCGGCGTGCTTTTTTATTGGAGTCGCGCAGGTTGCCTTTGCCGTGCTTCCGCAGCACGAGCTTGCGGGTGCCGTAGTGGGCAGAACGCTCGCTATTTTGAATTATGCGGGTCTCGGTATCGGCGTTATTTTGATCTTGATGTCCGTGTTGGCCGCGAGAAATACAAGCCGCCTTCTGCTCTGGCTCGAAAGATTTCTCCTGCTGATTACCGCCGCCGCATGTGCCGTGGGACAATTCGTTATCGGTTGGTGGATATTGCTCGTTAGGACGCAGATGGGAAAGCCGATCGATGAAGTTGCGTCTGACGACCCGCTCCGCATCCAGTTCAATCAACTTCATCAATATTCCGAGTGGTTGCTGGTCGCGGCAATGGCTGCTGCTCTTATCGCATTTTTTATAATCGCTAATCGGAAGTTTGCTTCGGCGGATAAAAAAGTAACAGCGGACCCGTTTGACTTCAGCAAAGACTTCAAGAAATCCTGACCTATATGGAGTTGATAGAAAGATCCAGCGAATTCTCAGCCCGCTTCGCCAAATGGAACGGCGACGAAAGGCTGGCCAATTATTCTTTTGTTGAGAATGTCCACGCGCCGTTCACGCCGGTCCGCCGTGCGCTTCCGATGCTTAATCTGGCCCTCATCTCGTCGGCCGCTGCATATATAGATGGGACCGATCCATTCGATAATTCGTCAAAAGACGGCGACCTGAATTTTCGCGAGATCCCGATCGAGGTGGAAGCTGACGATCTCAAATACGCCGCGAAAGGCTTTGATACAAAAGCTGTGATTGAGGACCGTAACACCCAGATCCCTATCGATCGGCTGCGCGAGTACGAGGCGAATTCGGTTATCGGCAGTCTCAATCAGGTTTGGTGGAGCCTGAGCAGCCATATTCCCAACGCGAAACGCGTGGCCGACGAGCTCGCCCCGAAATTGGCCGAGCGCCTTTCGCGTCAAAATGTTCAGGCTGTGCTTCTGATCCCGGCGTCCCGGCTTTGCCATCAGACGTTGGGAATTATCGCCCGGGGAATCGAACAAAGTGGAATTCCGACGATAATGATCTCGGTTGACCGCAAAGTGACCGACATGGTTCGCCCGCCGCGGACGGCCTACTACACCGGGGATCTCGGCTCGGTCGCCGGAAAGCCCGGTTGGCGCGAATATCAACTTAGGATCCTCGACGAAACACTCCGGGGAATGGAAACCTTCGACCAGCCTGGCTCACGCAAACTTGCAGTCGCGATAGAAACGCAGGTTGAAGCAGCCAGGGGCGAGAGATAGCTACCCTCCCATCTGCCAGTGTTTGACCGCTTCGATCGGATAGACGAGCATCAGAATATTTATCAATAAACTGTCGTGGATCCAGAATATCAGGATCGTTTCAGTGACGATAAATAAAATTAGGGAACGCCACAACCCCAGTTTATAAGCGATCACGAAACCCGTTGCACAGCAAAAAATGTCCGAGATCGAATTTATGATCGAATCGCCGAAGTAGTCAAGCGAGATCGTCGCCTCACGATATCGCTGGATCACATAAGACGAATTTTCCGCGATCTCCCACGAGCTCTCGACCGTTACCGCGATCAGCAGCCGCCAAGCAAGCGGCATCCTACGAAAGATCAAACCGATTATCCAAAACTCTATTACACCGTGCAGAATGTGGGTAAACGAATAGGGGTCAATCAGGTGCTGCGAGTTGTGCGTGCTCCAAATGTCCCACGACCAGGGCACGAGGTCGCCCGCCTGACACCACCAGACACGCCCTTCCATATTGAGGACGAACACTGCGGCGACGACCACAAAGAAGATCGCGAACCATGGATAATAATCCTCTCGTGAATTTAGCGTGAATAGTTTTGTCGAGTCCGTTCGTTGATCCATTTCAGAAATTGTCATTTGCGTGGGCGGAAATATCAAGGAGCCTTCACCCAATCCACTGGTCGGAGCTGACACCTTTTGCCAATCTCATGACGTTGCGTGAAAATCAGTTGTAGAAAATGAATCGCTCCGAGGTCTTAGAACGCGTTCGAAATCGCCTGGAACCGTGGGACATTGTCGTCATCGGCGGCGGTGCGACAGGAGCAGGTTGCGCGCTTGACGCTGCGTCGCGTGGGCTCGATGTTCTGCTTTTGGAGCGCGACGATTTCGGGAAAGGCACATCTAGCCGCAGCACAAAGCTCGTGCATGGCGGAGTTCGTTATCTTGCACACGGCGATATTTCGCTCGTCCGCGAGGCGTTGAAGGAGCGCGGTATCTTGTTTAAGAACGCTCCGCATGTAGTTCACAAACTTGCGTTTGTGATTCCGTGCTACAGCTTGTGGCAGAAAATCTTTTTCGGTACTGGGCTCAAGATCTATGACCTGCTCTCGGGAAAATACAGCCTCGGAAGATCACGGATATTATCCAGGGAACAAACGATTGAACACCTTCCAACTGCGGTCGCCGACGGCCTCAGCGGCGGCGTGTTGTATTTCGACGGACAATTTGACGATGCACGCCTTCTCGTCGATCTTGTAAAAACGGCCGATAGCAAAGGTGCCGCGATACTGAACTATGCAAAAGTCACGTCGGTTGAAAAGGATCTTTCCGGAAAGATCTCGGGACTTGTTTTTGAAGACGTAGAAACAAAAGAAGCCCTTTCGATATTCGCAAAGGCGGTGATCAATGCAACCGGGATCTTTTGCGATGATTTGCGGAATTTAGCCGACGCAACTGCCCCGCCGCTCCTGGTCTATAGTCAGGGAATCCATCTGGTTTTGGATCGAAAATTTCTCAAGTCGGAGGATGCTCTGATGATCCCGAAGACCACCGACGGCCGTGTTTTGTTTTGTATCCCGTGGCTCGGATCGTTACTTGTTGGGACGACGGATACGCCCGTCGACCATGTCGAGATCGAGCCGAAGGCCCTCGAAAGCGAGATCGATTTTATATTGAAGAACGCAGCGAAATATCTTTCCCCAGCTCCTACCCGCGGCGATATTTTGAGTATATTCGCCGGCATCCGGCCGCTTGTAAGATCGGGAACCACAGCGAATACGGCAAAGCTCGCGCGCGGCCATTTTCTCGAGACATCTTCCTCCGGTTTGATCACCATCACCGGTGGCAAATGGACAACGTATCGCCGCATGGCGGAGGACGCGGTCGATCAGGCGATACGAATAGCAGAATTGGACAGTGGGAAGTCAAACACGTCGAACCTAAAGATTCTCGCGAACGATGAGCTCACTAGCGGACAAAGAATGAATCCACAATTGCCCTACTTCGAGGAAGATGTTCGCCGGGCAGTAACGGATGAATTGGCCCGGACCGTCGAAGACGTTCTCGCCCGCCGCACTCGAATTCTATTTCTAAACGCAGATGCCGCACTTGAGATCGCTCCCAGAGTCGCCGCGATCATGGCAGATGAATTGACTCGGGACGACAAGTGGATAGAAGATCAGCTAAATGATTTTCGTCAACTCGCGCAAAGCTATCTACCACCTATTCCGTCGAAACAACCTCTTCACCATGAAGTGCAGCATTGAGCGTATGCCAACTCAAACTCGCGCATTTCACACGTGCCGGAAATTCGCGAACACCGGCAAATATCGTTAATTTTCCAAGATGATTCTCTTCCGATTCCTCATCTAGTTCGCCAAGAACCATTCGGTGAAATTCATCGAAGATCGTTTCGGCCTCTTCCTTGGATTTTCCCTTCACAGCCTGCGTCATCATCGACGCTGAGGCTTTCGAAATTGCGCAGCCGGAACCTTTGAACGCGATATCATCGACTGTGTCGCCGTCGAACGAAACATACACGCGCAGAGCATCTCCGCAGAGAGGATTCTTGCCGTCCGCATATTGATCGGCATCCGGGATCTCACGAAAATTTCGCGGATTCTTGTTGTGCTCTAAAATTACCTCTTGGTATAAATCGTTTACTTCTGACATTACGCAAAAACCTCAATCACTTTCTGGACAGCATCCGCTAGTTTATCGACCTCTTCGCGAGTGTTGTAAAACGCGAACGAGGCCCGGGCCGTGGCGGGCACGTCGAAAAATTCCATCACCGGCTGCGCACAATGATGGCCGGCGCGAACCGCGATCCCGTCCTGATCCAGGATAGTTCCTATATCGTGCGGATGAATGCCTTCGATCGTGAAAGAGAGTACCGAAGCTTTATTCGCTGCCGTCCCGATTATCCTGACGCCGGGGATATCCGATAGTCTTTGGGTCGCGTATTCCAGAAGTTCATGCTCGTACGCGGCGGCTGCTTCAAAATCGAGAGCATTGATGTAGTCGACTGCGGCACCTAAACCGATGCCGGCAGCTATAGCAGGCGTCCCCGCCTCGAATTTATCTGGGATCGGGGCGAACGTCGTCTTTTCAAAGCTTACACTGCGGATCATGCCCCCGCCGGTTTGATACGGCGGCATTTGGTCAAGCCATTCGCGTTTGCCATATACAATTCCGCTTCCAGTCGGTCCGAACATCTTGTGCCCAGAGAGCGCAAAGAAATCACAATCGAGGTCCTGAACATCCACCGGAAAATGCGGCACGCTTTGCGCGGCATCCACACAAACGGGCACGCCGAACTTATGCGCCGTAGCGATCATTTCCTTCAGCGGATTCACGGTGCCTAAACTGTTAGAAACGTGCGCGACTGCAACGATCTTTGTTCGATCGTTCAGCAGATTTTCGTACTCGTCGATGATGAGCTCACCGCGTTCGTTCATCGGGATCACGCGGACCTTCGCCCCTTTTTCTTCGGCTATCTGCTGCCAGGGTACAATGTTGGAGTGGTGCTCCATCTGGCTGATAACGATCTCGTCACCCTCGCCGATGAATTTCTTTCCGTACGAATGAGCGACCAGATTGAGCCCGTCGGTCGTGCCTCGAACAAAGATGCATTCTTTCGCCTCTTTCGCGTTTATAAATCGCTTGATCTTTTCGCGTGCCGCTTCATAGGCGGTGGTCGCGTGCTGTGACAAATAGTGGACGCCGCGATGAATATTCGAATGCTCTTCAGCTAAATACTTGGATCCGCGATCGATCACCGACTGAGGTACCTGCGAAGATGCGCTGTTGTCGAGATAAACCAGCGGCTTGCCGTTGACCGTCTGCGACAACACCGGAAAATCTTTGCGAATTTTTTCAACGTCCCACTTACTCATTTCTTTTGCTGCTTTCATTGGTAACCACTCTTAGGTGTTAAATCTTTGCGTTCAGACGATTCAACACGGTCGCGTCCAACTCATTCTTTATCGATTCGATACCGATCTTGTTGATTATTTCTTCCGCGAATCCGTAAGTCAGAAGATTTCTAGCTAGATTTTCGGGCAGTCCGCGGGTCGAAAGATAAAACAACTCGTCTTCCTCGAGTTGTCCGACCGTCGCCCCATGAGCACATTTCACATCGTCGTTGAATATCTCAAGCTGGGGTTTTGTATCGACGCGGGCGTCGTTCGAGAGCAGGAGATTTTTATTCGACTGCTTTGCATCGGTCCCGCTCGCATTCTCGCGAACGAAAACCTTGCCGTTGAAAACGCCTCGCGACTTATCGTTCAAGACGCCCTTATACGATTGATGCGAAGTGCAGTTTGGCACCGTGTGATCGATGACCGAGTGAGTGTCGTGGTGCTGCGAGCCGCCGAGCATATACAGGCCATCGACAAATGCCTCGCCGCCCGTCGCAGTAAATTTCAGATCGATATCATGCCGCGAGAGAGCACTGCCGAGATTGATATTTGTCGAATTGTAAAAACTGCCGCGTTTGAGCGTAATTTCGGTTGTACCCACGTGAAATGCGTCCGTCGATTCTTTTTGAACACGGTAATGGGTGATGTTCGCATTGTCTTCGACAACTATTTGAACGGCCGCATTCGTGAAACTCTTCCCATTGCCTGCGTACGATTCGATTATCGTCGCTTTGCTTCCGGCTTCGGCAATTATCAAGATCCGCGGAGAAATGGCAGTTCCGTCCTTCGCGGCAAAGTTGAATTCGATCGGCTTTTCTACACTCGATTCTCTCGGGATCGTGAAAGTCACGACATCCGCGAACGCGTGGTTAAGTGCCGCAAATCCATTCCGTTCAATATTGAATCTCCCGAAAAGAGTTTTAAATCTGGCTTCGATCGGCGGATGCCCAGCGCCCAAAGAAACCGTCCAATTCTCGTTCGTGATCGGGGCAATATTCGTATATTTCCAGTCTTCGTTTTTAACCGTCGGAAACCCTTGCGCCTCGAAGGACCGAAATCCCTCCTCGCGAAGGGATCGAAGAGCGTCGTTTTGAGCGCCTTTAAGACTCTCTCTAAATTGTTCCGTAAATTTTGTCTCCATTACGGCTGTCGATGAACTCATTAATTAAACACCTTTATCAAACTAAACCTGTCGTCTGACTTGATCGTGTTTGCCGGGTCCAGGATCAGGTCCTTTGCCATTTTTAACTTCGCCTCGTTCTCGGCTCGCGGCTTTTTGTCGTCGACGATCGTTGATCTGTCGTAATCAAAAAGAAAATCGTGACGCGAAAGCACGTATTTCACGCCGGTCGCAGCTACTCTTGCCTTTAACTCCTGCACGCTCTCGGCGTCCCAGATCATCTTTCGCAGGGTCCAGTCCTCGAATAGATAATCCGACATGACCGGCCGGTCGAGGTTATATGTGTCGCGCCGCATGTTGATCAGCCAAACTTTCGCGTCAGCGTCCGTATTGGTGTTTAGCCACTGATAATACGGATAATAATCGAGGTTCCTCGTCAGATATCCGTCTCGCGATTCTCCGCCTAAAACGACTCGAAGCGGCGCTTTCTGTAAGAACCACGCCGCGCTCACAAGAAATCCCGCAAATGCCGCCGCCCCCAATGATATTTGAAGAACGCGACCGACGCCGCCGATTTTTTCAGTGACCTCGCGTCCCGCACAAACGATGCCTATCGCCAAAACCGGCAGTATCGGAAGCAGGTATCGTAGCTGTTCGCTCGAAAAAAGCCAGAACAGGAACATTATTCCCGCAACGCCGCCGCCGATCTTTACCTCGATCGGCGTTTCAAATTTCCAGAGCCCCCAGATCAGGATAGGCAATCCGATCAAGAATGCGACACCCAGCACGCCATCAAAATGAGCGGCCTCTTCGGGTTGTGAAGTAACCGACAACTTGAGCGGCGACAGGATGTAATCGACGGCCGATTTATCCGCACCGCCGTACTGCGCGTTCATAGCTTGAAACAGGATTGAACGTTCTACATCCCAGCCCGCTGCCTCGCCTTTCCAAATGCTCATGTAAAAAGGAAAAACCGGACTGCCCGTCGCTTTCCAGGTTCGCAAATACCAGGGCGACGCGATCACTCCGGCTAGAAGGAGCGCACCGATTCCTGTCAACACAACCTTCCCAGCATTTCCGCCCATCTCCTTCGCCGACCTTGCCCTCAGTAGGACGATCAATGCAACTGCGGCCAAAACAAAGACCGCGGTTAGCTTTATCGACAGAGACGTCCCGAGAAATATCGCCAAAAAAATCAGATCCGGCCTTTCTTGCAGTTTCCACCAGCGGCCGAGCTCATAGACGGCCAGCGTTACAAACAGAGCCAAAGCCAGATCAATATATGCACTCGCCGCAACGTGATACGCAGTAGGAACCGTCGCCACAATTAAAACGGCAATAAGCCGCCAGCCTTTTTCTAAACCTAGCTCCCTTACCCAGCCAAATATCGCCAACAACAGAAGTGGAAAAAAAAGGAAGACCGTCGCTCCCGCTGCCGCGTCTGCTCCCCGAGCACTGATGGATCCGCCCAACAGCATCGCCCAGACGTTGTGCATCTCGCTGCCCAACGCGAGAAAGCTCGCGATGTTGTTGTCGACAAACAGAAGTCTTGCCTGAGCGACAAAAGCCTTAGGTAACGCAAAATGGTAGAGCAGCGTATCTTTGGCCGTCGGAGGCGAGAGCGAGCCGATCAGAGCCAGAACCAGCGGAACGGCGATCAGAACCAGAATCAATTTTTCGATACCGGAAAAAGCGCCCGACTCATCACTTCTCCTGCCGGTAAGAATCCTTCGAAATCCCAACGCTCCGGTCGCAACGCCGACGGCCAAAGCACCGATCGCCACAGGCCGCGTATAAGCTCCGGCCAACCCCAAAAAAAACCATATCAAAGACCATATCGCGGCACCGATCGCAGTATCACGAACAAAGATCAGAATAGTCGATCGATCAATATCACTCGGCTTGTCGATATGCGATGCCGCAAGATTCCCAATGCCGAACCATGAAATCCCGATCGAAACCGCGATCAATATTCCGGCAAGGCTTTCATCAAAACCGTCCATGCCGAACCACTGCCCGCCTCCGAGATTCCCGACCAGATTCTGAAGCTCTCCGACATCATTCCCGCGATAAGCGAGAAACGCAGCCACCAACGCCAGAGCCCATACTCCGATCAAAAGTGGAGCGACGCCCGCGGAACGTTTGTTGTCAATCGCGGCTTTAGCCATCTGATCGAATCAATTCGAATTCGCCGCTCCCTTTACCCAGTCGTAGCCCTTTTCTTCGAGCTCCAAAGCGAGTTCCTTTCCCCCTTCTTTCACGATCTGGCCGTTTGCCAACACATGAACAAAGTCCGGCTGAATGTAATTCAAAAGACGTTGATAGTGTGTAACCAAAATAATTGCGTTATCGGCTGAACGAAGTTTATTCACGCCTTCGGCAACGATCCGCAATGCATCGATATCGAGACCCGAATCGGTTTCGTCGAGGATCGCGAGTTTTGGTTCGAGCACGGCCATTTGCAATATCTCGTTACGTTTTTTCTCGCCGCCAGAAAATCCTTCGTTGACCGAGCGTTTGAAAAACTGCGGATCCATGTCGACGACCTTCGCTTTTTCTTTCAGATAGTCGTTGAATTCAAGTGGATCGAGTTCTTCGGTGCCGTGATGCTTCATTTTCTGGTTATAAGCAAGCCGCAGGAATTGCGAATTCGAAACGCCGGGCACTTCCACGGGATATTGAAACGCCATGAAAACGCCTTCTCGTGCACGCTCGTCCGGTTCAAGCTCCAGCAAGTTCTTGCCTTCATAGATCACTTCGCCCGAGATCACTTCGTAGGACGGATGGCCGGCAAGCACTTTCGACAAAGTCGATTTGCCCGAACCGTTCGGTCCCATGATCGCGTGGACCTCGCCTTTTCTGATCTGAAGATTCAAGCCCTTCAGAATTTCTTTGCCGTCGATGCCGGCATGCAAATTCTTAACTTCCAACAGCATTCTTTTTAACGTCCTTACCTATCCGTTTATCCATCGCTAGGCCTGGTGTACCAAACCACTCATCCGCCGTCGTGTCGCGTCCTCGCTTAAAACCGCACTTCTCATAGAACTCAACGGCCCCTGCCGAAAAATACGTCGTGTACAAAAACAAGCGGTCAAAACCATTCTCGACCCCGTAAACTTCAACTGCGTCGAGCAGTTTCGCGCCAACGCCCAAGCCTTGAGCGATTGGCCGTACCGCCATACTTCTGATATAGAGCCATTCGGGCTCGGCCACGATGGAAACAGTTCCGAGTATCGCGTCCCCGCCGCTTACCGCAACCCATATCGGACCTTCGTCGAGGCGTTCCACGATCAGTTCTGCGGAAGGTGTAACAGCGTCAAACGCCGCCGTCGTGTAATGCTCCTTAAAAACCGTAAACGCCTCGACCAAAATATCTGCGATCTCGATCGCATCGTGAGCAACAGCTCTTATGATCTCTATCTGCGAACTCATCTCTCAAACTACCGCGTTTGCGGCGACCGGAGCGTAGAGCTTTTTTAGACTCTCAGCATCATCAAAAAACAATCCTTCTCCGACGGGTTGGATCGCTTTTATTACGAGGTCTTTCCATTCGGCATCAGCCAGTTTCTCGATCACCCAGCCGATCAGATATTGCTGGGCAAGGCATCCGCCCGCGGTCGCGATATTTCCATGGGCAATAAATGGTTTTTCAACTACTTCGATACCTAAACTTTCGAGCAGCGGTTTCGAGGTCGGATACGTCGTCGCCGTCTTGCCATCGAGCAATCCGAGTTTTGCGAGGATCAACGACCCCGAACAGATCGAACCGATCATTTGCCGAGCCGGATCGAGCGAAAATTTCTCGAGCCAGTTTTGATCGACGATCCTGTCCCGCGTTCCCTGCCCACTGACGAACAGCACGGCGTCGGCCTTGTTCGCTTCCTCGATCCGTCCGTGCGTCGCGATCGAGATGCCGGTCGCTGAAACATGCGATTCTTTGTCTCCAAGGATCCTCACCGACCAATCCGCGATTCGCACACGGTTTAGCAGGTCCCACATTAGAAACAGGTCGATGTCGGTAAAATTGTCGAAGATAACTATTGAAGTTTTCATAATACTATCCTTACGCCGCAGCGTTGCTGAATGCCTCCTCGACATAGATCTCGCCTTTTAGATAAAGTGTTGCGTTTCCGCCGATCTTTACACGGTCGCCATCGAGCTCACAGTAAAGCTCGCCTCCGCGCGCCGAAACCTGCCGGGCAAAAAGCTCATTCTTGCCAAGCTCACCCGCCCAATACGGAATAAGCGAACAATGGATAGCACCCGTTACGGGATCTTCCGGAATCCCGATCTTTGGCGCGAACATTCGCGTGGCGAAATCGCAATCATCGCCCGGTGCCGTGCAGATGACCTCGTCGTAGGGCAACTGGCTTAACGCACTAAAGTCCGGCTTGAGCGAACGCACCGTCGCCTCACTGTCGAGCCGAACCATCACCATATTGCTCTGCGTTTCCCAAGTCTTTCTCGGCGTCGCTCCAATGGCGGCCACAAGCTCCGGGATCGGCGCAATTTCCGTGATCGGATACGCCGGAAAATCGAGAACAAGCTTGCCATCCTTCTTTTCGACACCGAGCGAACCGCTGCGATCCGAATGAAACCTGATCGTTTCACTCTCGAGTTTCAGTTGCTCGAATATCACGAACGAGCTCGCCAGCGTCGCGTGTCCGCAAAGATTTACCTCAACGGCCGGTGTGAACCAGCGAATGTGATACTGATCGTTTTCCTTGACGAAAAATGCCGTCTCGGCGAGATTGTTCTCCGCCGCGATCTTGAACATCGTCTCGTCCGGCAGCCAGGTCAACAGCGGCACGACCGCCGCCGGGTTCCCGCTAAACGTCTTATTTGTAAATGCGTCTACCTGATAGATATCTAAGTTCATTTCTCCTAACTCCCCATCATGAATAAGTCAGCGCAAGCACCGTCAGATCATCGTTTCGTTCCGCCCGGCCGCGATGCTCGGAAACTCTAGTCAAACATTTCTTGATCAGCCCCGAAGGCTCGGTCCAGCCGTCGCCGACTGCTTCAAACAATCCCGCGGGTCCAAATTCCGTTCCCGCCTCATCAACAGTTTCGGTAACGCCGTCCGTAAATAACAGCAGCGAATCACCGGGATTAAGTTTTATCTTGCTCGCCGCAAAATGCGTTTCCGTAAACATCCCTAACGGCAGTCCCGAAAAATTCAGTTCGCCCTTCATCCCGCTCTTAATTAGGATCGGCGGCAGATGGCCGGCGTTGACGATCTCAAGCTCGCCCCTGCTATTCGCCTTGCCGCAAATAAGCGTCACAAACTGATTCGGCAGCGAGCTTTCGACCAACAAATGGTTTGCCCGCGACATCAGATCGCAAAGCTCGAGCCCCAGCGGCAACAGCGTGTGAAAGATCGCGTGCAGGCTCGACATCAAAAGCGACGCAGCCATTCCCTTTCCCGAAACGTCGCCCAAAACGAAATAAAGCTCCTCACCCATTGGAATAACGTCGCAGTAGTCGCCACTCACAGCCCCGAGCGGTTCATAGACAAAATCAGCCTTCCACGATGCATGACCCGCATCAACGTTTGGAAGCAATCCGCGTTGTATCGCCGCGGCCAACTCAAGATCAGCCTCGAGCGACCGCTGGGCCGCCGGCGAAAGCTCACTCAAACAAACGCGAGCAAGAGGATCCGATAGAAGCCGATCCGCATCTAACAGATCGCCACACTCCTCACATTTACCGTATGTCCCGTTATCAAGCTTGGCCAATGCCGCATCGACCTGACCGAGCAAGCTAGCGAACTCACGATCGCCGCCGTTATACGCGATCGCTCCCTCAAGCTTTTGCTTCCGCTCGTTTAAGCTCTCGCGAAAAACGGAACTCATTGCAAGCATATCGACCGCTTCCATCGACACTTGTTCCATTCCCTGCATACGCACTAAACCTCGTTTTACCTGTTACGCCAACGCGATCGCCTGTATCTCGATCTTCGTATCAAAATGCAGTTCCTTTACCGGAACGATCGCTCTCGCTGGACGATGATCGCCCATTATCTCGGCGTATTTTTTATTTACCGCACCCCACAGCTCCATATCCGAAACATATATCGTCATCTGCAAGACGCGGCTCAGCTTGCTTCCAGCCGCATGCAGAACCGCCTCGACATTTCTCAAAGCCAATTCCGTCTGCTCCTCGATCGAACCTGTGAACGGCACACGCGTCACAAGATCCATCGGAAGCTGGCCCGAAACATAAACGATCCCGTGATGCTCGATCCCTGGTGAATAATGACCTTTTGGCGTCGGTTGATCTTTTGGTTGTATAGTTTTCATTCTTAAATTATTGCCAGACTTCCGACAGCGTTTCCCTGAATAAGTTATCTAATAACAAAATATCGGGTTTTTCGGGCTGCTCAATCTTGCTAACGTAATCATTGTAATAGTTGATTTTCGACTCAAGAAAGTCATTAAGACTCGCGATCTTCGGTTCTTCTTTTAACTCTTCGCCAGCGATCTTCCTAGACAAAAGTTGGTCAATCTCGTTTCGGATCGACGTATCTTTCACATGACAGTCAACGAGTGTTTGAAACTCCATCGGCGGCATGGTTCCTTTTTCTTTGATCCAGTCGCACGCTAACACGGGACGCAGCACATAAAAATACTTTTTCGTTTTAACCACATCCTTTTGCAAAAACTCCCTGTAGTTATTTCTTGCCATACTCAAATAATGGTACATGCAGGACTTTGGACTGAAAAAAAGACCGCTCAAACGCCGCAAATTTTCAGCTGTGGAAAATTTCTCCATGTAGACGATAGGACTGCGCAGCCATTCGAGCATCGGCGGGTTCGATTTACGAAAGAGTCGAAGAGCCTTTTTTAGCTCCCAACCCGCGAGGTCAATTTCATTCGGTAAAATTTCTTCCTGGCTGTCTTTGCAGTCATCAATTTTCAAATACCAATCGAGCTGGTGGATATAAATGTAGCGAACGTCCCAGTCACTGTCTGTCGATGCAAATCCCCAAGCTCTACTTCCGCTTTCGACTGCATACAGGATTTTTATCTGATGCTCGTGCTCCAACCGCAAGAGCTCATCCTTGATTTGCTCAAGCATTTTGTCTTAGCCAACACTTCGTCTTAGCCAACACTTCCTTCAAGTTTCAATCCCAAAAGCTTCGTCGCCTCGACTGCGTATTCCATTGGAAGCTCACGAAACACCTCTTTGCAAAAACCGTTGATGATCAACGAAACGGCGTCTTCCTGCGGGATGCCGCGTTGCTGTAGATAAAACAACTGATCTTCGCTGATCTTTGACGTGGTGGCTTCGTGCTCGACGCGGGCGGTGTTGTTCATCACCTCGATGTAAGGGAACGTGTTCGCCTCCGACTTGCCGCCGATGAGCATCGAAT
>JBDTZW010000207.1:0-4829 GCA_040004905.1 Acidobacteriota bacterium
AGATCGAACTCAGGGGATTTGGCAGCTTTCGTGTTCGTCAGAGAAATGAACGAAAAGGGCGAAACCCCAAAACTGGAGATGCCGTCGATATTCCGGCTAAACGTGTAGCATATTTTAAGCCAGGCAAAGAACTTAAGGAACTTATCAACAACGGACAGGAGTAACGCGTGGATGTTCTGTGGAGCCCATGGCGATACGATTACATAACCTTAAGCGGCTCCGCTAAGACCAGCGGCTGCGTATTCTGCGACGTACCCAAAAGCTCGGCCAGTGACGAAGATAAATTTATCCTCCGTCGGGCCGAGTTTAATTTTGTCATCCTGAATATCTATCCATACGGCACCGGCCACTTGATGATTTTGCCCTATGAGCATATTGCCGAGATAGATAAGGCAGACAAAAAGACTACAGACGAACTGATGGACCTCACCAAGCGGACCAAAACCGCCCTCGAAGAGATCTATCATCCGGAAGGCTTTAACATCGGCATGAACCTCGGGAAAGCCGCGGGAGCCGGCGTCGCCGGACATTTTCACATGCACATCCTTCCTCGCTGGTTCGGCGATGTGAATTTCATCACCACCTTTGGCCAAACCCGCACAATGCCGGAATCGCTGCACACGACGTACGAGAAATTGAAGGGAAGAATTTAAAAAGAGATTTTCCTCCAAAACACACGAAAGAAAGCGGAAGGTCTTTGTTTTTAGGTGAATCTTTTCTGTTTCGCGGGCAAAAAAACTATATCCGATCAAATAGAACCAAGCATCACCACCGTAATATCGTCCGCAACCGCAGCACCGGCCGAAAATCTTGCGACATCGGCGTAAAGTGTCGAAACCGAAGCATCACGTTTCGCGGCGTGAGCCATTATCCGCTCGTCGCCGTATTCATCTCCTGCCGTATTGACCGCCTCGGTTATGCCGTCGGTATATAGGAACAGTTTGCTGCCCGCAGGCATGTCTATCCTGCGTTCCGAATAGTCGCTTTCCATGATCCCCAGCGGCAGTCCCGACTCTGTCTCTAAGAATCTCGCCCCGCCACGCTCCACGATCAATGGATAGACATGTCCGCCGTTGGCGAATGTAACGGATCTCGAGGCCGGATCGACCACGGCGTAGATCAGCGTGACAAACCGCGCCGATGGGAAATCCGCGATCAAGATCTTGTTAACCTCTGCGAGAACTTTTCCAGGTGAGAGAAATCGCTGTGCGTTCATACGCAGGATGCTCCGGGCCGAAGACATCAGGAATGCGGCTGCCGACCCTTTGCCCGAAACATCGCCAAGCACGACACCGATACGTCCGCCGCCAAGCTGTATGTAGTCGAACCAATCGCCCCCAACCTCGCGGCAAGGAATACAAATGCCTGTGATCTCAAATCCATCGACGGCCGGACACTCTCCCGGAAACAAACCGGACTGGATGGCTCGTGCCTCGTCAAGCTCCTTAGACATCCGGTCACGCTCGTAGCGTTCGCGCTGATAAAGGCGAGCGTTGGCGATCGCTGTCGAAACATGTCCGGCTAGCGCTTCGAGCAAGCGGATCCGCTCAGGCGTAAATCCGTCGACGCATGTTTGCTGCAAATTAAAGACGCCGATCAGATCGCCGCGGACCTTCAACGGGATGTCGAGCTCTGACCGCGTGTCCTCTTCGCCTGCGATGTAGAACGGCACCTTCTGCACGTCCGGTGCGTAAAACGTGCCGCCAGTCGCCGCGGAATGGCCGCTCATTCCGTCCGTTTCGCCGATCTTGTATCGCGTCCCCTTCAAACACAACTCGCCCGCCCAACCGGCAGCGATCACGAGCTCGTCAGTGTCTTCATCCTTCAGCAAAACGGCAAGCCGCGTGTAGCCAAACGTCTCCGCGACGTCTTCGACTATCTGGTCGAGCAAGGCATCGAGATCGAGGATCGAATTTATCTTCTGCGCGACGCGCTGAAGCAAATAGAGCTCCTCGATCCGCAAAACATGATCTAGGTCATTGAACGATTCTGAAAGTGCGGCAGGATTTATCATTGAAAAAACAATATCGTATCAAGAATGGACGTCGAGTCTAATTCGCGGCTTTAGCATCCGCCTTGTCAGCCTCGTGCGAATGGTCTATGGCTTCGTCCTCGATCTCGCCGCCGGGACTGACAGGGATCTCCGACGGATCAGAGTATTTCGGCCCGCGGTCATCGAGGACATCTGCGGGTATCAGTACCCTTTCGGACGAGCTGGGCGGTATGTAACCCGGATAATCGACCCGCGAATGATAGATTGCGATCAGCGATCTGATCATCGACTCGCGGATCTGCGTCAGCTCGCGTAAGGTCAGGTCGCATTCCCCAAGCTGGTCGTCCTGCAATATCGCGTCGATGATCTTTGTCACGATAAAGCGAATATTCTCAGGCGTGGGTTCGGCCAGGCTGCGAGCACCGGCTTCGCATGAATCGGCGATCATCATTATCGCGGCTTCTTTAAATTGCGGTTTGGGACCTGGATAACGAAAATCGTTTTCGTGAACATCGCTTTCCTCTCGAGCTTCGGCCTGCGCCTTTTTCAGGAAGTAATGCAGGGTGCGTGTTCCATGATGCTGCGGAATGAAATCAACGATCCGCTGCGGCAAGCCCATCTCACGCGCAAGCTTTACCCCATAGGTCACGTGACTGATGATGATCTTGGCGCTTTGGACGGGCTTCAGCTTATCGTGCGGATTCTTGCCCATCTGATTTTCGACAAAATGTTCGGGTGCCGCGGTTTTCCCGATGTCGTGATAGAGAGCACCGATCCGCGTGAGCAAACCGTTACCGCTGACCACGCGGCATGCTTCTTCCGCCAATTGGCCCACTGCATGCGAATGCTGATTCGTCCCAGGTGCCCGCAACGCCAGCTGACCGAGCACAGGCAGATCTGCGTTCGATAGTTCTAGCAGCTTAACATCCGTCAAAACGCCAAACAACGTTTCACACACCGGCAGAATGACCGCCGTAACCGCAGCGGTAATTATCCCTCCCGCGAGGCCGCACGCGATCACTACAAGCACGGTGTTCAGAATGAACGGTTGTTGTGTATATCCGATCACCGCCAGAGCCGTACCAGCGCTTACAACGCCGACCAACGAGCCCGCGATCGTGACTGTCTGACGGCTGCGGTATCGCCCGATCCCGTAAACAGCGCTCGAGGACACGATGGCCGCGTAAACCGAAAATTCGAATCCGCGAGGCGCCATGAATCCGGCGAGCAGAGCGCAAAACAATCCCGTAAACAAAGCCGTCGGCCGGTCGGCGAGCAGCGTCATCAGCAAACTTCCTGTGGCAAACGGAACGGCGAACGCCCACATGCTCGGATCATTAAAAGGGGCTTGTCCGTTTTGAGCGGAGGTGAAATCGGCAAGCAAAAACAACGCTGACATTAGCAGGGTCTGCGCGACGACCACAAACCCAAACAAGGCGAAAGTTTTCTCGGCGGTCAGTGCGAGCCTCGGAAGGATTCCGCGTTGCTGGATAAATTTCCACGCGATCCAAAAGAGGCTCGTGATCAGCAACAGCAATCCGCCAAAACGATTGACGCGACGCTCGCTCGATGTATAACTGCCCACCGCGGATATCTTGGATAGCGTTTGAGCATCGATCTTATCGCCTTCGCCGACAACCTTTTGTCCGCGTTTCAGTTCGATCTGCTGCGACTTTATCGTATCGGCGTTCGATTGGCGGGCGGTGTCGGTGGCCACGCTGTCGTACGAGACGCTCGGTTCGATCAGTATCTCGCCGGCAGTATAAAAAGCGTCGGCTTCTTTTGCGGACAAACTCTTTGTAGCCGCCAGACGCGTACGGTATTTTGCACGAGCAAACGAGAGTGAGGTCCAGTTGCTCTCTGGCATCGCAACGATGGTTTGCACGCCAGGCTTCGAACGGTCAAATACAAAAATGCTGTTCTGAAAATACTGCTTTTCCGAATCGTCGTAGATGTACCCTTCGGACGCCTCACGAAGTGCGCTTTGCACCGATTCTAGTTCATTGCGGCTAAACGGCCGAGCGGCGAGGACCTTACCAACCTCCGTGCCCCCCGCACCGCTCCAATGCGTTTCCGTTTTCGCGTCTGAGTTTGTCGGCTTTTGATCGGAAGTTCCGCCGCCGTGCCGCTGCAAACTCTCCCACGATGAAACGAACTGCTGGACCGCTTGCTCCGCTTTATTAGATTCGTATCGAAAGATCGGTCTTATCTCGTCTTTAGCTGCCGACTTTCTCCGTTCGGTCGCCTCATCGTCAGAAAAATAGATGTCCGAAGGTGCGATGATCGTTTCACGAGCAATATCGCCTTCCTTATAACCTTGATCACTGCTCGAACGAGCAAACGGATTGAAAACCAAAAACGTCGTTACAACACAAACCAAGACAAACCCAAGCCAGAATCTCTGATCGCCGGACAACAACCTAAAAGGCTTCATCACCGCGTCCGAGATTTTCTTCCGCCACTTAGTGGTCGGCGGCGTCAGATCCTGAATTCGTTTGCTCATTTATCAGGCGGCAACTTCAAACTTACCGATCCGCATTGCGACCGCCTCGACCAGCGGCCGGAGAGTTTCGCGGCGAATAGCTGAAATTGACACGCATTCTGCGGTTCTGTCAAGCATTATTTGGCGTTGCAGCGTGTCCAGATCGGCTTTATTTAGCAGGTCCGCCTTGTTCAAAACTATGATCTGCGGGATGCGGTTTAGCTCGAGGTCGGCCAAGATCTTCTCAACCGACTCGATCTGTTGGGTCACACGGGGATTTGAAGCGTCAATAACGTGCACCAGCATGTCGCTGTCAGAGATCTCTTGGAGCGTTGCGCGAAAGGCGGAAACGAG
>JBDTZW010000370.1:0-16336 GCA_040004905.1 Acidobacteriota bacterium
CGTTCGAAGCGAATAATTACGACTATCTGCTCGGGCGTATGGCCGAAAAGAGTGGCGACCTTTCGCAGGCACTGGCAAATTTCCAATCGGTTGCTGCTCGCGGTTCAGTTCTTTCGCCATACGCACGGTGGCACGAAGCGCAGGCTGCGCGGTCGACCGGCAATCTAATGCTCGAGCGGCTGGCAATAATGGAGATCATCACGTCGTCTCCAACCTCGCTTGTTGCGTCAGCTGCGAACAACCGACTTGCTCGAAGTTTTTTTGAAAGCGGGAACTATTCCGAGACGATCCGGATATTGGCAGGTCCCATCAAAACGCCAACCGCCGGGAACCCTAAACTCGCCGAAAACATTTTTGCTCGTGACAACCTTCTGCTTCTCGCTGATGCGTTTGCGGCTGCGAACCGAGGGGGCGAGGCACGAGACACTTACACTAAAATACTGAACGAAATGCCGAACGCGGCGCAGCCAGACGATCTTGCTTTGGCTGCCGCTAAGGCGCTAGATGGAATGGACGGGGGAATTGCCGGCAAATCAGCACCTAACCTTGCGGATACAGAGCACCTTCGACGAGCCAATATTTATCAGTTCAATCGGGATTTCGCGTTCGCCCGGCTGCATTTTCAGGCGATCATAAATAATTATCCCTCCAATGGTATCGTGCCCGACGCGATGTTTCAGATCGGCCGGGGCTATGTACAGCAAGGCGAATATATTGAAGCAATCCAATGGTTTGAGCGGGTCGAGGAACAGTTTCCGGAGCACCCGTCCGCAAAAGACGCTTTGCTGCAGGCCGGATCCTGCTACTCGAAGATGGGCAAGTTTAAAGAGGCGATCGGACGATATAAGCGGTTCATCGAACTGTATCCGAATGAAGATCGCCTTGATCGGGCGTATCTGAATATCGTCGATATTTATCGAGATTCGGGCAGCGAACAGGACGCCTTAAAGTGGGCGGCGGCCACAGAACAGGCTTTCAAGGGAAAGCTTCCCGAGGCGATAGCCGTCTTCGGCGAGGCACGCATTTATCTTTCACGTAGCGATTGGACTAACTCTCTGAGTACACTTGACCGGCTGAAAACGTATCCGGACCTCGGCGGCATAAAAGTGCCCGCGGGTACCCACCCAGCCGAGGTCGATTTTCTTCGTGGTTTTTGTCTGGAGCAACTACAGCGATATGACGAGGCCGTCGGGGTTTACCTTTCAATACCAGACGGACGAGCTGAATATTATGGCGGACGTGCCACCGAACGGCTGATGCTGCTCGCCGAAAATCAAAATGCGGAAGCATCGATCGGGCGAAAGGTTGCTGCTCTTAATGCCGACGCGAAGTCGAAAGACGCCGAAGTTAACCGGAAAGTTTTACAGTCGTTGATTAGGATTTCCGGCTCCCGAGATGAGAGGGCAAAGCAGCTCGACAGTTTACGGAACATCTACAGAACTTTACCCGCATATCAGAAGATCCCTTCGTTCGATGCGTCGGACCCTGGAAGGTTGGTTTTACCAAAAGAAGCGGCCGTTACAATCGGAGCAAGTGAACATAGAAGTGTCGCCGAAGCATTGCTTTTTCTCGGCTTGTACGATGAGGCTGGGCCGGAGGTCGAAGCGAGTCTTACCCCAGATTCAGACAAAAATGGAGATGTCGGGTATTTGCTCGCGGGGATATATAACCGCGGCGATATGGCTAATCGGGCGGTCGCTTTCATGGAACCACTCTGGAGAGGCGTACCTGCCGATTATCAGATCGATCTGATCCCGCGCGACCAGTTGGAGCTTCTTTATCCGGCGCCATACGCGGATTCGTTGCTGCGTTATGCGTCCCCGCGACAAGTCGATCCGCGGTTTGTGCTATCGATAGTCAGGCAGGAGTCGCGGTATCGTCCTCAAGTTAAATCTAACGCTGCAGCGAGAGGATTGATGCAGTTTATTTCGACGACCTCCGACAAGATCGCCTCAGAGCTTGGGCGGGACAATTTCGGGCAGGACGAATTGTACGATCCGCCAACCGCGATCCTTTTCGGCTCGCAGTATCTCGCGGACCTATTCAAACAATTCCCGGGCCAACCTGCAGCGGTTGCCGCCAGCTACAATGGGGGCGGTGACAATGTAAAACGGTGGGTGACACGTTCCAGGTCGGATTCGCCAGATCGATACGTTCCCGAGATCATCTTTTCACAATCGAAAGACTACGTTTATAAGGTTATGGCCAACTTTCGTATGTATCAATTGTTCCGAGATGAGGGATTGAACGCGCGTTAAGCCGCTTTTGTATTTTTGTTTTTATGAAAACCATTTTCTGGATTTTTTTTCTCGCATTATCATTTCCGTCATGCCAGAGATCGGCCGACCTAAATGTATCCCCCGATGCCAAGCGGTTTCCGTTCAAGGGAAAGGTGATCTCTGTTAACAAAGAAGCAAAAAAAGCCAAGATCGAACATGGCGATATTCCAGGATATATGGAAGCCATGACCATGGAATTTCCGATTCGTGAGGATTGGGTTTGGGACGAACTTAAGCCTGGTGCCGATATCGAAGCTGACCTTGTCGTCGATGACCCTAACGCACAATATTGGCTTGAAAAGATCCGCATCTCAATGACCCCGAATCCGAACCAGGCTGCTTTACCGGTAAATGAGGATTTTGCTCAGATCGGCAAGGACGTTCCGAATTTTGAGCTTACGAATCAAAACGGGAAACGGATCTCGCTGAAGGACTTTCGGGGCAAGGCTCTGGCGATCACCTTTATTTACAGGGAATGCCCGCTGCCGGACTACTGCATTCGAATGTCAAAGAATTTTAGCGATCTGGCAATGCGATTGAACACGGATCCCGATCTTAGTGGAAGGATCGCTCTTCTTAGCATTTCGTTCGACCCGGCTCGGGACACGCCCGACAAACTCAAACAATATGGATTGGGTTACATGGGCCAGGGAGCGAAAGAGCTCGGCGTTTGGCAGCTGGCGGTTGGAACCGACAAACAGGTGCGCGGCATCGCGGATTTTTTTGGCCTCCGGTTCGAAGTCGATCAGAACGACAAGGCGCAGATCAATCATTCGCTTCGAACAGCGGTTATCGGTCCCGACGGAAAGGTCACGAAGATCTTTCCGGGCAATGAGTGGACCTCTGACGATCTTTTACGGGAATTGAGCGCGGCGTTGTCTAGATTGCGTCCCTAGCGCAACCCTGGTCCACGTCATTACGTAAAAGAGATTCTAATAAGTCGTAGATGAGGTGAAAGGTATGCCCGCATTTTTCAGCCGGTGCGTCGTTATCGTTCTTGTATTTGCCTTCGCGGTTTCCGCGCAGAAGCGCAACATTACCGAAAAAGATCTTTTTGATTTTACCTGGGTGAGCGACCCTCAGATCGCGCCCGATGGGGCGTCGGTCGCATTCGTTCAGGTGACGGTAAACGAGAAAAGAGAGGGTTACGACACTTCGATCTGGAGCGTTTCCACATCTGGCGGGGAACCGCACCGACTGACGAGTGGCATTCGCGATTCGGCACCCAGGTGGTCGCCGGATGGAAAAATGCTGGCATTCGTCCGTGTTACTGAAAAGGACGGGAAGGCCGATCAGCCGCAGCTTTTCATGTTGCCCATGGCGGGTGGCGATTCTTTCCAATTTACGAACATTCCTCGCGGTGCGGGACAGCCGCGATGGTCGCCTGATGGGCGTTTAATAGCTTTCTCGGGCAGTGCCAACGCGGACGATCTGGCAAAATCAAAAGAAGCTAAGAAGCCCGAGGGAGAGCAGCGAGAGACCGATGTCCGCGTTATCACGCGGGCGGCTTACCGATTTAATGGAGCAGGATACCTCGACGGCAAACATCCTCAACACCTCTGGGTGATCGCGGCGCCGGCAACACCGGCCGATAATGCGACACCGAAACAACTTACCGCCGGCAAATACGATGAGGACAACATTGTCTGGGCGACCGACGGTTCGAAGATCTATTTTACTACGACGCGGGTGGACGAACCGTATTTCGAGCCGGCGACGACCGACATCTACTCCGTCTCCGTCTCGGGCGGCGAACCCACACGTGTAACAGCTTTCAGGATGGGTGCGAATGGTTTAGCGATCAGCCCTGATGGAAAACAGATTGCGTTCACGGCTTCAGTGACCGAGCCGATTCGCTCGTATTCACAATCCGATCTTTGGGTGATCGACGTAGCACCCGGTGCCCTGCCGCGCAATTTGACCGGTAATTTCGATTCGGATATCGGTGACACCGTTGGCGGGGATAACGCGCCGCCGCGGGCGGGAGGGGGGAATCTCCCGATTTGGTCACCAGATGGAAAAAGCATTATCGAAGTCTATTCGAACGAGGGAAGGACGAATATTGCCCGATTTGACTCCGCGACCGGAAAACGATCAGACCTTACCAGCGGTAACCAAGCCGTATTGAATTTTCGGACGACCGCAGACGGCCATAGGTTGATATATACGCTTTCGACGCCCACTTCGATCGGCGACCTCTACTCGATCGAATCGGCCGGAAGGCCCGGTCAACTGACCCATTTCAACAACGGACTTTTCTCCAAGCTCAATCTGACCGAACCGGAAGAGGTCTGGTATACAAGCTTTGACGGTCGAAAGATCCAGGCCTGGATACAGAAGCCGCCCAATTTTGATCCGAAAAAAAAGTATCCGCTCATATTGAACATTCACGGCGGACCGCACGCAGCATACGGCTACGTTTTCGATCACGAATTTCAATGGATGGCCGCCAAGGGCTATGTAGTGTTGTACCCTAACCCGCGTGGAAGTACGACCTACGGCCAGGATTTCGGCAATGTGATCCAATATCATTACCCGGGCGATGACTATAAGGATCTCATGGCAGGTGTGGACGCGGTCATCACGCGGGGCTACGTTGACACGGCCAAGCTGGGAGTGACCGGCGGCAGCGGCGGCGGCCTCCTGACGGATTGGACGGTGACGCAGACGGATCGTTTCGCGGCCGCCGTTGCACAACGTGACATATCGAGTTGGGCCGATTGGTGGTACTCCGATGACTTCACTCTGTTTCAGGCGACGTGGTTCAAGGCCCCTCCGTTTGAAGACCCCGAGGACTACCGAGCTCGCTCACCGATCACTTATGTAAACAAGGTAAAAACACCCATGATGTTCGTCCTCGGCGAAGCGGATTATAGAACTCCGCCAAGTGCTGGGGGCGAGCAGATGTTTCGAGCTCTCAAATATCGGAAGGTTCCAACCGTGATGATCCGCTTTCCGAACGAATCGCACGAGTTATCGCGGTCAGGTCAGCCCTGGCACCGGATCGAGCGACTCGAACACATTGTCGGCTGGTTCGATCACTGGTTGATGGGAGTTCCGAAACCTGAATATGAAGTAAGCCAGCAATGAAATTAGGCGGATAGTTTCTGTCCGATCTTGCGAAGGGCTTTGGATATCTGCTTTTCGTCCGTCGCGATGATCTGCCCGGCGGCAAAGATCTTTCGGCCTGCAACCATCGTCATTATCACGTCTTGAGCGCTCGATGAAAAAACGAGTGCGGCTTGGATGTCGCTAACCGGCTGCTGTGAGATCCGCGAGAGCGAGATCACCGCAATATCAGCTTGCTTGCCTGCTTGCAGGGAGCCGATCTCGCGTTCCAGTCCTAAAGCTTTAGCTCCGCCGAGAGTTGCCAGTTCCAGGGCGTCCCGCGCAGAAATGAAGCCATCGCTGTCCCCGTGATTTCGCGAGACGAATGCGGCGAAGCGTGATTCCTCGAGCAGATCGCACGTGTTGTTACTTGCAACAGAGTCACTGCCGAGTCCTACTGAGATACGCGCTTTTAGGAATCGTTCCAGAGGTGCCCATCCATGTCCGAATTTTGCGTTCGATTTCGGGCAGTGAGCGATCGTCGAACCGGAGGCCCTGATTAATTCAATATCGCTGTCATAGACCGTCACGCAGTGTGCAAGGAGCGGTTTTGTTCCGAGAATTCCCGTTCGTTCGAGAAATTCGATCGATGTACATTTCGGACTATGACGCTCGAGTCCGAACTTTTTATAGATGTCGATCCAAAATCCTTCTCCGTCCTCCATGAAAGAGCGTTCTTCCTCGGACTCGGCTGCATGGATCGTGATCTTTATATTTTCAGTTAAGGCGAAGTCGGCAATCCCTTCAAAGAGTTTGGCTCCGACTGTATAGGGAGAATGGGGAGAGATCCCGACCTTGACAAGGCGATCGGAGTTGTCGCGAAGCTCGAAAAACTTATTCTGAAGTTTGGCAAGGTCTTCGTCGACAGTGCGGTCATCAGGCGAGAACTCAGTTTCCTGGAACACGATCCCGCGAAGGCCCGTCGCCTTCAAAGCCTCGAGTCCAGCCTTTCCGAATCGTCCTATGTCGCCGAAACACGTTATTCCCGCTCGGGCGCCTTCGATGGCTCCTGCCACCGCGGATACCTCTAACTCTTCATTCGACATTCGTTGTCGAGCCGCGTTCAGAGCGAGAAGCCATGCCGAAAAATCATTCTCGACATGATCAAGCAGGCCGCGCATCGCCGTTATCTCAAGGTGCGAATGGCAGTTTACGAAACCGGGGATGATCGCTGCCTCGCCAAAATCCTTGAATACGGCGTTTGGAAATCGCAGCTTCAGCGCTTCTGCCTCGCCGACCGCCGCGATCTGGAGTCCTTCCACTGCTATCGCGCCTTTCTTGATCGGAGCGGATGAGATCGGCAAGACATGATCGGCGGCGAATATTCTCATCTGGATCTCCTACGTTAAATCGTTCAGCTTTTGGGTTGCGAATTCCGGTATCGAGTGAGGATCGAGGTCACATAGGCTTTGGTAGACGAGATGCCGATGCGCTCGACAAAGTCGTTTTCCGAAAGCGAAGCCAGATCAGCGTCGCGCGTCCATTCGCCTACGCGGCTTGGGCCGGCGTTATATGCAGCAAGGGTCATCGAGGTCTCCGCAGGATGACCGCGATATTTTTCCCGAAGTTTTTCCAGATACCAGCTGCCGATCTGTATGTTTCGTTCCGGGTCACTCAGGAACGACGCTGAATTTTCGGCCGCCTCACGCTCAAATTCCTTAAAGCCGGTTTCTTTGGCCCAGTCGCGCGCAACAAGGGGCGTCACCTGCATCAGGCCTACCTCGTCCGCCGCGCCGACCTTCCATGGTCGAAAGTACGTCTCTTCATAGATCACGCTCCAAACCAGACGCTCATCGAGCCGATAGACAGACGCCTGCCGGGCGATCAACCCGTCGTATCGATGGATCCAATAATCCTGAAAAAAGAAAACGCCCGCAACCGCTACGATCGAGGTGACCAGCAGGCACGAGAGAATATATCGCTTCATCAAAAATATTCGGTGAACAAGATCTTTGTCGAACGGGTCACGACCGGGGCTTGTCCGTTCGCGGACGTCGGACGTTCTCTTCCGGCTCATCGATCAGCGAGTAGGCCGTTGCTCCTTTATTTCGAACGCCGGAACGGACCATCTCAGCGAAGCGGTCGGCATCATAATCGGCATCGCGAGCCATCTCTTCACGGACGCGAAGTAAAACTTCCAGAAATTTTGGGCGCCGGTACATATTTCTTCAGTCGCCATTGTCGGACTTTGGAACCCGTAGGTCAATTTGAGAACTCTTCGCTAGATACCGGGTTTATTGAACTAGAGGAGCGACCGGTACGCCATAAAAGCCGGTACTAGGTATTTGAGGCCGTACTTTTCCATCAATAAAAGCCTTCAGCTGTACGGCATTCATTGGTTCCCCGAAGAGTCCTCCCTGAGCGCTGTCGCAACCAAGGAGCTTTAACTCATGAAGCTGTTCGAGCGTTTCTACGCCTTCCGCGATCACTTTGAGATGCAGATTTCTCGCAAGCATGGCAACAGCGCGCACGAGGTCCCCCCGTTCCTCGGGTTGCCCGATCATGCGAACAAAATTTCGGTCTATCTTTAAGCTTGAAACGGGGAGTTGGGTCAGATAATTCAAATTTGAATAACCAGTGCCGAAATTGCCGACCTTAAGCTCGATACCCAGATTTCGAATGCGGAATAAAAGGTCGACAGCCTTTTGCGGCTGTTCAAAAAAAACAGAATCCGTGATCTCGAGACTCAGATCATTTGGAGAGAAATCCGCGTCTGCCAGTATCTTCTGTATATTTTCCAGAAGATCTTTTTGGACCAACTGACTGGACATAAGGTTTGCGCAAAGGACCAGTCGTGGCTCACTCGGGCGCTCGAGCTGAATATTTCGGATCTCTTTACACGCCTTTCTAAGAAAGAGTTTTCCGAGTTGCTGGATAATTCCGATCTCTTCAGCAAGATCGATAAATTTTCGGCGCGACACGGTGCCCAGTCGCGGATGGTCCCAGCGAGGCAGCGCATGGACACCTCCGATGAATCCAGTTGACAGCGAGAATATGAGCTGATATTCGACAGACAGCTCTTCTCGTTCGATAGAGCGGCGAAGGTCGGTCTCGAGTTGGAGTGTCTCGATAGCCGCCGTATGCATACCCTCGTCGAATATTTCATGGCGCGCTTTACCTGCCCGCTTCGCCTGATACATAGCTGTGTCAGCGTCGCGCATAATGTCTTCCGACGTCAGGTGTTTGTCCGAAGCATGAAGGATACCGATACTCGCTGAACTATAGATCTCGTTGCCCTGCAGTTCAAAGGGGATACCAAATTTCTTCTGGATTCTTTCGGCGATTGCGACCGTTTCGGGGACTTCGTAATTGCCCTCCACCAGGATCATGAATTCGTCGCCGCCCAATCGTGCGACCATGTCCGAAGGCCGCAAGCACTCGCTTAACCTTTGCGAAATTTTGATCAAAAGCTGATCGCCGATGACATGTCCCAGACTGTCATTCACATATTTGAACCGGTCGACGTCGACGAACAATACGCATACGCGATAACCGGGTTTGGAGCTGATCTTGACCAGAGCCTCGGATAGCTTTCCCATTAAAAGGGCTCGGTTGGGCAGGCCGGTGAGGGCATCGTGAGTCGCATCGTGCTGGAGTTTTTCTTCCGCTAACTTTTTATCGGTGATGTCCTGCAATTGCAGAATAAGATTTGTCGGGTGGGCTCCGGTTTGCCCCGCCGAGGAAACACTCCAAGACGTCCAAACGGTCCGGCCGCTTTTATGAAGATATCGCTGCTCCTCTTGCCAACTGGCGACATTTCCAGCGAGGACCTCGCGAATCTTCGAGGTCGTTCGCCCCTGGTCCTCCGGAAAAAGAACCGTATCGAGATCGGTCGAGAGAAACTCGTCTTCGCGGTAACCTAGGATCGAGCACAAGGCGTGATTGACCTTTAACCATTTACCGGCCGCGGAGAGGAGCGCGATGCCGATCGGAGCGTGATCAAAAGCGCTCCGGAAACGCTCTTCAGATTCCCGCAAGGCGTCCGACTGGTTCTTGAGAACGGCGGCATGTTCCTCTGCCTGCTCAGCCTGTCCGATCGACATCTCGATGTTCTGCAAATACATCCTGTATGTTAGGAACACGAAGAGGATGACCGGAAACGTGGCTATAATGATCCCAAATCCGATCGAAGCAGCCAGTTGCACGAGGAGTCCGGCACTGGTAGCTCCAATGAAATACGTGAGGAAGGTCCAAACGTATTTGTTCGTCCATGTTTCCAACAAGGGGATAGAGCTCTTGATCGAATCATAAATGGATGCGACCGAGGTATTCACAATGAACTGCGCAACCGCCATTAGGGACAGGGCGATAAAGAATTTCGAAAGGTTTGGCCCGAAGCCGTGAAGCTGGCTCTCGGAATAAAGGCCGAATGCCTTCAAGGTCAACACGACGGTCGTCGTTGAGATCGCCATGACCGACGCATTGAAAACTACCGTGATCTTCTTATTGCAGAAACGCCACGAGGAGCAGAGAGCTTCAACGGCCGATAGAATGATCGCCGCTTCTCCTCCGTAAAGGAGGAGAGCCAAAAAAATGAAGGTATCGGAAACCGAAATATGCGATTTGAAGCGAGGGATTTGAATTGTAATTCGCGAACCGACCCCGATAGTGAACGCGGCAAGTAGAGCGAAATAAATATCCAGATTGTCAACAGGAAGGTACGCCGACGCCGTGCCGAGGCAGACCACACCGACGATGACAACGAACGTCATGTAGATTTTGGTGAGCTTCTGGCGGTCCATAAAAATTCTAAAAAGCGGGACATGCCGGTCCGTTTCTAGGAGCGGCAAATTTGATACATGCGTCTGAATCTGTTCCGGTGCGGCGTGTAAAAAGAAAAGTGCAGGCCGGAGGGAACCTGCACTTGGATTATGTCGCAAAACAACGGAATTTGTCCACTGTTTCCTTAGTTTATGCAAAAATCGTCGTGCAGGAATCGGTGTGCTTGAAGCCGGCCTTTACGTATGACATATGAGCGTCAATAAAATTGATATTGCTCAGCAGGCAAACGTTTTGGACCCGTTTTAGCAGATTCAAGGTTAGTTTTGCGAGACAGCTCGATCCGACGCCTTTGCCGCGATATTCGGGAGCGACGTAAACGCCCTCAAGATAGATCACTTCAGCGGTTTCAGCGATGATATCGGCTTTGAAGACCATCTTGTCGCCTTCGTAGACCACGAAAACGCGATTCTGTTCGATCCTTCGCAGGACACGGTTCATAAATCCTTCGCGGTCCTTTAGCATCGGGTCGACACCGCTTTCCATAAAGGCAATAGCGGCTTGGGCTTCGGCGATGTCTGTCAGTTCATTTGACTCCGCCTTTCTTACTTCCCAGTCACACTTCGGAACCATAAAGGGGAAGTTGACCTCGAAGAGGAATTCGGTGCAGGTCAATCGCGGCTCATGAAAACCGTCGCCGTAAAAACTCCAGAATTCCTCGGCCGTTTCACCGCTCGACATGATCAAATGAATAGGTGTCGTCGAAGTCCGGGCGGCAAATGCCAGGGCTTTGAGCGCCTCAGATGAACGGGCTTCGACGAGCGTGGAGTGGCCGATCAGCGCGACGCCTTCGAGCTGTCCGTCTTCGCTTCGGTATCCGTAGAATTTACCTCGGTTCAATTCACTTTCGATACCATTGTCTAGCACAAAGCTTGTCATGACGACGGTGTGTACCGGGCGAACGTTTAGGAAGGCCAGGACTTCGCCTTCGTCGTAGCTCTTCAGTTCGAATGTCCGGGACATGTCCGGCGCCATCGTTAGGAGAGCGGCGTGGGGGATGTCGTATGAGCGGTCGATCTTGGTTGATGTTTGTAGCAGCATTTTCTTTTTCTCCTTTTTTATTTGAATGCTATGAAGTTCTTACTCCATGCCGGGTGTGTCATCACCCAGAAGAACGCTGTCACCGACCAAAACACCGTCGCCGACCAACACGCCATCGCCAACCAGTACGCCGTCTCCTACGAGAACGCCGTCACCGACCAGCACACCATCACCAACAAGAACGCCGTCGCCCACGAGGACGCCCGGGCCGAGAAACACGGAGCCGCTGCCGCCGGCACCACCGTTACTAAGTATCACATTCGAATTTAGCGCCAATCCGGTCGTGAAATATGTCGTCGTATTCAGCGACTGAACTGTGTCACTAACAAGAACGCCGTCGCTAAACGCGTATTCACGTTTATACGCCGGTTGAAACTGCGTGATCAGGCTCTGGCCTGTTACGTACGATTGATTAGTAAGTACTAACTGCGACCACGGGAAAGAATAACCGCCGATCGTCGTTGAAGGAGTCGGGGCGACCCATCCCGCAGGAACTAAGGTTGTACCTCTTGCCGCAAGTGCCTGAAAGTCGAGATCAGATCTCAACGAGTTCGTGAGTCGAATGGCACCCTCGATGTTTAGTTGACCAGCTCCCTGTTCGAGCATATTCGCACCGGCAACGGGCTGTGCGGAATATTCGAGGATCATCTTGACCATACCTGGGGTAAGGTTCGGATTATCCTGTACGAGAAGTGCGGCGGCTCCAGCGACGGCCGGTGAGGCCATCGAGGTTCCGCTCATATACATCATCGCGTCGATGTTCGATTCGAGCAGGCCAAGCGGCAAAGCCAGTAGCGGATTTGCCAGAGCCAGAACATTGTTGAGAGCCTTGCTCGAGACAATCTTGTTACCAGGTGCGACGAGGTCAGGCTTGACGACGTTGTCATAGACCCGTCCGCCGGTAGTCTTCGTATAGAAGCTTCGTGTTGGTCCGTGCGAGCTGAAGCTGGCGATATTATCGTCATTTCTCGCGTTAGTACCGAACGAATTTGTAGCTCCGACCGTGATCACGTAGGGGCTATTGCCCGGCGAGTGGATCTGACCGTAGATCTTAGAGCCGGTGTTAGTTTTGCCGAGGTTGCCGGCGGCAGCGATCACGACGATGCCCGCGTTTACCAGGGCTTTCACCTTGAGGCAGACGGGGTCGTTCGAATAGCTGTCGACCGCGGTTGTTCCCAGGCTGAGATTGACCACGCGGATGTTGTAGGTCGCCTTATTCTGCAGAACCCAATCGAGACCGTTGAGAAGCCATGAGGTTTGTCCGTGTCCGCTGTCGTTGAGAACTTTGACACTTACGATGTTGGCGTTAGGAGCAACACCGCGGTAGGCTCCGCTGCTGTTGCTGGCGTTGCCGGCGGCGATTCCAGCGACATGAGTGCCGTGGCCGTAAACGTCGTTGGTCGAAGTCGAGGTCGTGAAGTTTACATTTGCAACGATCCGCGACACACCGCTCGCGTTTTTGAAGGCGTTATGCGAGGCGTAGATGCCGGAGTCGAGAACGGCGATGCCGACACCGGTTCCGTTTAGCGTGTATGCGGCCCTCGTCGAAGTTGCGGCCTGCGAACGCACGAGTGTTGTGCCCGTTGTGTCTTCGACGTGACCGGTGGTCGTTGTCGGCCGATTCGGCGAGACGTAATTGATCATTCCGCTCGTTGAAAGCGTCTGAAGGGCTGAAAGCGGTAGGTTTACGAGCAGTGTTTCGTCCCTTCCGATGCGGCTCTTGATGCGGGCTTGACCGTCGGCGAGCATCGATCTAAATGCTCCATTGTCGGCGTCCTTGGCCTGCAGGATCACGTCCACTCGCATCCGTCCGCTTGGGTCCTTCGCCATCATGTCGCGAAGGTCGGGCGAGACGTTATCGCCTTTATAATCCGAAGATTCGTTTTTGGAGCTGTCGGCTGTCTCAGCCGCGGAGCCGGCGTCTGTAGAACTGACGTTTATTGCTACGAACAGGCGATTGACCGCATCGGAGCTTTCAATGCGATCTATATAATACGCCTTGGAGCTGCCGCCGATGACAGTGATCTTTCCATCAGCTATCGCTGCGGCGAGTTTGCTCGAAGCAGCGTCGATAAAATTGGCGAGTTCGTCGATGAAAAGGATCGTTTTTCCCTTTGAAGATATCGCCTGATCGATGATCACGTTAACAATGGCGACATTTTCCTCAGCGGAATGCGTCCGCGAGGAAATGACTTTGCTCAGCAGCCTAACGACCTTTTTGTCTTTTAGGCCGTCTGGAACATCGCCTTTGGCGACCCGAATTGCAAGCTGCTCGACGATCAACGACGCGCAGTCACCGGATTCATCCACCAAAACAGGCTGACGGCTTCCACCTTTCTCTAACACCTCGACCAGGCTATTCGTTTCCTTGTCAAAGCTTAGGTTTTCACGCAGGCTTCCTTCACGGCCAAGCTGCGTCAAATCGGTGGTGTAGATCGTCAACGCTGTTGAAGCGGACATCGCACGGTTCGCACCCGAGACGGGCAGAACGGCGAACGCGTTCGTGATAATTAACGAAAGCAGAAGTGCCAGTGACACTGTCTGTCTCGTTAACAATCTGGTAAGTGGTAAATTCATCTATTTTTGCTCCTGCGTCACGAGCCGGGCAGTCAGCAAGCTGTCGTGACGGCATATGTGTCGCCGCAATTCTTTTACAAGAAACGTGCCAGCAGTCTAAGTGGAGAAAATAAAGAGGCTTAGGAACTATTAGGGACGGTCTGAAATCGTCAGATCGTGTCAGGCTGATTGACCGGTTCGATCAATTTGACAGATTAGGAAAAAGAAAGAAGGCCCCGAAAGGCCTCCCAAGATTACTGCAAATTTTCGTGCCTGGCAACTAAATTCCGAGCACGTCGATAAGTTCCTGAACGGCGCCGGCACTCTTTTGCAGGGCGACGCGTTCCTCGTTGGTAAGGCTGATCTCGATTATCTGCTCGATGCCGTTTTTGCCGAGCTTAACGGGCACGCCGACAAAGAGGTTGTTGATGCCGTATTCGCCCTCGAGGTAGACGGCACAGGGGAGGATCTTTTTCTTGTCTTTAAGGATCGCTTCAGCCATCTCGACGGCCCCTAAGCTAGGCGCATAATACGCAGAGCCGGTCTTGAGCAGGCCGACGATCTCGGCGCCGCCATTTGCGGTGCGTTTGATAATAGCGTCGATCTGGTCAGCAGGCAGAAGTTCGGTGATCGGGATGCCGGCACAGGTGGAATAACGCGGCAGCGGTACCATGGTGTCGCCGTGGCCGCCCAGTACGAACGCTGTCACATTCTCTACGGAGACGTTCAGAGCCTCGGCGAGAAAGCAGCGCATTCGGGCCGAATCGAGCACGCCGGCCATGCCCATCACCCGATTCTTGGGAAATCCCGACCGCTTGAATGCCACTTGCGTCATAGCATCGAGCGGATTCGAAACGACAATAAGAAATGCGTTAGCGGAATATTTTGCGACCTGTTCCGTAACGGCGCCCACGATGTCCGAGTTGGTCTTGAGAAGGTCGTCGCGGCTCATGCCCGGCGTGCGCGGCAGGCCGGCGGTGATTATCACAACATCGGAGTTAGCTGTCTCCTCATACGAATTGGCACCGACTAATTTGACGTCAAAGCCGTCGATAGGAGCCGCCTGAGCCAGGTCGAGCGACTTGCCCTGCGGCGTGCCCTCTACAATATCCACTAATACGACATCCGCGAGCTCTTTGCTCGCGATCCAGTGTGCGGCGGTAGCTCCCACATTTCCGGCGCCCACCACGGTGATCTTATTTCGTCCAGCCATTGTTATTCCTCACTGATAATAAAGAAGTTAGATCAAAAGAGTGATTTTATTACGGGCGGGCATTAACGGCAAACGCTTCCGGGACTTTGATCCCGGTTTAAGCACCGCGGACGGACATTCAGGACGAAGATTCAAATTCCTAACTGAAAATGTAACGCCGGTTACATATTTTGTTGTTTATTCGTCGTATGGTCGCCGCGTGCCGAGCTATAACGTCTATATTTTTTGCGATCAATGCGGCCAGCCGCATTCTGTTCACCTGACGTTAGAACTCGAAGACAAAGGTTTGAACAAGAGACTGGTCAAAGACGTCTTCGCGGGGAGTGAACTTCCGTCCGAGATCGTCTATATGCAGGGCAACAAATATCGGTGTCCGCATACGAACCAGTTTTTTACGGCAGACAACATAGATCTTGCGGCACTTTTCTCGGCAAATAGAAGTTCCACTTAAAGGTGGACGAACCGAAAACGCGCGTTCCCTGTCCGTTATTCAATAACGTCCCGATGCTTGTCCGCCCATGCCGTCAGGCCCACGAAAAGCCAAGCAAACGGGGCAAAGGCGGCCACTGCCGACACGTTCGGTGGCGGCGGGCCGAACGAACTTGCCGCGTAACTTGCCAACAGCACCGCTACAAATACCCACAACACAACGGAGCCCTGCTGGTCACGGGCCCGCGTCGAGAGCAGGTAGATCCACAGACCGACGGCAAACATCAACCCTTCCAAAACCAGCGTCCCGGGAACCGAATCCCACAACCGCAGGCCGTACACACCGACACCGCCCGGATATAACGGCAGGTCCGGCCGATGGACCACCCAGTCGAGAAACCAGTGACTGATCACGCCGACCGCCACCGCGATCGCACCGATCTTATACCTGGAAACCGCAAAATAGATCCCCCCGAAAACCACCGCCCAGACCGCTGCCATCAGCAGGCTGTGCGAGTAAGGATATGACACAAAATTGAGCGGGGTGAAAGCTGTGTTGCCCGGCTCGATCTCAACCCGCTCAAGCCCGAGAAGAACAAAGATCGGCCACAGCAGATCCAGGAACGCGACCGCCGCGACCAACCAACCCAAGTTCGTGCGCGGAGCAACGCGCTTTAGTCCGAATGCGACCGCAAAATGACCTATGAACATTTTTCGATTATACACAGAGCGGTTTTAAGTCGCCGGTGTAAAGAATAATAAGGGGTGCCCCGAGAATAGAGCCGAAAACGCGAGCATTACCCGGAGGCTGTCAGGGTACGCCGCGAGGAGCGCCGTGTCCAAATGCGGCGTGTTCTGGTTAGGTAGTTAGCAGGTTAGAAACCCTCGACCCACTGGGTGAGAAAGTCACGTCATATCGAGAAAAGCGCAC
>JBDTZW010000345.1:0-16257 GCA_040004905.1 Acidobacteriota bacterium
CGATCTGCGGATACCATTCTTTCCAAAAGAATCTCGTGATCGCCTGCGTCTCTTTGAGGTTCATCATGAACCAGTCGCGATTGTCATCGTGTCCCGCATAGAAATGATAGAGCTCGGGCGGCGACGTTCCTTCGTATTTAGTTCCGAGCGTCTTCCGATACCAATCAGCGACGATCTGAATGCCGTCGGGATTTGGGCTTGGGATAAGAAGGAGGATCGTATTGTCGAGAATTTCTTTCGTGCCCGCGTCGGTGGCCGTCGCGAGTTCGTATGCAAGGTTCATCGACATCTGAGACGCCACGATCTCCGTCGAGTGGATCGAACAAGAAATGGCAACGATCGTCTTGCCTTCGCGAATGAGTTCATCCGGATTTAGATGGGCGACCATGGCGGATGGATTCGCAAGCGACGAGCTGATCGACCGATACCGCGAGAGATTTTTAATATTGTCCGCCGAGGAAATAAAAGCGACGATCAGCGGTTTGCCCAGGGTCGATCTTCCTATCTCTTTGACCAGAACCTTCGGGCTGGCCTTGTCGAGCTTGGCAAAATAGTCGGTGATCTGTTTCCAGTCCGCGATCGTTTTGTCGTCGGCCGGATGAAAACCTAGTACCAACTGAGGCGATGGAACCTGAGCATGCGCTCCGACGATCGCCGACGCGATCACAGCCGCACAAAGCAATAATTCCAACCCTCGTAATTTACGGATTCGTACTGAAATACGCATAATCTTCTTCTATCCCCGACTGTAATGAAAGAATCTTGGAACGAGGCGATCAGGAAAAACAAAAAGCTGACTTTTCCTGTCAGAGAGTCTAGCAAATCGCGGATTGCGGGAAAACTTCGATATTGGTGGTGCTGGATTGTCGCCGGAGTGCTGCTTTTGTTTATCGCAACGCCGGCCCTGCTATTTTTGTGGATCATCCGCCGGCGTATCTGGCTGTATCCACTCGCGAAATGGGGAGCGGCAGTTTGGCTGCGGGCCGCGGGCGCACATGTCGAAGTAAAGGGTCTGGAAAATCTCGAACCCGCCCGCTCCTACGTTTTCATCTCGAATCACCGGTCGTATCTCGACACCGCAACGCTATTTTTCTACTCGGGCCGTCGAATGGGTTTGGTTGCGAAAAAAGAACTGTTGAAAGTTCCGGTGCTGGGGCAGGGATTAAATTTCGTCAACATCATCGCTATCGACCGCTCCGATCCGGAAAAGGCGATCTGGTCGATGACAAAAGCCCGAAAGGTAATGGACGGCGGATCTTCGTTCGGCGTGTTTGTCGAAGGCACCCGCGCGATGCCCGGCGAGCTTCTGCCATTCAAAAAAGGAGCTTTTCACCTCGCGGTTCAAACCGACGCTCCGATAGTTCCCGTCGCGATCAAAAATACTGACTGGATGATGGGCAAGCGAGCGGGCGTTGCGTATTCGGGCATTGTAGAAATGGTGCTGCTTCCACCTATCGAAACAAAAGACGAGAACGGACTTAAAGATCTAACGGAGCTTCTCGTCGAAACGCGCCAAGCGATCGCCGCCGAATTGGCCGCTGACTAACGCACAATGTTCTGCCCAAAAGAAATCTTTGCGCGGATCAATCGCGGCATCATCTTGGATGTTGTCGTCCTGATCGTGAATACGCTTTTGATGACTGTACTTTCGGGACGGCTTTCAACCGTTTTCGCGGCGCGGCGAGCAAAGGAACCCGTCGCGGAGATCACGACCTTTTTTTACATAGCGTCGATCTGCGTCCTTCCGGGGATCGCCGCGTTTTTGAAATTCTTCGCGGGCAACCGGTTCAAACCGTCCGAATACGAGGATGCGGCTCGCGAAGCATTCCCAACTCTTCTCAAGATAATCCTCGGAGGCCAGTTCATCCTCAACGCGATCTTCATCCTCGCGATGTATGAAACCCGCGGCGACCTGCTTGATGACATCGGCAAGAATTCGATCTTCTCGGTATTTTCTCTGGCGATCGTCATGCTCGGCATCGTATCTCTGTTCATCTACCCGATCTTTACCTTCTGTCACTTCTTTGTAGATACGACCGGCCGTAAACCGACCCGGCTTCGGTTTGTATCCGAGGCGCTCGCCGATCTTTGCATTTTTACGAACGTGATCCTGTACCAGGCCTTCTGGGGCCTGCTGATGAACGATCTGCCTAACGATATCCACAATATCGTCGGACGCCTGTTTCAATTCCTTTTTTGCGCGGCACTCATCTACATCCCGCCACGGATCTATTATCTCGCCGACGACGGCGGACGATGGAGGACCTGGGTGATGATCCTGCTTGCTAATTTACCCGTATTAATACGAATATTTTTCTTTTAGGCGATGACCGCAAAAAAGAAAACCGACCCCGAAAGCCCTTTCCTGCCGAAATACCATCCGGCGAATCTATTCCTTCGTTCGAATCGTGGACTATTACTTGACGTTGTGGTTTTCGTTTTGAATCTCTTCCTTACGCGCTTCTTGCTTGGGCGATTCGCATATTTCTTTCGGTCGGCGTTCGCGGGAGACTTCTTATCCGAGGTAGTGATCCTAATATTCAGCCTTGGGCTTTTCGTTCTGCCTCCGCTTGGCTCGATATTAAAACGCTGGCCTTTTCACCATCGCCTCCAGCTTGCGGGAAAGGACTTCGATCGCACCGATACCTTTTTCGGAGGCTGTCTGTTCAACCCTATCCTCTATCTTTCTCTTAATCTGATCGTCTTTTGCGTCATCAACGCTTTCGCCCAACAGCTCGTGTACGGCGATGATGAACCCGGCGGCGGGATCGCTGGTTTGATCATCGTAGGCGGGATGGTACTTACCATCGTGCAAACCGTTATCGTGTATCGCTATTTCGTGCCGCCGAAAAAAGATCCGAGGCTGCAATTTCTCAAAAGCCCGGCCTCCGAGACGCTCGGAGATATTTGTATTTTCCTCAATATGATCTTTTACCAGCTTGTGTGGAACATGTTGACAATAGGATGGAGCGGTCTTGTCTCGGGCGTCTCAGAGTTTTTCGGCAGAATTTTGTTTATCTGTGCTCTTGCCCTTCTCGTGTACTTCCCCCCGCGTGTATTTTATCTCGCAGAAGACATTGGCAGGCGTCGCACATGGGTCACGATCTTACTCGCCAATACACCGATGATCTATCGGCTCGTCGTTGGCTCGCATGGTGGATGGCAATAGACAAGAGCGATATCGAACTATCGCCCTTAGTCTTAGAAACCGCTTAAGGCTTCTTGGGTGTCGGAGTGGGCGACGGACTCGCATCAGGCACCGCTTCGTCCTCGCCGATAATGCGGACATCAGTGTGGCCTAGTTTGTAGGCGTTGAATTTTATCCGAACGCGAAACTTAACGACTTGCCCGCTGCCAAATACAACTTCGTCATCGGAGCTGGCGAATGCCGGGAACCAATACTTACCGTCGATATTTTCGCGGTACGTCTCTATGATCGGATATTTGTTGTTTTTCGTTTCCGGAACGCCTTTACCCTTCGATTTGACGATGGTAAGGTCGTCGACATCGACCCAGATGCGGCCCTGAAACATTCGGTCATTGATCTTTTTCGGATCGGGCATCACCTTTGGCGCAACATCGAAAACCCAAAGGTTTAGCTCGTCGATATGGTCCTTACCCATATAGGTAAAGTTGTATTTGGGAACCGAATCCGGCTCGATCGCGAACGGGTTAACCCCTCCCAGATCTTCGAGGTCCTGCGGGGTTATACTCACCTCTGTAAGCGTATCGACCGGGAAAAACGTGATCTTCTCCAATCGGGTTCCTTCCGGCGTGATGTTCATGTCGGAATCACGCCGGTATGTGCCGGTGATATTTCCACCGATCCCGACGGTCTGGATCGTGGCACTCCGCGAAAAATTATAGTTCGTTAGAGCTTGCCGAAAATGAGTTTCGTTCAGGGCGACCTTTGCAAGGATCTTGTCGATCTCCGCTTGGCTGAGAGGAACCTTTTGTAGGGTCGATTCCTGGCCAAATGCCCCAACCCCAAAGCCGCAGATCAAAAATAAGAAGAAGATCAATTTTTTCATCGTTAGACTACCCTTTAAGTTCTTTCAAATAGATGCAGGAATAGAAATAAAAGTTGACCTTTTATCCTCAAAAAAGTAGAACAGACCGTCTGGGTCTGTTCTACTCGCTGCCAATTTTAGAGTGCCGGGCGGTCTACTCCACGAAATCCACGTTGACCTTATTCGGAATGATCCCTTTTTCAAATCCTTCGTCGAGCAGGCGTCGTACGGCCTCGCGGCCTCGGTCACCGTAATCCAATGTTAGGTCGTTGACCCACATCGCGACGAAGCGGTCGGCCAGCTCCGGCTGCATATCGCGGGCAAACTGCATTGCGTACGCCAGAGCGTCCTCGCGGTTTTCCATCGAAAAAACGATGCTTTGGTGGAGGTGCTTCGATACCTGTTTCATCAGGTCTTCGCCCAGATCACGCCTGATAACATTTCCGCCCATCGGGAGCGGCAGGCCGGTTTTTTCATGCCACCATTCGCCGAGATCGAGTACCTTATCGAGGCCCATTTGCTTATAGAAAAGCTGGCCCTCGTGGATAAGCAGGCCGGCATCGACCTCGCCTTTTTGCACGGTTTCGATGATCTCGTCGAAGGGAACGACGACGTATTTGAAGTCAGGGTTGTAGATCCGCAAGGCCAGAAACGCACTCGTCAATTCTCCCGGAACAGCGATCTTCATCTTCGCGATCTCTTCTGGGTCCCGCGGCTCCTTTGCTACCAGGATCGGGCCGTATTTATCGCCGATGCTCGCTCCGTGCGGAAGAAGCGCGTATTTATCGGAAATATAGGCATAAGCGTGAAACGAGATAGCCGTCACGTCATAAACGCCATTCTTGGCGTCCTCGTTCAGCGTCTGAATGTCCTTTAGCGTGTGTTCAAACTTTAGTCCATCGGTTTCGAGCTTGTTTGTGGCAAGCCCATAGAACATAAATGCGTCGTCCGAATCAGGTGAATGGGCAACGGTGATTGTGCGGGTTTCAGGGGTTACTTCTGCTTTTACTGCCATAGATCAGATCGACGACCAATTAACGATCGTGTCATACAAAACCTCAATTTTATCGTTTTCGGCGTGTTTGGCAAACAGCGTTTCCAATTCGCTGACCATCCGCAGAAAACGCGGATCGGGCTCAGCGGGCATATAGGAGGATGACAGCACCCTGCCCTTTAACCCATCGAAATCCAGTATCTGTACGTTTTTGAAAGCCTTCTGCGAGAACGATTTGCCAAAAAACGAACCGAGAGCCTCTTCATTAACGTTTTCATGACGAACCTGCTCGTAGTCATTTGCGTATTTCAGAAGAAACTTCTCGTATTCGATAAGGAACGGCGTGGTGTCGACCTGACGCTGGTTCCAGATCAGGGCGACAATGCCGCTAGGTTTCAAGATCCATACAAACTCCTGCCTCGCGGCGGCTTGGTCGAACCAGTGAAACGCCTGGGCCGACACGACAAAGTCAACCGAGGCCTCATTTAGGCCGGTATTCTCGGCGGTTCCCTTTATGCTGCGAAAAGACGGAAACGCAGCGAGGTACTGCTCGGCGGCAACCCGCATCCCATCGTTCGGCTCGACTCCGAAGACGACATTGCCATTCTCCAAAAAGACCTTGGTTGAGATGCCCGTGCCGGAACCAATGTCGGCGACGATCGAATCTTTTTCCAAGCCCAGATCATTTCTAAAAAGGTCTAAAACCTCGGGCGGATAGCCGGGGCGATATCTGACGTAGTTTTCGATCCGATCTGAAAATCTCTCGACAGTATTCATCCGATAAACCCCACACGCTCAATCACTTACCTCTTCACCTGTCCACTGTGTGTTTTTCGCATGCGGGACATCGAATTGGTCCAGGATCCGGAAACAGAGATGATCTGTAAGTTCTTCGATGCTCTGGGGGCGGTGATAGAAGCCGGGGCTGGCCGGTAAAATTGTCGCGCCCGCATGAGTCAAACGAAGCATATTTTCCAAATGGATGGCATTGTATGGGGTTTCGCGAGGAACCAAAACGAGCCGCCGCCGCTCCTTAAGGCAGACGTCGGCAGCTCGGTGAATCAAATTGGTCGCGGCCCCGGAGGCGATCGCTCCCATCGTGCCCATAGAACAAGGAACTACGATCATGCCCCCCTGTTTGTTCGAGCCCGATGAAGGTTTCGCCGCAAAATTGTTGAGATGCCAAAGGCGGACCACCTTCGAATCCGCGTCTAAGCCCAACCATTCATTGATCTTGAACAAGTTCGGTTCGCGAAGATTCGAGCCCATCTCCACCTGAGCGACAATCACGGCAGTATCAGACATTATTAGGTGAATCGTCTCGACCACACCGCTTGCAGCCAGGAGCTGCAGCGTGCGATGGGCGTAGATCGTTCCGGAGGCTCCGGTAATGGCGACGGTCAATTCCATATCTCGTTAAAGAAATTGTATCGACTGCCGCCAGCTAAATAAAGCGAACTTTTTTGAATCCCGCTGATACTTTTTGTCGAAGCTAAACGCATTACAGGTTGAGAACGAGCGAGGGCGGAAATGAAACGGTATCTGATCGGATATAACATGGCGAAAAGGCCGCGATCTTAAAGGAGGCGACACGGAAGCTTTGTATCACCTCTACCATCGGATCATGATGACACTGATCGAAAGCGAGCAGGGGATGCTATTTCATCCAGCTTTGCCGCCGTCATAGATACGTCGGCCTGTTCGTCTGACTCATATTCCTTTTTCTTCTTCTCCAAGGGCGGTGCGCAATTCCGCCCCTTTTTTATTTCGGCGACATATTATTGTAGATTTGTGGTTGAAGAAGGAATTTCCCACCAAGCCTCGGCGCGGCAAAAGTTATTTTTTCTTTGCACCTTGGCGACCCTGCGGAAATTATTTGGCGGAAATGAATAGCACCGATATCGAAAAGATCCTTAAGCTGCATGCTGACGGCGAATTGACGCGCGAGCAAGCGGCCGAGCGGATCAAAAATCTTTCGTTCGAAGACATCGGCTACGCCCGTGTCGACCATGCGAGGGCGTCTCGGCAGGGCTTTCCCGAGGTCATTTTTGGTCAGGGAAAAACTCGCGAGCAGGTGATCGGTATATTTGAAAAGCTGGCCGCACGCTCGCCGAACGTCATGATCACCCGAACGACCGCAGAGGTCTTCGGCGATATCCGAAACATCGCGACCGACGCCGAATGGCATGAATCCGCGAAGCTGATCCGGATTTTTCGGGATAAGACAGAACTGGGGTCGGGCGAGATCGCAATTGTCACCGCCGGCACGAGCGACATCCCCGTCGCCGACGAAGCCGCATTGACTGCTGAGACGATGGGCAATCGCGTTAAGCGCATTTGGGACGCCGGTGTCGCGGGCATTCACCGAATCCTCGCCGAACGCGAATCGCTCCAGGATGCCCGCGTTGTCATAGTCGCAGCAGGTATGGAAGGCGCGTTGCCGTCCGTCGTCGGCGGCCTCGTCCGCGTTCCCGTGATCGCCGTCCCCACCAGCGTCGGCTATGGCGCCTCATTCGGCGGCATCGCCGCCCTGCTCGGCATGCTAAATTCCTGCTCCTCAAACGTCACCGTTGTAAACATCGACAATGGCTTCGGCGCCGGATTCGTCGCCAGCCTCATTAACCGAAACGCCAACAGCTAAGACTTAAGTTCCGGCCCAATCCGGCCTTGTGTGATGTCCATCACATTGGGAATTTTCTTTTAGTGATAGCGTGATTCTTCCGGTGACGGCATTCCAAAAAAGCTTTGAATTATTGGCGCGGCGTTGATCACAATGTAGGACCACTCGCTACCTACACTTCCCTATCGTGAAGAGGAGAAATCAATGAAGAGACTCTGGATCATACTTGGTGCAGTCTTTTTGGTATCGTTTTCGATCTTAGGCTGGGTAGGAACTGAAATATTCCGGCAGGCGCCGCCGATACCGAAAGAGGTGGTCTCGTCGGACGGCTCAGTTTTGATAGCCGCGGAGCAAGTGTCGAACGGGCAAAACGTTTGGCAGGCGATGGGCGGAATGCAGGTCGGGTCGATCTGGGGACACGGGTCATATGTCGCGCCCGATTGGACAGCGGACTATCTCCATCGCGAATCGATATTTATTTTAGACACCTGGTCAGCGGGCGATTTTGGAAAGGGTTACGACGCACTGGGAAGTGAGCAACAAGCCGCCTTGAAGCAGCGTTTGCAGGACCTGATGCGAAAGAACACCTACGACGAAGCGACAGGGCGCGTCACGGTTGACCCGATACGAGCCAAAGCGTTTGAGGAAAATCTTAAGCACTACTCTGATGTGTTCACGAACGGCAACAAAGATTACGCGATACAGCGCGATGCTCAGTCGGACCCGGTAAAGCTGCGTCAATTGACGTCCTTCTTTTTCTGGACGGCGTGGGCGTCCGCCGCAAACCGGCCGGGCAACACGATATCTTACACCAGCAATTTCCCTTCGGAGCCGCTGGTCGCCAACGTGCCCACGAGTTCGGCGGTCGTCTGGACCGGCGTTAGCGTGATCATGCTGATCGCGAGCATCGGCGCGATGGTCTGGTTCTACGCGGGCTGGCGAAAAGAGGCTACAGACAGCGATACTCCTGAATCGGATCCGCTGATCGGCGAAACACTCACTCCCTCGCAAAAGGCGACGGTCAAATACTTCTTTGTGGTCTCGCTCCTATTCCTGCTCCAGATAGTGATGGGCGTGATAACCGCGCATTACGGTGTCGAGGGCGGCGGCCTTTACGGGATTCCACTCGCTGACTATTTGCCGTACGTAGTTACGCGGACATGGCACACACAACTCGGCATCTTCTGGATCGCGACAGCATGGCTTGCGGCGGGATTGTTTATTGCTCCTTATATCTGTGGTTTTGAACCAAAGAAGCAAAAACTCGGCGTCGATGTCTTGTTTGGTGCTCTACTGATAGTCGTGCTCGGCTCGATGGGCGGCCAATGGATGAGCGTTATGCACCGCCTCGGCAGCGGAGATCTGTGGTTCTGGTTCGGGCATCAGGGTTATGAATATGTCGACCTCGGCCGGGTTTGGCAGGCGGCTCTGTTTGTCGGACTTCTGCTATGGTTATTTTTGATCGCGAGGTCTGCTATTCCCGCCCTCAAAAGAGGTAACAGCAACCGATCGCTTGTTTCACTTTATCTGGCGACGACAGCGGGCATCGCACTGTTCTACGCACCCGGACTTTTTTGGGGAATGCGAACGAATCTAACCGTCGTCGAATACTGGCGCTGGTGGGTCGTGCATCTCTGGGTAGAAGGATTTTTCGAAGTTTTCGCGACGGTGGTTATCGCGTTCCTATTCGCAAGGCTAAAAGTGATCCAGGCGGAGCACGCCGCACAGGCTTCGCTTCTGTCGGGTGCGATCTATTTGAGCGGCGGCATTATCGGAACTCTGCATCATCTCTATTTCGCCGGTACGCCCACGGTGGCTCTGGCGTTCGGTTCGGTGTTCAGCGCGCTGGAAATTGTTCCGCTGGTCTTTGTGGGAGTCGAAGCTTTCGAAAACATTCGACACTCAAAGGCGAAACCATGGCTCGAACAATACAAGTGGGTCGTGTATTTCTTTGTCGCGGTCGCTTTCTGGAATCTGGTCGGAGCGGGCGTCTTCGGGTTTATGATCAATCCGCCGATCGCTCTCTACTACATGCAGGGCTTGAACACGACGGCGGTACATGCTCATGGGGCCCTCTATGGCGTTTACGGCACGCTGGGACTAGCTCTATTGCTATTTTGCATGCGGGCAATTGAGCCCGAGCGAAAGTGGAACACCAAGTTGCTTGGGTTCGCGTTCTGGGCGATCAATATCGGGATGCTGCTCGAAATTTTCCTCAGCCTGCTGCCTATCGGGTTGATGCAGACGTATCAATCGGTTTCCGTAGGTTACTGGTCGGCACGCAGCCCTGAATTCATGCAGACTAGCGTCATGCAGTCGCTGCGATGGATGCGGATGTTCGGCGATACGATCTTCGCCGTCGGTGCAATTGCCTTCGTCTGGTTCGCGATAGGTTTAATGATCAAGAGAACGGCGAAAGAACCCATTCCTGCCGGCGAGTTGGTCGAAGCGTAGAAGAGGTTTCACTTCACGCTCTCGGCGATGAACGCCAGCACCTGCTTCCACGGTGTTGGGCGGCAGTGGATGGCGAAGATCTGTTGAACATCGAGATTTTCGCGTGTCGCCGCATCGCTCAGCTCGGTAAGATATTGCGGCATGAAGAAACCGCCGGTCGGCAACGGCTGTACGAGATCGGCACCGTAGAGCAATTTTAACTGCGGAGCATAGATCATCGTCATACGTTCGCCTGTCTCACTGCGGATCGGGTAGAGCACCAGTTGGTTACGTCCCGTTCCGATCACCGTTCTGCCCCGGACGATATTTAACTTTACCTTTTTCCGGGAAGGGTCTTTTTCGAGACTGTCGGGATACGACTTGTATTCAGCCCACAAAAGGCGCCTGATTATCGGCTCATTCAGGTCGAGGGCATAGATCGGTATTCCGGCCGCCGCGTATTCGCGAAGACCGCCGAAATGCGGGAACGAATCCGATGTCGAGATCACGCATTTTATCTTAGCGGTGGGATATCGCCGTTTTACCTCCGCGATAACCTTGGCCGAATACGCCGACGATATTGGGGCCTCGATGATAACGATGCCATCGTCCTGCTTGATCAGCGTTACGTTCCAGTTTCCGGGAATTATCGTGAAATCAGGCGCGGCCTGGATCGGCGGGCGGTCCGGTCGGCCAAGAGGCAGGTCGGGAAACATCCTTTTCGGAACCGCCGTGTATGCGGTCCTCAAGTCATCTGAAATTTGAAATGTTTGCTTCGGCGGTTCAACGTTGAACTCGACGCTGAGTATGGTGTCGGTCCGCAGCGGTTGGCCGTTGTAAAACGTATCGACCTGCTGCGGGTACCGAAATCCGCCCTTTTGAAGCATCCAGTACGAGTAGTAATTCTTGACGCTGAAGTCGCCCCAAATACCCCAGAATTGCTCGGCGGGACGTGCCCTTACAACGTCGGTCATCGTTATCAAGTTCGTGTTGTGATTGATCGCGACCTTGACTGGCGAACCTTTCCAAGTGAACTCGACTATGTCGCTCGGTGAACTCTGAACCATTTCGGTTCCGCCGTACCGAAGGTCGGAGGCATCGAGAGCGATTAGTAAGATCCGTTCAGGCGCCATAGCGAGAAGTTCATCGATCGGGGCGATGTTATTCGGATTGGGCGCGAGGCCGTTTCCCATGTCTGATACCGAGACCCCGCCCATAACGATGTCCGTCTCACGACCCTCCTGGATGCCAGTAAGCCCGATGTTGCGACGTACGCCTCCGTTCTCGACATCTCGCCATTCTTCGGTTTTTTGATAGTCGACATACCACGGGCCTTCCGGCCGCTCCGACTGCTCAAGAAAATAAAAATGGCCAAGAGACCTGGAGTGAATAAGCTTGATGCCGCGAAGCTTTTCGATCCCGCCCATCGCCGCGATCGAGCGGTTGACGACCTCTCTAGCGTCGTTCGTTTTTGTTTGAGCCGTCGCAGTAATCGTAACAGCACATAAAAGAAGTGCGAAAAGAAGCGATCTATACATAGAATTTTCAAAAACGTTTTTTCGGGACACGAAAGTTTTACGCCCCCCTGGCTAGAAAGGTTTAGACAAAATCAAAAAAATAGTTCGGGCAGGAGGTCAGGGATTTAAGAGAACGAGCAGGCGGTCGGCCCAATCGGAGCGGGAATTTCGGAGGATCTCGTATTGGACCTGGGCAAGGTCGCGGTTGCCCAGTTTTAGATATGCACGGCCGAGGTTGTAGCGGGCTTTATCGAAGTCGGCGTTGTATGCGACGGCGTTGTTGAAAGCCTCGATACTCTCGTCGGTTTTGCCCGATTCGAAATAGCTTTCGCCAAGATAGTTGAATGTTTTGGCGTCGGGCTTGTAGATCTTTAACTGTTCGAAAGCGGCAGCGGCATCTGCGAATCGCTTCGCCTGAAAGTAAGCGAGACCGAGTTTCTCGATGGCATTTTGATGATCGGGTTTGATCGCGATCGTCCGTTTGTAGGCGAGTATTTCTTCATCGGTGCGGCCCAGCTTGTTAAGCGTGAGGCCGTAGGCGTATTGCGTCTCGGGGTTGGTGTCCTCGAGTTTGAGCGCCTGCCGATAGGCGTCCGCCGCCTCTTTGAATTGACCAAGCGCAAAGCTCGACGCTCCGATGTTGACGTAGGTATCCGCCCAATCTGGACGAAGCTTTGCGGCGTTGCGCGATGTCCGCAAAGCATCAGTGTGGCGGCCGAGCGTACCGTAACAAAAACCGGCCTGATACCATGCCTCTGCATAGTTCGGATCGGCTTCGGCGGCTCGCTCGAAATACGGAAGCGCACGAGCAAAATCATCACGCGATAACTGCGCGAGGCCGAGCGAATAAAAACGTTCGGCGGCCGAGCGTTTGTTTTTTTGGGTTTCGGCAGTTAGCGTGGAAACGGTCTGGAGCTCACCGATCTTCAATTGTGCGATACGCTCAGACGGTACAGCGAAATTAAGGCTCTGGCCCTCGGACGCCTGCAGCGTCGCGACGCCGATGACCTGGCCGAACATATTCACCACGGGCGACCCGGACGACCCGGGCGAGATAGGAGCGGTGATCTGAATGATCTTGCCGTAGCCGGGAATGACACGAACCGCCGAGACGATGCCGTTCGACACGCTGCCTTCGAGCCCGTAAGGATTGCCGATCACTACTATCGATTCTCCCTCTTGGGGAACCGTGCCCACGATCTGCAGCGGCATCGCAGGCGGCCTGGGTGTGTCTATTTTCAGAAGTGCAAGATCGCCTTCGCCGTCGACTGCAAGCACGCCGCGGACGGGGAATTTCCGCCCGTCGACAAGATGAACCTCAACGAGGCTGGAGCGTTCTATCACGTGGCGGTTGGTGATTATACGATCCGCCGCGACAAAAAATCCGCTCCCGCGCGCCAGCGTGTTGCCTTTCGCGTCAAAGGTCTCGATCGCGACAGCGGATGGTTTTATGCGTTTGACGAGTTCGGGGAGAAAGTCCTGGGCGAACGAAACAATGCCGAGCCCCAAGATCATTGCAGCAGAAAACAGGCCATGTCGAAGGGCAGAGTACATCAGGCGATACTTAATCGAAATTATAGAGTTTCCGTTCGAATATCGCCAAGCCGCGTTGAAAATGTCGCCAAAGATGCAGGCGTTGAGACTTTTTGGGGCGTACACGTTGTTAGTTGTCTAGAATGAAAATAAGCGAGAATCGCTTTGCCGTTGCTAACCCAACGGTTAAGATTGGTAAACGGTCCGCGGAAACCCTTTATGGCAAAACGAATAGCTCTTGCGGCAGATCACGCCGGCTACGAGGATAAGGAAAAGCTTAAAAAGACGCTCGATGAATTGGGCGTCGAATACACCGACATGGGCACGGATTCGACCGAATCCGTCGATTATCCCGATTTCGCCAAAAAGGCGGCTGAGGCTGTAGCCAAGGGCGAATATGATCAAGGCGTGCTCGTCTGCGGTTCAGGCACTGGCATGGCGATCGCGGCAAACAAAGTTCCTGGCATTCGCGCTGCCGTCGCTTGGAACGAGGAGATAGCCCGCCTTGCCCGTCAGCACAACGATGCAAATGTCTTGTCGCTCGCCGCGCGCTACATTCCGATGGAAGAGTTGGCAAAAATTACTAAAACATTCTTAGAGACGGATTTTGACGGCGGACGGCACGAACGCCGCGTTGAAAAGATCGCCGAGATCGAGAAGGAAGACCTAGAAGGCAGGAAATAAATAATGGCTAGGATTTTAGCGATATCCGGAAGTTTGCGGGAACACGCATTTACCACCCGCATTCTGCGTGTGGCTGCTGAAGGAGCTCGCCACGCCGGAGCGGATATGACATTTGTCGATATGCGCGATTTCCCGATGCCGATCTACAACGAGGACGCACACAAGGAAAAAGGGTACGACCCGAACGCGGCCCGCCTTCAAGACCTCTTTGCCGAAAACGACGGCTTGCTCGTCGCATCGCCCGAATATAACGGGGTTCGCTGCCGGGCGGGCTGAAGAACGCCATCGACTGGCTTTCGCGAAAGAGCGACAAATATGGGCTCAATGCGGTTTTCAAGGATAAATGGGGAGCTCTTATCACGTCCAGCCCCGGCAGCTTTGGCGGGCTGCGCTGCATGGCCCATCTTCGCGGGATCTTTTCAATAATGGGTGTAACTGTCTTGCCGACCGAGATCGCGGTCACGTTCGTCGGGCAAAAATTCGATGGCGACAGCCATATTATGACGGACGAAAAGACGAAAAAACTTCTCGAATCTTTAGGAGCCTCGCTCGCCCGAGTTACCGGCGATACTTCGCGATCAGCGTCAAACTAGCCTTTTAGAGCCTGTCTTAAAAACGTTATGAACGGAAAGATCGCTTTAGCATCGGCGGCGAGCACCTTTGGATAGTCCTGTCCAAGCACGATATTGTCGTTTTTGTATTCCCGAGAGGCGGTCATCGACTTCATTTTCAGAAATTCGATAAGAGGATGATCGGCAGGAAATCCTTTCGGCATCAGTTTGAGCTTCTCACCGTGCGGCTCTCCGAACCGGTCCTTAAAACCTTTTGCATTGACGATCTTCAGGAATTCTTTCGGCTGAGCATCGATCGCCTTTCTTACCTTTAACAGATCAGCAGATTCCGGCATGTGCAATCCGGCGGCGATAAAACAGTGGCCCGGCTGGATGTGAAAATAGTATCCGGGCAGGTTAGATTTGCGGCCGCCGGGAGCGATATACGCGCCCAGATTGTTTTTATACGGATTTTTATTCTTCGAAAATCTGACGTCGCGGTAGATGCGAAAAACGCAATCTTCGGCGAGAGTACCCGAGATCTCGGGATCGAACTTCGATATCTGGCCGATCAGATTTCCGGTCAACGCGGCGATGTTTTCCTTGGCCGCGATAAATTGGTCCTTATGCACGTTGAACCACTCGCGATCGTTGTTCTTATCGAGTTTTTTCAGGAAAGTCAGTGTTTCGGTTCTGAGCATAATCGTAGATCACTGTACGCGGGCCCAAACGTCTGTCACAAATCCGCCATTTTCACGTAGAATGGATTTCAAAAAAGTTTTACTCGATTCAACTTTAAACGGGAAAAGGGAATTTTTCTATGGCCGAGGGTGTATCCGCTCCAAAAAGAATCAACCGTCCGCTGCTGCGAACCATCGACGCAAATTCGCCGGAGCGGCACGCAAGCTGGCTCGAACTCTTTTTCGATCTCGTTTTTGTTCTCGCGGTTTCCAAGGTCGCGATGATCCTTGCGCAGAGTTCCGACTGGTACGGATTTGCGAAATACGCGGCTTTGTTCGTTCCGCTGTGGTGGACGTGGATCGGGTATACATTTTATTCCGACCGCTTTGAGACGGAAGAAACGTCTTACCGCCTGCTGATGTTTGCGGCCATGCTCGGCGTGGCCGCACTTTCGCTCTCGCTCGGCGGCGCCTTTACGCCGGCCGGCGACGTTGCCTTTGCGGTATGCTGGTCGCTCGTACTGCTGATCCTGGCGGGGCTGTACCTCCGAGCCGCATTCTACATTCCGCTTGCACGCGGTTATGCTTTGCAGTTCACCTATGGCCTCGTCCTTACGGCTGCGATCCTTCTTGGCTCACTTCTTATTGCTCCCCCATACCGTTATTACATCTGGGCCGCCGCACTGGTCCTGGACCTCGGAATTCCCTTTTTTAATCGTCGTGTGACTAGCTCGATCCCAGTCGATCTTTTGCATATTCCCGAGCGCCTCGGCCTGTTCACGATAATCGTTTTAGGGGAAGCCGTGCTGGCGACTGCGACCGGGTTGGCGACTGTGCAATGGAACTTGACGACCATTCTGACAGCAGCGCTTGGCTTCGCGATGGCCGCCTGTGTCTGGTGGATAAATTTTGAATTTGTCGAAGACAGTCCGGTCAAATCTCGATCGCTGAAGACCCGCTTTATTTATCTCTACGGCCACTTTTTTATTGTAACGAGCATTGTCGCGTTCGGCATCGGCGTCGAGCATTCGATCAAGGACAGCCCCGACGCTCACCTCCATTTGTCCACCCTTGTTCTGCTCGCCGGCGGCACCGGACTTATGCTGGGGGCGATCACAGTAATACGGCTTATAGCCGGTGCGTGCCGGCTGATATACGTTCGAGCTCTGATGGTCGTGATCTCTCTGTCGCTGATCTATTTTGGCCAATCTCTTCCGCCGCTCGCCGTTGTTGGG
>JBDTZW010000106.1:0-16222 GCA_040004905.1 Acidobacteriota bacterium
CACAGCATTTCCAATGCTGCCAATTCAACCACTCTTGCACCTTTCCGCAAAGTAACCAGACTCTAAATGCCGCCAATGCTGAGCAGAGACCGTTGGCTGATCAGTTGATTATAGGCATAAATAACTTTATCAGGCGAACCCTCGACCATCCAACCGCCGGCGGTGCCCAATTCACCTTTTTCAAAGGAATCGAAGGGTTTATGGTCGCGGATACGACGCATCAGCTCCTTGGTGTCTTTTAGCAGCTCGTCGGCCGAGCTGAAATACATGCTTGCCATTGTCTTGGTCTTGCCGGCGTCCTTCATCGCATTGATTGCGGGTTCGAGATCGTCGGCGAGCTTCTGCAGATCGTCGGCGCTCATGTCGGGGTATTTGGTGTGCTGGGCGTAGTTGCTGATCTTTTTCGCCTTCATGTTGAAATCGACGACGGTGAATTCGAACCGCTTGCTCGGGTCGTCCCGGATCTCATCAAGCCGTGCAGTAGAAACCTTATCCTCTAGGTCATCAAGATCCGCTCCGAATTTTTTATCGGCAGTCTCAAAACTTTTGAACGCCTGGATCAATCCGGCGTGAGCTTCCTTGCCCTTTTGGAAATTATCGTCCTTGTAGTCGCCCTGATCGTAATACTTGTAAACTTCATTGACCTTTTCGATCGCGTCCTTCAACGCTGACGAATAAGCGGCGGCGTCCTGTTCGACCTCGGGAAGATCGGGGTCCATGTCGTTGGCCTGCTCCATGGCAGTCGCGCAATCCTGGCCGTCGCCGTGGATCTCGTACAGGCCGTAGATATTCATCTCTTTGCCGGTCGGGCCTTTATCGACGTCCTTGATCCACGAGGTGTAACGCTGGTAGCTGTCCATCACGCTGTTGGCGTAGGGGTTAAAGCATTTCGTGATGTAAAGCTGCGTTTTTTCGTCAACGCCGGATTTTGTTTGGGCAGGCGTACCTTGTTTTGTAGGCGTCGGGTAGGCGGGACCGGTATTGTTCGAGTTCGTGCCTTTTTGCCGCAGTTTTGCCAGCTGGCTGCAGCCGAGCGAAACCGTCATCAGCACGGCGAGGGCAGTGATCGCCGTCAAAAGATTTGTGTGTTTGGTAGTCATTCAGCTTAAAAATTCTCCTCAAACAGGGACGAGAAAAGTGGATCGAATTTGCTTACAGCCGGGCTGACCATTGGTTCCGTTCGGCGGCCCGGCCGATGGTTTTAGGTGTTAAATTTCCGGCACCTCTAGAATCGTTTCTTCAACTACGACGACTTCGTTTGCGGCGAGTTCATCGTCATCGCCAACGAGCCACGAATAAAAGAATCCTGCTGCCAAGGCGCCGAGGATCGGGGCAAGCCAGAACAGCCAAAGCTGGCTAAGCGGCCACGTGTCACGCGGCGTCGAAAATATCGAAGCAAAGATCGCCGGACCGGTCGATCGCGCCGGGTTAACCGAGGTATTTGTCACCGGGATCGATATCAGGTGGATCAGGGTAAGACAAAGGCCGATCGCTATCGGGGCAAATTTTCCGGGAGCCAGCTTATGTGTCGTTCCGAGGATCACGATCAGGAAGAAAAACGTCAGAACGACCTCGGCGACAAAGCAGCCAAGGATCTGATATCCGCCGGGCGAGTGTTCTGCGTAACCGTTCGACGCGAAACGGTCGATCTTGAATCCTGCCTTGTCGCTCGCGATCACGTACAAAATTCCGGCTCCCGCGATCGCACCCAAAACCTGTGCGATTATGTAATGGGGCAACTCGCCAGCCGGGAAACGGCGTCCTGCCCAGAGACCGATCGACACAGCCGGATTAAAGTGGCCGCCCGATATATGCCCCAACGCGTAGGCGCCGGTCAGCACCGTCAAACCAAACGCAAGGGCTACACCCGCAAAGCCGATACCAGTATTCGGAAACGTAGCAGCCAAAACCGCGCTTCCGCACCCGCCCAGAACCAACCAAAGCGTCCCGAGAAACTCGGCCGACAACCTTCGAGTCAAAGGCATAAGGACAATCCTCCTGATCAGGTTTTAACTTTTAATAAAAGAACTGAAAAAAGTAATGCTGGCGGAGAGGGTGGGATTCGAACCCACGGAACCCGTTAAGGTTCAACAATTTTCGAGACTGCCCGATTCAACCACTCTCGCACCTCTCCGCGAATCACTAATTCTAAAGGCTTGCCCACGTTTTTATCAAGTTCGGATCCGCATTGTTTGTAACTTAGAACGGGTTACCAAGATTCTGCGGCTGTTCCACGGTTTTCGCGATTTTTGCGATGGAATCTGTCCCATGTCCTACTGTCCCACACGCATGATGCGGAAACGCTAAGCCCTGTGTTTGCAACAACGCCTTCGTTTTCTTTGTCCCATTTATCTACATTCTATCTGTAAACCCATTTCAAGACGAGACAGCGGAAAATAGGGATCTAAAAATCGGCAGATCAAACCTGCCTACCGACAACTGATTTTCAAAGATCGCACGCAGCGCAACTAAAAGGACGTCCCCTACGTCTTAGATGCAACAATGTATCATAACAGCATGGTTATGGGAAGAATTATTTTGTAAGGCACGGCCTTCTTCTGCTTCTTTTTGTTGAGAACCCCCCATTTGTTTCGTGTTCTTTAATCCTCTGTTAATCTACTTCACGGTAAGGTCAATTTCGTATATGAGGGTGCTCCTAGTTGAAGACGACAAACGAATCGCGGCATTCGTTGCCAAGGGGTTGCGGGAAAATTCTTATGCCCTCGACGTCGCATTCGACGGTGATGAAGGACTTTACCAGGCTGAGATAAACGAGTATGACTTGATAATTCTCGACGTGAATTTGCCGAAGAAAGATGGATTTAAACTTTGTCTCGAATTGCGTGAGGCCGGAAAAAAAACGCCGATCTTGATGCTCACGGCTCGCGATGCCGTTGACGACCGGATCTCAGGACTCGACTTGGGCGCTGACGACTATCTGACAAAACCGTTTGAATTCCGTGAGTTGCTAGCCCGTCTTCGGGCCTTGTCCCGCAGGCACAGCGAGATCAGGTCGCCGAGAATAGTGATCGCTGATTTGAAGATCGACACTGTATCGCAGAGAGTTTGGCGTGGCGGGAGAGAGATCGAATTGACCACCAAGGAATACACACTTCTCGAATTCTTGGCTGTCAGCAGAGGGAAGGTCGTCGGGCGCGACGAAATCTCCACCCACGTCTGGGATGACAATTTTGACGCCTTTTCCAACCTGATTGAGGTGTATATCAAACGCCTTCGGACAAAGATGGACGATGGTTTCCCGATCCAACTGATCAGAACGCGACGCGGCGCTGGTTACATTCTGGACGATGTTTAGTTCGATCCGATCAAAACTCACGCTTTGGTACACGTTCGTTTTGGGCCTAGTTATCATAACGTTTAGTGCCCTGATCTATTTTTCCTTCGTGAGCATTTTGATATCGGAAACAGACGCAAATCTATCGGAAATGGCGAACAATTTTGTTGTTGCGTCGAATGCCGAACAAGGCGACGAGGAGACCCAAACTCTGCCATCTGAAAACATTTCAGACGCCTTGGACTCATTTCGATTTCGCGACTATCGATTCGAGGTGACCACAAAAGACAGTAAGCGCGTGGCGGCGACCACCGAATTTGAGCTTCCGACCGATCTGAAAACCAATTCCCAGCCCGATTCGTTCGGAAGTTATTCGATAAACGGTGAGTTGTATAGGGTCTATCAACGCTCGTTCCAGGTTGGCGGAGAAACGTTTTACCTTTTTGCCGTTCACTCATTGACAGATCGCCTCGCTCTCGAGAGCCGCCTACGAAACTCCGTTTTCGCGGCGGTGCCGGTCGCCCTCCTGCTCGCAGGCCTCGGTGGATATATTCTGGCTCGCAGAAGCTTTCGTCCGATCCGAGACATGAGCGTTCGTGCTAGCTTAATAACGTCGCAAAATCTCCACGAGCGACTTCCCGTCGTAAATGAAAAGGACGAACTCGGCAAGCTCGCGACGGTTTTCAATGAGGTTTTGGACAGACTCGATAAATCGTTTGAGCAGCAACGGCGATTTATGGCGGACGCTTCGCATGAGTTGAGGACGCCGCTCGCCATAGTTCGCGGAGAGTCCGAGGTCGCGTTGAGCAAAAGCACTCGGCTCGCGACCGAATATCAAGAGTCGCTTGCCATCGTCCATGACGAGAGCAAACGACTAACGCGAATCGTCGATGACCTATTTACGTTGGCGCGAGCGGACGCAGGGAATTTCACTATATACTTTTCGGAAGTTTACTTCGACGAGATCGCCGCCGAATGTGTTCGCTCGGTCCGTACACTAGCCGAAAAGAAAAAGATACAAATTGTATTTTCGGCCGAGGAAACGCCGTTTCGCGGCGACGAATCGCTCCTCCGTCGGTTGCTACTCAACCTGCTTGATAACGCCGTGAAATACAACAACCACGAGGGCAGCATAACCGTCGAGATCAAAGATCGACTTGTGTCGATTGCGAATACAGGCCCGGAAATTCCAATCTATCAAAAAGACAAGATCTTCGAAAGATTTTTTCGCGCCGACGCTGCCCGCACTCGTGGTGGTGAATCCTCAACCAGCGGCGCGGGCCTTGGTCTCTCGATATCAAAATGGATCGCCGAATTGCACGGAACCAAACTCGAACTGACAAAATCTGAGCACGGCAAGAATACTTTTTGTATCCTGCTTCCGCGTTAATCCTCTATTCATTTGCCGACCGCTAATATCGTCTTACAGGCAGAAATGTCCGGAATTTGAACATGTTAGGAGAAACAAATGAAAATATTCTTATCGACGATGATGATTGCCGGAGTGATGATCTTATTCGGCACAGCCGCATATGCGCAAAATAAAAAGATCGGGATGAAACGCGCCCAAGAGATAGCGAGCACCAAGGCGCCCGGCCTCAGGCTGAAGGCTAAAGAACTGGAACACGAAAAGGGGGCATGGATATATTCGTTCGAGTTCAAAAACAAAGATGGGTCGATTCGCGAAGTCAACGTCAACGCCTACACGGGTTCCATCGTTGGAGTCGAGCGCGAAAACGCAAAAAAGGAAACGAACGAGGAACGCAACGAGAAGAAGGGTAAGAACTAGAATAGTGGGATTGAGGTAGAGGCAGTAAAACAACCGGGGATATTCGGTTGGGAAAAATACAGCGGTCGGTAGTCACGTTAATATCGGCTGTATCTTGGCAGGGAGGGATGCATGCATGGACGATCGGACGTCGGAAGTACTTAGCAAGGTTCCGCAGGTAACTATTGTTTTTTGGATCATCAAGATCCTCTGCACGACCTTGGGAGAAACGGGTGGCGACTCGGTGACCATGTCGCTTTTCGGTGAGACGACGGGTGACGCAAATCCGCATGGCTATTTGATCGGTACAGCGATCTTCGCAGCGATATTCATTGTAGCGGTCGCCTTACAAATATGGGCGAAACGATTTCATCCCTTCCTCTACTGGTTCACGATCGTTGCGACTACAACTGTCGGCACGACGCTGGCCGATTATTTAGATCGAGCTCTCGGTATCGGATATACGGGCGGGGCAACTATCCTGCTTATCTGCGTTGTCTCCTCGCTGTTGATCTGGCGGGCTGTAACCGGGACGGTATCGGTCGCCAGCGTTAACTCGCTTCGATCGGAGATATTTTATTGGGTGACGATCATGTTCTCGCAAACGCTCGGAACGGCGTTGGGAGACTGGTTCGCCGACAGTGCTGACCTCGGATACTTGGGAGCGGCGGCCGTGTTCGGCGGGGGTCTACTTATCCTTGTTGTTTTATATTTCTTTACCTCAATATCGCGAACGTTGTTATTCTGGATCGCATTTATTCTGACGAGGCCACTTGGAGCGGTGGTGGGTGATTTTCTCGACAAGCCGCCGGAGAAGGGTGGCCTGGAACTGAGCCGCTATGTAGCATCGGGAATCCTGCTCGCGGCAGTCGTCATGTGCATTCTTGTCTTTCCGCAGAAACCCGCTGAGGAGTCTCATTAAAGGAAAAAAAAGACCTATCGCATCTGTACTATTCTTTTCGATCCTGAGTTTTGTTGGATGCGTGGCGGCGCAGACTCCGAAAGGTTATCACCTAGTCGACGAGATACAAGTCGGCGGCGAGGGCGGCTGGGACGGGCTCGATGCTGCTTTTACCGGCTGAGCCTATAAGTGCGGAGTGTTTCGTGAGAGTGAATCGCCCATATCGCAGGTCTGACGCTTTTGTTAGGATCGCTCCTCCTTCCTGGCATGCTAGTACAATGCTTCGGCCCTTTCATTGCCGAGATCGAGAAACCACGCTTTTGTACCAACATGAAGCTGCCGCTACGTAATTTTCGCGCGGCCAATTTCGCGGTCCCTCTTAAAACCTGCAACGAAACTCGCCTATCATATCCTCTTAGCCCGAAAAAATTCCCGCATTATGGCACGGCATTCGTCGGCCAGGATGCTTGAAACGACTTCGACGCGGTGATTGAGAACGTCCGAGATGCCGATGCCGAAATGGGTATTGACGCCGCCGAAACGCTCGTCGGCCGCGCCGTAAACGAGGCGTTTGATGCGGGCATTGACTATCGCTCCGGCACACATTGCGCAGGGTTCGATGGTTGAATATAGCGTCATTCCGGTAAGGCGATAATTGCCGATCTTTGCAGCCGCCGCGCGTATCGCTAGGATCTCGGCGTGGGCGGTTGGGTCGTTGTCCGTGATCGTTTGATTGAACGCGGCGGAGATGAGTTCACCGTTCTCGTCGAGAATGCATGCTCCGATCGGGACCTCGTCTATCGCCGCGGCGTCACGAGCGCATTCGATCGCTGCCTGCATCCATTTTTCGTCGGGCTCCTGCACAGACTGAATTCTAGCTTTCCTTCGCGGTGATTGCGACCTAGCGTCCGGGTGAAACTCTTTGCATCTACTACGTTAAAGTGTAAAATCGAGAACGGGAAGAAACCTCCCCTGACTTCCTTACCCGGACCTTACGCAAGATATGAGAGACGACGCTCGGCTGGGATCGCCAACTGCCGAGGAAGAAATTCATACCACGACGGTTCCCGAATCTTTTCGGGCATTCGCCGAAGAGGTGCGCAAGCGCGGCCAAAAACCGGCTGCGACGCCCGTCTCTATTGCCCAAAAGCTTCAGCCCGCGGAATTCAATACCGCGATCGCGCATTTTTACCGCGGTGAGGTGCAGCGGTCAAACGTATGGCGCGGACGGCTTGATGCGACGACCAATTGGGCCGTGATCACGGGTGGTGCGACGCTTTCATTTGTTTTTAGCTCGCCGGACAATCCGCACTTTGCGATCCCGATCAATTCGATACTCGTCTCGATCTTCCTTTTTATGGAGGCGCGCCGGTATCGATACTACGAGGTTTGGGCAAACCGCGTGCGCATTCTCGAAACCGGTTATTTCGCCCCGATGCTGTCGCACCGCACGATCCCGCCGGACAAGGAATGGGCCGATCACATCGCGGCCGATCTGGTGACGCCGCATTTCACGATCAGCGTTTGGGAAGCCGTCGGCCGCCGCCTGCGCGCCAACTATCTCTGGATATTTATTTTGCTCGCTCTTTCGTGGACGCTGAAGATCTACATTCATCCTTCGCCAATTCCGTTCCCGCCGGGCAGCAAGGCATTCTGGGACCTGTTTTTTCAGCGGGCGACAGTTGGGTTGGTTCCGGGACAGGCTGTTGTTGCGGTCGGAGCCCTATTTAATTTCGCCATCTTTTTCGTCGCTTTCAGCACGCTCCGATTGAAGGGAACGTCGAGCGAGGTCCAGCCGCTCGAAAGCCTCGAATGGCATCCGCTGAAACAGGTCTCGGACTGGGCCGGCAGCAATCTCAAACGCCGCGATCCGGTCCGCCGATCCAAAAAAGCCCGCCAACGCATGCGCTCGATCCACAAGACCGAAGCATGAGAATTCTGTTCGCTAAATAAACGAAATAGGACGAAAGCTGGATTTCAACCTGATCTTCGCCCGTCTTTTTTCGTGTGTTTCGCGTTAAGGATTTCTTCCACCTTTTCTTATACCGCCGTCTCTGCTATCGTTGCAAAATACAGGAGAGAAACACTTTATGCCGATTGAATTAGAAGATCGCGGACAGGCGCTCGAAAACGAGTATTTCCACCGCAGGGAGCAAGAACTCATCGCGAAGATGAAGGAAAAGCTCGCGAGCGATCAGGCCAAAAGTCTGGCGGTAAAGTGCCCGAAATGCGATGGCACACTCCACGCGACCGATTTCGAAGGTGTCAAAATCGACGTATGCGATAAATGCCACGGAGCATGGTTCGACGCCGGCGAACTCGCACAGGTCATTCACAAAGACGAAAAACACGGCTGGTTTGGAAAGATATTTGGATAACATATGAAAAAGATAATTTCGCTGATAGCGGTCGCCTTTTTTCTGGTCAGCTCCGGTTTCCCACAGACGGTTCAGACAACAGCACCGGCCACAGCTCCGCCGTCGGCTAGTTTCAAACTCGAATATCAGAACGCCGAATTAGACAGTAAGTTGATGGCGAGAAAGATGCCGTATCGCATTATCCTGCCTGCGGACTACGCGGCCTCGAAAAACCGTTACCCCGTCATTTATCTCCTCCATGGCTTGACCGGCCATTACGGTAACTGGACCGACAAGACGAAGCTAGCCGAATACGCAGCGTCGCACAATTTTGTAATCGTTACACCCGAAGGAAACAACGGATGGTATACCGACAGCTCAACGGTCCCGACTGACAAGTATGAAAGCTATATCGTGAAGGAACTCGTGCCTGAGATCGATAGAAAGTTTCGCACGGTCGCCGACCGTGATCATCGTACGATCGCCGGATTGTCGATGGGCGGGTTCGGCGCGATCAAGTTCGGATTGAAGTATCCGGAGATTTTCTCGCTCGTTGGCAGCTTTAGCGGAGCTCTGTTCGCGTCGACATACAAGTCCGCCGAGCAACTGCCGGCCGGAAATATTCGCACGTCGCTTGTCGCGATCTTCGGCGAAGGCGGCGGACCCATTCAAACGGCGAACGACATCACCGCGATGGTTCGCGACGCGACCGCCGATAAAATAAAAACATTTCCTTATTTCTATATTTCATGCGGCACCGAAGATTTTCTCTTTCAGAATAACCGTGACTTTCAGGCGGTGCTAATTGAGAAAAAGGTGCCCCACGAATACCGCGAACATCCGGGCATCCACGACTGGATCTTTTGGGACGATCAGGTCCGAGAGTTTTTGATGCTTGCGGATCGGCGACTTAGCGGTAAATAAGACCATCAAGCACATTGGATAATTTACGTTAATTGAATGTTGAACTTTGCTATCGAAACCGCCCGGGCTGCCGGACAACTGCTTCTCGAAAAGTTTGGCCGCGTCACCATCTCGAAGAAGGGCGACATCAATCTCGTGACCGAGGCCGATCTCGCGTCAGAGGCTTTGATCATCGAACGTGTCAAGTCGTACTATCCGCGTCATGCGATCCTTGCCGAGGAGTCAGGCGAAGCTATCGTGAAGGGCGGCGATCAGGAGTGGAAATGGATCATCGATCCGCTCGACGGTACGACCAATTATGCACATGGCTATCCTTGTTTCTGCGTGACGATCGCTCTTGAAAATAAAGGCGAGATCGTCGTCGGCGTGACGTTCGATCCGACGCGCAACGAGCTGTTCGCGGCAGAACGCGGACAAGGGGCATCGCTGAACGGCAAGCCGATTCGGGTTTCCGCCGCCGAAAAGCTCAGCGAATGTTTGGTTGTGACAGGTTTTCCGTACGATTTCAAAAGCAAACCGAATTTCGAACGCCATCTGACCGATTTTTTGATGAGTGCACGCGGCGTGCGACGCGACGGATCGGCTGCGATCGATATGGCCTACGTCGCGTGCGGCCGTTTCGACGGGTTTTGGGAAGAAGGCCTCAATCCATGGGATGTCGCCGCTGGATATCTGCTGATCCAGGAAGCCGGCGGCCGCGTGTCGTTTTACGATGGTTCGGAATACAACGTTTACAAACCGCCGATAGTCGCCAGCAACGGCCTTATCCATTCCCAAATGCTGGATGTCCTCAAATAGACCAATTGCGAAGATCGCCGTGCCGTATGTTAACCTTTCGTTTCCGGCACAGGGGCATTTTGAATAAGAGGTTTTTACTGCTTACTGCTGATTGCCTACCGCCAACCGATTATGACCTGGTTTCGCAGAGATAAACCTAAGATCGAAGGTCAAGACGACGACGAGGAACGCACCGTCAAGACCGAAGGCATCTTCGTCAAATGCCCCGAGTGCGAGAGCCCGCTTTACACGCGCGAGTTGGCCGAGTCTAATCAGGTCTGCACCCACTGTGCGTATCATTTTCGCTTAGGCGCTCGCGATCGGCTGGCGATGCTGTTCGACAACGGCAAATACAAAAGGCTCGACGAAGAAGTGACCTCGGGCGACCCGCTCGAATTCGTCGACACCAAACCCTACAAAGACCGCATCGAGCAGGCTAAAAAGTCGTCAGGACTGCCTGAGGCGATAGTTTCCGGAACCGGAAAGGTCGGCGGACATCTCGTTTATGCGGGCGCTATGGACATGTCGTTCATCGGCGGTTCGATGGGTTCGGCGGTCGGCGAAAAGATCACTCGTCTTATCGAACGTGCATTGGAAAACAAGGGGGCCGCGATCGTTTTCGCTGCGTCCGGCGGAGCCCGCATGCAGGAGGGAACACTGAGTCTGATGCAGATGGCAAAGATCGCGGCCGCTCTCGCCAGGCTTCACGAAGCCGGTCTACCGTATCTTTCTGTATTGACCGATCCTACGACCGGCGGCGTAACTGCGAGTTTTGCGATGCTGGGCGACGTCAATCTTGCCGAACCCAAAGCCCTAATCGGTTTTGCCGGCCCGCGAGTGATCGAACAGACCATACGGCAAAAACTTCCGAAGGGTTTTCAGCGCAGCGAATTCCTCCTTGAACACGGAATGGTCGACATGGTCGTCGACCGCCGCGAACTAAAGGAAACGATAGTTCGCGTTCTCGATTTTATGATGAAGAAATGATCTGACCGGAATTATCTTTTATGCTGAACGACGTACTATCCCAACACTACGAACAAGTCCTCGTTAAACTAAAGAAAGAGGTCGAACAATACACTGACGACGCCGCTATGTGGAAAACGTCGGGCGAGATACCGAACTCGGGCGGGAATCTGACCTTGCACCTAATCGGCAATCTGAAACATTTTTTCGGCGCCGTGCTTGGCGGCACAGACTTTGTCCGCGATCGCGACACCGAATTTACAACAAAGAATGTTTCGAGGGAAGAATTGCTCCGTCAGATCGATGCGACCATTCCTGTCGTCGTAGAAACCATCAAAAAGCTAAACGCAGAAGATCTTGAAAAGATCTACCCGATCGAGGTTTTTGGCCACCCAATGACGACCGAATATTTCTACACGTATCTCGTCGGTCATACCTACTATCATTTGGGGCAGATCAACTACCACCGGCGTTTGCTCGGCTCATAGCTCCTGTGACGTTCAGACCTGTCAAATCTGGCATGCACTGCCCTGTCGAGGAAAAGCGCGGGGAATGGATCGATTCGTGTTTCGTATGGCTCTTGCACGCATTTCGAGATACTGCCCTTCGAGAAAAACCCATTCTCACGCCTACACCCGAACATTTTCCGGTTGATTTCACTGTTTTGGAAGAAAGTGCGTACGACGTTCTCGAGATACTCGGGCCGCAAATGGATCTCGATCCGGACGACATCGAGATCGATCCATACCAGGAAGCTATGACGGAATTAAGGACGGGACCGGCCTTAAACGCACGCGTTTTTCTTAAACAAGTGGACCATGAAAAATACTCGGCCGGGCATTATCGAGGAAAGGAAGAGGATGGGAAATTCCATATCGGCGTCGAGATCAAAACCCTGAGCGTTCCGGAAAAGCTGGTCGCCGTGATCGCCCACGAGCTTGCTCACTTGAAGCTTTTAGGCGAAGGGCGGCTTAGGGAGAACAACGAACCACTCACCGACCTATGCACCGTTGTTTTCGGGCTTGGCATTTTTGGTGCCAATTCAGCCTTTCGAATGTATAACGCGGCATATTCGTGGGGATATAACAAGACCGGCTACCTTACTCAGATGGATTGGGGATACGCCTTGGCATTGTGGGTGCACGTTCGGCACGAAGACGAACCGGTCTGGGTCAAACATTTAACTCAAAATATAAGACACGATTTCAAAATATCGACCCAGTTCATAAAGGAAAATCCAGAGAACATAATGAAACCGCTACTCCCGAAAGACGAAGCGGAAAGTCCGGCGTCCTAGAGCTTTATTGCTCCTACTTTATAACCCAAACTCCGGAGCGATGCGACCAGGCCATTCTTTCCGCCGAGGTGGCCGCCGCCGACGGCGATGAAGGTTGGCTTTTCTCTGATCATCGCTTCGATCTTCGGGACCCAAGCCTTATTTCGCGCACCGACCAACTGTGATTCCATATCAGTATTTGTGCCGAGCTGCGCGCCAATAGTGTCGTAGAGTTTTTCCGAATCCTGGAGTTTGTAAACGGCAATAAGCTGCTTGAATTCGTTCACCGATTTCATTGGGTCGAGCGCCATTTCATACAGAGTTTTTGCCTGAGCCTCAACCGGAAGTTTGTCGACGACGCCGCGCTGAAAGGCGGCGGTCTCCAGTCCCTCGATCGGCTTTTTCTTGGTGCCTGCCAGTTTTGTCAGCAAGATCTCGTATGCCGACGGCGACGTGCACCCGAGCATTTTCGGGCTGGACAATATCATTACCTGAAGGGCGACCGGGCTGAACGTCTGGACCCTGTCCGCCGAAAACCCAAGCGCCTTCGTCACCATTTCATCGACCTTGGCATACTGCTCGGGCGTCAGGATCGTTTTTAGCGTTTTGCCATCGGGCAGCGAAAGGCCTTTTGCCATGTCCGCGATCTCGCCCATATCGTCCAGATCGATCTCCATTACGAGGCGGTCCGTCCGGTCCAAATATCCGCCAAGCTTGTCCTCCGAAAACATGTCCTGCTTACAAATGACGTGGACCGTCCCGAAAAGATATGATGGCTTCGTCAGGCCGTGGCCGGTGATCTTGTACAGGATTCCGTTAGTCTCAGCCGGTGCCGTCGTCCTGGCACCGACAACATATGTGAGGGCGGCGACCACACCCGAGATCGCGATCAGATACCGATAAAATTGGTTCATAAAAATTAAGGCTTCCCGCACTTAGATGGTAGCAAAGTCATACACGTTTCAGGAATCATTGGATTATTTGCTCAGCTTGGGCAACGAGGTCTCGGCGATGAAACTCGGCCTCGAGAATATTCGGACGCTTCTCGCCGCTATCGGCGATCCTCAAAACGACTATCTCAAGGTCCAGGTTGCCGGCACCAACGGCAAAGGCTCGGTCTGCGCTTTTCTAGATTCGATCTGTAATACGGCGGAAATCAAAGCCGGTCTCTACACCTCGCCGCACCTGATCACGATCACCGAAAGGATCAAGATCAGCGGGAACGACATTTCGGAATTCGATTTCGCACGGGTTTCTTCTATCGTTCGAGATACGGCTTTAGACCTGGTCGCTAAAGGTGGCTTGGAATACACTCCGACCTTCTTCGAGCAAGTCACCGCCATCGCTCTACTTGCTTTCGCCGAAGCAAAAGTCGATCTGGCGATCCTCGAAACTGGCTTAGGAGGCCGTCTTGATGCGACCACCGCCGCCCATGCCGAGATCGCTGCGATCACCCGGATCGACTACGATCATCAACAATACCTCGGGGAAACCATCGAAGACATCGCCGCGGAAAAGGCCGCGATTATTCACGAGGGATCGAAGGTCGTGATCGGGGCCCAGCCCGCCGCCGCAATGCAGGTTCTTCTTGACCGCTGCCGGCGTTACGGAATAACGCCCGAAGCAGCGACCAAGAGTTACCTCTGGGTTCAGAACGTCGGTTCGACAAATAAGAAAGTTGTCGAATTCCACCGTGCTTCTCCCCCCGAGATCGGCGTGACACCGGGTCTGATCGGTCGCCACCAGATCGAAAACGCTCATACCGCGATTATGGTCGCATGTGTACTTACAAACGATCTAAATCTCGATATCGACGAAGACCAAATTCGACGGGGTATCGAGGATGCCCGCCATCCCGGCCGTCTTGACTGGCGTGAATACAGCGGCCATCGCATCTTGCTGGATGGTGCCCACAATGCGGGCGGCGCTAAGGCCCTGGCCGACTATCTTGCCACGGTTTGCCCTGACGCTCGGATCACACTTGTTTTCGGACTGATGGATGACAAAGATGTAAATGCCTTTACCACAACACTCTTTCCAATGATGGAAAACATCATCTTCACCCGTCCAGGCAATCCGCGAGCGGCCGATCCCGCTGAACTGGCCGAACATACTCGAGCCACCTTCGATCCCGCAAAGGTATTCGTCGTCCCCGATATCGCCGACGCTCTCGCTGCTGCGGTCCAGATCACCGCAAGCTACGGAGCAACCCGTCCCGCGTTCACCTGTATCACGGGCTCGCTCTATTTGGTTGGGGAGGTTTTGGCTCTGATACCGGTGATTCACGGGTAAAACATCTTGCGATATATGAAATCTCTGATAAAATGTACCCGGGCGGTTATAGCAGGTCACTCAGACGTTAACTAGAGAGATGCTAATACACGAATCACAAAGCCTCGAACTCGCGGAAGATCGTTTGAATTTGCGATCGGCCGGGTTTGGTCTCGCGAGCGATCTGTCCTACAAAAGTTTCTGAAACCGTGGAACAAGGCCGGGGCGGTCGGCCTGCGAAACAAAAATTGCGAAAACCGTGGAACAAGCGGAACGGGCTTGTATCGCCGGTAACGTGATGATAGAAGGCAGGTTAGCTCCTGTTCTGTCCCGGGAACCTGTATTAATTTGTATTACAGTTTTTCAGCTTGGCAGCGATTTGAGGCGGGGTCTGATTCGTAGTAACTTTATGTCATATGCATAAACTAGTTCTGATCAGGCATGGCGAGAGCCAGTGGAACATGGAGAACCGTTTTACGGGCTGGAAGGACGTGGAGCTTTCCGATAAAGGAAGGGAAGAAGCCCATGCCGCGGGCAAACTGTTGAAGGCAGAAGGGTTTACCTTTGACGAAGCCTATACTTCGGTCCTGAAACGCGCGATCCGAACGCTGTGGATCATCCTTGACGAGATGGACCTGATGTGGATCCCGGAAACCAAATCGTGGATGCTTAATGAGCGGTTTTATGGGGCTTTGCAGGGATTGAACAAAGCCGAAACCGCCGCGAAATACGGCGAGGAGCAGGTATTGATCTGGCGTCGAAGTTTTGACGTGCCACCGGATGAGCTTCTCGAAACGGATGAACGCTATTTGGGTGCCGATCCGCGGTACGGTTTGATCGAGAAGGGCAAGTTTCCTAAAACCGAATGCCTGAAAGACACGGTCGCGCGGGCCGTTCCGTATTTCGAGACCGAGATACTACCCAAGGTGAAGCAGGGAAAGCGCCTGATCGTAGCGGCCCATGGAAACAGCCTGCGAGCGATCGTGAAGTCTCTCGACAATATTTCCGATAGCGACATCGTGAACTTGAACATTCCGACCGGCATTCCGCTGATCTATGAGTTCGACGACGATATGAAGGTGATCAAGAGCGAATACCTCGGCGATGCCGCCGCTATCAAGGCAGCCAAGGACGCCGTAGCAAGCCAAGGCAAGGCAAGTCAGTAGGCAGGCGGAGGTTGGCAGTGATCTGCTTGCCGCCAACTTACCGAAAGCCCTGTCTACTGATATGTTTTGGAAGAAAGTCTTTTTTGTTCTGCTGATCGTGTTTTGCCTAAGCCCATTCGGTTCGCCGCCGATCGCATTGGCACTCGGACTGGTCTTGGCGTTTACGATCGGAAGCCCGTTCCCGCTGCTTGCCGGCAGACCAACGCGTCTTCTCTTGCAGGGTTCTGTCGTCCTGCTCGGCTTCGGCATGAACCTTACGGCGGTCTATCAAGCGGGCAGGCAGGGTATTCTCTTCACGATCGTTACGATATTCGGCACGCTTGCCCTCGGTTATCTGGTCGGAAAACTGCTTGGAGTAAATTCGAAAACCTCTGCTCTGATCTCGTCCGGAACTGCGATATGCGGCGGAAGTGCGATCGCGGCCGTAGCTCCCGCGATCGCCGCGCGCGCTGAGGAGATGTCGGTCTCATTGGGCACGATCTTCGTGCTGAACTCGGTCGCTTTGTTCCTGTTTCCAGTTA
>JBDTZW010000465.1:0-16205 GCA_040004905.1 Acidobacteriota bacterium
ACACCTGCAAAACTGCTTTGGGCTCCCGAGATCCCGATCAGCTACGTTGACATTGACGGCTGCAAGATCCGCTACGTCAAAGTCGGGCAGGGTCCAACCTTACTTTTACTCCACACTCTGCGGACGCAACTCGATCTTTTTGAGAAAGTCATTCCAGAGCTGTCAAAAGATTTTACGGTGTATGCGCTGGATTATCCGGGACACGGGTATTCGGATATTCCTAAAGCGGCGTATGACGCTGATTTCTTTGCACATTTTGTCGAGGAGTTCCTAGACGTTTTGGACTTGCGTGACGTGACGCTTTGCGGAGTTTCCATTGGCGGTACTATTTCTTTAATTCTTGCCGGACGCCAGAATCCGCGCATTGAGCAGGTTCTTGCCGTCAACCCTTATGATTATGCCAAAGGCCGCGGCATGGCGCGCAGCTCGTTTCTTGGGGCGATGATCACATACACGGCATTGGTTCCAATTCTTGGCGAAACTGTTATGCGCCTTAGGAACTTCATCATTATGAAGGCTGTTTTAAATGGCGGAGTGGCAAACAGTAAAAGCATTCCGGGCGTTTTAATGAAAGAAATGTACGATGTGGGCAATCGCCCTGGCCATTATCGAGCCTTTGCCAGGTTATTGCGCAATTCCAAAAGCTGGCAGTCTGCGACTGAGATCTACGGGAATATACAATTACCGGTGCACCTTATGTGGGGAGCACAGGATTGGTCTAAATTGAACGACCGCGAGCATGATCGCGAATTGATACCTGGCGCTCGGGTTGTCACGATTGAAAATGGTGGACATTTTTTGCCGCTTGATAGGCCTGACGCGATTATTGAACAGCTGCGAAAAGTAGTACGGCAATAAATGCCAACAATTGCCATTATAGTAATTGCTCCTGCTAATTAAGTAATAATCACTGTCAACAAACCTAAAATAAATGTTTGTTGAAAAAACGGGTAACGTTTTTAACAGCGTTATTGACTTGTGTCGGCTGGTCGTAATAGTCGAAATGGGATCCGTCAGCCCATACGAGTTCTTTCTCTCCTTGTAACAAAGAATAGAATTTTTTAGCTTGGTCAGGGAAGGAACTCCCATCTGAATGAACTACCATAGTTGGAATCTTTATGGCTGATGCCTTACTTATTGGGTCAAAGTCATACAGACTTTCATAGGACATAACTGCAAGCTCATTTTTCCATTCAGGAATGTTACCTCGTGATCTATTCAAATAATAATCAAACGCACCAGCTGGGGCAAAATTCGCAGCCGTTTGGTCAGTCTCACTATACGCTGTAACAATGGTTTCCACACCTGATTGTTCAAATTTGCTTTTGGCAGCGTCCGCCAATTCACGACGACGGGTAACTTCTGCTTCACCAAATAAACCATTAATCAAAGATGGTTCAGGCAAATAACCTGCAACGGTTGCTATTGCCTTAACACGTGTGTCGTCAGCAGCTAAGTAAGCTGCATTACCAGCGGAAGTACAAACACCTACCATGCCTACCGCTTGTACATAAGGTAGGCTGGTCAGATAAGAAACTGCTGCTTTTAAATCGTTCAGTTTTGTTGCAGGATCTTCTAGTTGCCTGGGTTTTCCTTCGCTTTCTCCATAATGGCTATAGTCGAAAGCAAGGACAACAAATTCTTCATTGGCGAAATTTTGAGCGTACAGTTCCGGCATTTGCTCTTTCACAGACGTTGCGGAGCCTTCTACAATAATCGCTTTATAATGTCCGCTTTCCTCAAAATTGTCTGGAGTAAAAAGGGTGCCTATTAAGGTCAACCCATCCCGTTTAAAACTTACTTTACGTTTCATGATTTGTATTGAATTTGTTGATTTTGAATTATTAAACTCATTGTATCGAAGGTGGTCTATCCAGCCACTTCTGACTGCTGACCCAATCGGAAACGGAAGTTAAGTTTACTGCCAAATCCGTCGTCGCGACTGTTAGATCAACTACCGATCCATTAGGTGGAAGCGCATTTAGAGCAGTATAGAATGCCGTCATGCTAGATCCGACCTCTTCGCCAAAGACGTGTGCTATACCGGTGCCGAATTGCTCCAGCGTTAACAGTTCATAACGCACTTCACGCCCGACTTGGGCTGATAATAATGCTGCTAGTTCCACTCCCGTAACTGGCCCGGGACTGGCGATAAAATAGCTTTTACCCACGGCATCGTCTGCCGTCAGCGCGGCAACTGCAAATCTAGCTTGGTCTGCTAAACCCGTCCATGAAACTTGGCGCGACGGCTCAAGCGGCGGGTAACTCAGAATTCCACGTTCGATGATGTCGGCAATCGCCCACGGCTGCAGCAGATTTTCTAAATAAACTGTCGGTTTTAAGACAACCGCCGGAACGCCGCTCGACAAAACAGCGGACGCAACGGCAAGATTTCCCGCCACAAATGGCACTTGAGCCAATCGTTCATCGGTTGCACCGCTGGTCGTGAAAACCATGCGCGGCAAGTTGGTTTCCCGTGCCGCTCGCAAAATATTTTCCAGTTGCTGCGGCACGTCCGCCGGATTGGTCGGAATCGGTAAATGAACAAACGCCGCGTCCACGCCGTCGAATGCTAATTTAAGCGATCCAAAATTTGATAAATCGGCGGGGGCGGCTTCAGCTTGTTCGCCGAACATCGCCCGCACCTTTTCCGCATCGCGGCTGACGGCGCGAACTGTTAAGCCCTGTCCGATAAGTCGTTTGGCAACCGGATTGCCCTGCGCTCCAGTGGACCGAAAACCAGAACTTTTGTTAAACTCATATTTTTAACGTTACACCTTGTTAGCTGGTTACTTTTCGTAACCATGTTAAAAATGTTAAATTATTTTCTAAGCCTTGAGAAGAGGGCAGTTTAAGGTGATGAGGTTACTTTAAAGTAACTTAAAAAAAGCCATGATAATGCAACAAAAACTGACCGCCGAACGGCTTGCGAATGAATATCACGCCGATTGTCCGACGCGCGAACTGCTGAACAAGATCGGTTCAGCGTGGAGCGTTTTGGTGGTGGTTGAGCTTGGAGCGAACAAAAAACGCTTTGCCGAATTGCAGCGAGCCATCGCGCAACAAGCGAAAATATCGCAAAGAATGCTGACGCAAACCGTGCGCGATCTGGAACGCGATGGGCTGGTCAAACGAACGGTTTATCCAACTTCTCCACCCGCCGTTGAATACGAATTGACCGAACTCGGCTTTTCTTTGCTCGTCCCGATCGAGGCTTTGTCAATCTGGGCAGACGAAAACCGTGCAGCGATCGCCCGTGCGCGGATAAATTACGATGCGGTTTTAGCTGCCAAAATTTAAAAACTCAATCGGCTGTGATGACGGTTAAATAGTGTTCAAGTATAGATTTAGAATAGGAATCGTGCATGCAACGGAAGGATTAGTTATTTCACCTTTCACTACTTGCTTGGACGAAGCAACAGCTTTTTATGTCAGTCATTCCGTCGATATGAAGCGGAGCTGGTCCACCGTCGTGTTACTGAGTAGTGCTCCATTAGTGTATTGCTGGGAATAGGTCGAATCGATTGCTTACGACTTCGAGCCTTCCAAATAGATTAGATTGGTACTGGGGACGGGAATCGAACCCGTACGCCCCTAAGGGCACAGGATTTTAAGTCCTGGGCGTCTACCAATTCCGCCACCCCAGCACGATTTTAGGAGATTATCACGTCTTGAACGGCGCTTCAAAACATGGCGATATAGCACAAAATCAAAGCCACTCGTTATGCTATGATTGGCTCGAGAGAGACTCTATAAAACAGATGGACCAGATCGCGTGGATATTGTGGATGATCTTGGGCGTCGGACTGATCGTTGCCGAGATCTTCACGCTTGGCTTTGTGCTTTTCTGGTTCGGCCTCGGGGCGATGGCCGCGGCCTTGGCCGCCTTTCTAGGAGCCGGTGTTGGGTGGCAGTTTTTTGTTTTCTTTGCCGTATCGATCGGTTTGACCGCAATGTCCCGGACGATCTTCGCAAAGTATTTGCCACACAACGATCCGGATGCCCTTAAAATGGGCATGGATTCGCTGCCCGGCCAGGTAGGAACTGTGGCGGCGGCAAGTAAAGGCTCGTTGCAGGAGGCGGCGGTGAAAGTTTTCGGGTCAACTTGGACCGCATTTCCCGAAGACGGAGAAGCTGATCTTATCGAGGGTGAAAAGGTAGAGGTTATAAGAGTAAAAGGTTCGTCGCTTTACGTTCGAAGGGTTAGAGCGGAACTGCCCGGTTGGAAAACTGAATAAGACCCGAATAACGAATAGTTCGCGATTCCGAAATCCATCCGTTGTCTTCTATTAACTTTTCAATAATTAAAGAATTTCCGCCGTGTCCTGATCAGCAGTGTCGTGAATGCCACCAAGGTCGATCAGTTCGAGTTTGACGTCATCTCCCTCGGCTTCGGGCAGGTCGCCGGTGAATTTGGCTAAGATGACCGTAATGTTGTCCTCGCCACCGTTTTCGTTGGCTTCTTTGACCAACTCGGCACACCCCATTTCAAGCTTATCTATATTTTCAAGGACAATGCGCTGCATCGCCGCCGCGTTGACTTTGTTCGACAGACCGTCGCTGCAAAGCAGGAAAACGTCGTTTTTGTGCGGTTGTACGCGGGCTGAGACCGGATAGATCTCGCTCTGCGCACCCAAGGCCTGCAGGATCACATTCTTAAGGGTGTGCGTCTCGGCTTCTTCGGGTGAGATCTGCTGAGCGTCAATAAGCTGCTGGACAAGCGATTGATCTTTCGTTACCTGATAGATCTTGCCGTTTCTAACCAAATAAGCCCGGCTGTCACCGACCTGCACCAGATCGACCGCCGCTGGTGTTACGCCCATTCCCGTAAAAGTCGCTCCCATGCCTTGAAACTGCGGATCAGAACGGCCCTGCTGATGAATCAACTGATTTGCGTAGACGGTTGCGTTGTATAGACGACTAATAAGATTGTGATCTGAGGCTTCGGGCGTTAAAGTCTCGTCCAGGCCCTCCGCGTCGATCATTTTCTCGCATACGGATTCGACGGCCATCTTGCTGGCAACCTCGCCCGCAAGGGCTCCGCCCATTCCGTCCGATACTGCTAGTACGACGCCATTGTCATCGATCTCGAACTTTTGCGTCTCGATCACAAATTCGCCAGCCTCCTGCGAACTGGTCCACGCTTTTGACCGCGCGATGTTCAGGAGCAGATAGTTGTCCTCATTGCCGCGGCGAACCCGGCCAATGTGGGAAGTGGCATGTATCTCGACAGTTAACATAGTTATCGCAGTTTCGAGTTGAAAATTTCAAATTTCGAGCGTTTGGGACCCAAACTCGAAACAGCAAACTTGAAACTAACTTAAAGCTTGATCCAAGTCCTCAATTATATCCTCAACATCCTCGATACCGACCGATACGCGGACCAAACCGTCGGTAATTCCCAACTTCTGCCGAGTATCCTCGGGCACAGAAGCATGGGTCATTGTTGCCGGATGTGATATTAACGATTCCACGCCCCCGAGGCTTTCGCCCAGCGTACAAAGCTTGACGCTCTCCAATACTTTTTTTGCATTGTCCAGCGATCCCGTTTCGAACGCGACCATCCCGCCGAAACCTCTTTGCTGACGTTTGGCAAGCTCATGTTGCGGATGTGAAACGAGCCCAGGATAGTATACGGTCTTAACCGCCGGATGCTCTGCCAAAAAATTGGCGACGACACGGCCATTCTTGTCGTGAGCCTCCATCCGAACAGCGAGCGTCTTGGTACCGCGAAGCACCAGAAACGAGTCAAAAGGCGAAAGTATCGCCCCGACACTGTTTTGGACAAATTTTACCCAATCTGCATCCTTTTCGTCATTGAGCGCGACAAAACCACCAACACTGTCGGAATGGCCATTGAGATATTTCGTGGTGGAATGAACCACGATATCCACGCCGAAGTCGATCGGATTTTGAAAATAAGGTGACAGGAAAGTGTTATCACAAACGACCTTTGCCCCGACCGCATGGGCAAGGTCAGAAACTGCCTTGAGATCCGTCACCGTCATCACCGGGTTTGTCGGCGTTTCGACAAAGACCATTTTCGTGTTGGGTTTGAAAGAACCCTCAAGATTAGCGACATCCGAGGTGTCGGCGAGATCGAATTCAACACCGTAGTTCGCCAGCACTTTGCTGAAAAGCCGATAGGTGCCGCCATAGGTGTTGTCGCCGAGAATAACGTGATCACCGGCTTTTACCAGCTTTAAAACAGCATCGATTGCCGACATTCCCGACGCGAAAGCGTATCCGAAACGAGCGTTTTCGAGGGCCGCGATATTTTTTTCGAGAGCTGAACGGGTCGGATTTTGCGTGCGGGCATATTCAAATCCTTTGTTTCGTCCGAGGCCGTCCTGAGCGTAGGTAGATGTCTGATATATCGGAACGATAACCGCGCCGGTGGCGGCGTCCGGTTCATTACCTGCGTGGATGGCGATGGTTGAAAAGCCCATAAAAACGAGGTCAGTCAAAATGCCGACTTACCAGAATGTTACATTATTTACACGGATTTAGGCTAACGAGACCAAGACTTAACGAGAAAGTATGGTAACGTGCCGTTTTGAAAAATGCAAACAGGAGTTTTTCGGTTTAACGCCGTTATGACGGGCTAAAGTAAGAGAAATGATGATGCAGCCGCAATCTTTTCTTCGTAGGCGGTGATCCGTGATTCTTGCTGAAGAGTGAGAGCTATGTCGTCTAGACCGTTCAGCATGCAGTGGCGACGAAAATCCTCTATCTCGAACGAGGCGATCGTTCGCTCACCGTCCGAAACAGTCTTGTTTTCCAGGTCGACGGAAATCGTAAGATCGGGATCCGCGAGGGAGCGGGCTGCAAGAGCGGCGGTGAGTTCTTCGCTGAGAGAGACGGGCAGGAGTCCGTTCTTCAAGCTATTATTGTAAAAGATGTCGGCGAAGCTGGGTGCGATCACTACCCGGAAGCCGTGATCTGTTAAACTCCACGGCGCGTGTTCGCGCGACGAGCCGCAGCCAAAATTCGCTCCCGCTATGAGTATCGACGCATCGGCGTATTGAGCGTCATTCAAAATAAAGTCGGTGTTCGGCGTCCCGTCCGAATTAAATCGCCAGTCGTAAAACAAAACCTCACCATAACCGGTCCGCTCGATCCGTTTTAGAAACTGTTTCGGGATGATCTGGTCCGTATCGATGTTCGGCTGATAGATCGGAACGGCTGAGCCGGTATGTTTTGTAAATCTGTCCATTTCGAAAAACTCACTTCGGGAAGATGCGGATCAATCGTTAAACTTCCAATTTCTAACGTCAACGAAGTGGCCCGCTATCGCGGCGGCGGCGGCCATTGAAGGGCTTACGAGGTGCGTGCGTCCGCCTCGACCCTGACGGCCCTCAAAATTCCGGTTGCTGGTTGATGCACAGCGTTCGCCTTCGGCCAAGGTGTCCTCATTCATCGCCAGGCACATCGAGCACCCGGCGTCGCGCCATTCAAAACCTGCATCAAGAAAGATCTTTGCGATACCTTCCACCTCCGCCTGTCTCTTTATCTGCATTGATCCGGGAACGACTATGGCGTTTACAGCGCCGTTTACCGAGTAACCTTTGGCAACGCGGGCGGCCTCGCGGAGGTCTTCGATGCGCGAGTTAGTGCAGGATCCGATAAACGCCCGGTCGATATTCAGATGGTCGACCTTTTGCGAAGGCTCGATTCCCATGTAGGTGTATGCCCGCTCGAAAGACTTCCGCTGATTCTCATCGCGGGCGTCGTCCAGATCGGGTATCGCTTGAGTTATCTTCACCGACATCTCGGGCGAAGTGCCCCACGTGACGTAGGGTTCAAGCTCCGAAGCATCGATCTCAACTGTCTTTTCGTATTTTGCGCCCGGATCAGTCGGCAACGAACTCCAATATTCGGCCGCTTTTTCCCAATCATCGCTTTTCGGAGCGAACGTCTTGTCCTTTAAGTAGTCCAAAGTCTTTTGATCGGGAGCGATAAGGCCCGCCTTTGCACCGGCTTCGATGCTCATGTTACAGACAGTCATCCGGCCTTCCATGGAGAGGCCTTCGATCGCGGCCCCGGCATATTCGATCACGTGACCTGTCCCGCCATTAGTTCCGATCTGGTTGATGATCCCGAGTATTAGATCTTTTGAGGTTACGCCAAATGGAAGGTCGCCATCGACCCTGATCAAAAGGTTGGCAGCCTTTTTCTGCTGGAGCGTTTGAGTGGCGAGAACATGTTCGACCTCGCTGGTTCCGATCCCGAACGCCAGAGCGCCGAAAGCTCCGTGCGTCGAGGTATGCGAATCGCCGCAGACGATCGTCATTCCGGGTTGCGTAAGGCCCTGTTCAGGACCGAAAACATGCACTATCCCTTGCTCGATGCGGTCGAGATCATAAAGGGCCACGCCGAATTCCTTGCAGTTTTCTCTAAGCGTTTCAACCTGCTGCGCGGCGATCGGGTCATTGAACGGGAGGTTGCGATTGATGGTCGGGATCGCATGATCAACTGTGGCGAAGGTTCGGCCCGGCTGCCGAACGCGGCGGCCATTCAGCCGCAACCCCTCGAAGGCTTGCGGTGAGGTGACCTCATGGATCAAATGCAGATCGATATACAGAAGCGCGGGTTTATTCGGTTCTTCGTGGACGACGTGGGAGTCCCAGATCTTGTCGTAAAGTGTTTTCACAAAAATTTCTAACTCGCGCGAACGGCACGTCCGGTTCCTCCGGCATCGACCGCATACTGGGCGACCAAACGGCCGATCATTTCCGTTGAAGCAGGAGCGGAGCCACCGATTTCGGCAATATCGGCCGTACGATAGCCCAGCTCCAAAACCCTGTCGATCGCCGATTCGATGGTATCGGCGGCGGCTTCGTTCTTAAATGTGTGCCGAAGCATCATGGCGACCGAAGCGATCGCTCCGAGGGGGTTCGCGATGTTCTTCCCGGCTATTTCGGGAGCTGACCCGTGGACCGGTTCGTAAAAATCTATCCTACCGCCGATCGTAGCTGACGGAAGCATTCCCAAAGAGCCGGTAAGGACAGCCGCTTCGTCGGACAAAATATCGCCAAACAGATTCTCGGTCAATATCACGTCAAAGCGTTTCGGGTTCGTCACCAGGTGCATCGCGCACGCGTCTACATACAAATGCTCAAGTTCGACATCGGGAAATCGGCCTGCGATCGCCTCGACCGTGTTCCGCCATAGCTGCGATGTTTCCAGGACGTTGGCTTTGTCGACAGAGGTGACTTTTTTCCGGCGCTTTCGCGCCGCTTCGAACGCCACGACGGTGACGCGCTCTACTTCTTCGACGGTGTACCGCATTGTATTGAATGCTTCTGTCTTTCCCTCCGAAAATCCGCGGGGTTCGCCAAAATATAATCCGCCGAGAAGTTCGCGCACGATCAGGAGATCCGTCCCCTCGAAGATCTCACGACGAAGAGGAGATGTGTTGATCAGAGCAGGAAAGGCTTTCGAGGGCCGAAGGTTGGCGAAGCCGCCTAATGCCTGGCGTAGCTTGAGGAGACCCGCTTCCGCTCTGCTTTCGGGCGGAAGATGGTCAAATTCCGGAGTTCCAACGGCACCGAGAAAAACGGCATCGCTTTCTAAACAGGCCGCGAGGGTCTTATCGGGAAGAGGCGAGCCCGTTTCGCGAATACCAGCTCCGCCAACCAGATATTCGTCGGTTTCGAAGGACAACCCGTAACTCTCGCCAACTTCAGAAAGAACGCGTAGGGCTTCGCGGGTGACCTCGGGTCCTATGCCGTCTCCAGGGAGTACTGCAAGTTTCATAAAAATGTTCAGGCGGCCACCGCGACCGGCTGCGGTCGATCGGCGATTATCGCCAGCAGGTCCTGATCGTATATATTTTTCTTTCGATCCGCTAACTCAACGAAGCGTGTATAGATCTCCCTGATCTCGCCCGCGTCAAAATCAAAACCAAGCTGTTCATAACGGGACATCAGAGCGTGACGACCCGAATGTTTGCCTAACACAATGTCGTTGTTTGGAACGCCAACGGATTCGGGCGTCATGATCTCATAACAAAGCGGATTGCTGAGAACGCCGTGCTGATGAATTCCCGCTTCGTGTGCAAAGGCATTGCGTCCGACGATTGCTTTATTGGGCTGGACCCCGAAACTGATGATCGATGAGAGCAATTGGCTCGACGGATAAAGTTGTGTCGTGTCGATATTATTCGGATAGGGTATCTTGTCGGAACGCACGGCACTCGCCATGATGAATTCCTCTAACGACGCATTTCCCGCACGCTCGCCGATACCGTTGATCGTACATTCCACCTGACGAGCGCCGGCTTCGATCGCGGCGAGGCTGTTCGCAACCGCTAGGCCGAGATCGTTGTGACAGTGAACGCTGATGGTGACTGGCTTGTCGCCTACAACGCGCTCCTTCACTGTACGGACAAGGCTGGCGAATTCCTGCGGAAGCGTATAGCCGACGGTATCGGGAATGTTCAGCACCGTAGCTCCGGCCTCGACCGCGACATTAAGGACCTCGCAAAGATATTCAATATCGCTGCGTGTTGCGTCCTCCGCGGAAAATTCGACGTCGCCCACATTTTCCGCAGCGATGCGTACGGAGCTCCTCGTCATTTCGAGGACTTCAGCTCTCGTCTTCTGCAGCTTGTATTGAAGGTGGATATCCGAGGTCGCAACAAAGGTGTGTATCCGCGGACGAACGGCGTTTTTCAGCGCATCGGCAGCTCGATAAATATCTTCGGGGACCGTGCGGCAAAGCGCTGCAACAGATGCCTTGGTGATCTCCCGCGAAACTGCTTTCACTGCTTGATAGTCACCCTCGGACGCGATAGGGAAACCCGCTTCGATGACGTCGACGCCGAGAAGCTCGAGTTGTCGAGCCATCTGGATCTTTTCGTCGAGAAACATCGAGCAGCCGGGCGACTGCTCGCCATCGCGAAGCGTCGTGTCGAAAATCGAAATCTTGTTCTGCGCCATATCTTCTTTTTGCCCGGTTCTTGCCGTGGAGCCGTTTATTTACCGGGCTAAAAAGAATCTTATTGACGATAGCAGGTAAAAGTCAAGCTTATTGAATTGAATAAATCATAATCGAGCGTTATGATTTGATAACACTGTTTCTAAATGTTTGAGCGGCCATAAGCAAAGGTTTTGTTATCTAAAGAGTAGTTTTGATAAGATTTAAGCAATCTGATCGTATGGACATCAACCAACTAGAGGTTTTGGCAACCGTGGCTCGGGAGAAAAGCTTTTCGCGGGCCGCAGAAGTGCTTAACCGAACCCAGCCTGCCATCAGCCAGGCGATCAGACGTCTTGAGCAAGACGTAGGTGAGCGGCTGTTTGACCGTTCGTCGAAGGACGGGACCCTAACGTTTGCCGGCGAGATACTGCTCGACCATGCCAGGCAAATGCTGAATCTTCGGCATGCGGCGGTGAATGCGATTCGCGAGATGCGCGATCTGCAATACGGCAAGATCACTCTCAGCGCCAATGAGCACACGGTGTTTTATCTGCTGCCTGTGATCCAGGAATTTCGCCGGCTTCACCCCCTTATCAAGATCGAGGTGCAGCGCGGCGTAGCCAGCCGCATTCCGAAGGAAATTACCGCACGGGAGGTCGAACTCGGTGTGATCTCGTTCGAGCCTTCAGATGATTCGTTGATCTCGATACCTGTTTTGACGGATGAATTGACGCTGATCGTTGCGTCCGATCACCCGTTCGCAAAACGCCCGGTCGTATCGGTGAAGGAATTGGGGTCGGAAACATTTATTGCTCACAACGCTCCTTCGCCCTACCGGCAGAAGGTCCTTGAGACATTCGACAAGCACAAAACCAAGCTGAATATTGCGGTCGAGCTGCCGTCGCTAGAGGCAATAAAGCGCCTTGTTGAACGGGGCGTGGGTGTGGCGCTCGTGCCTAAGCTTACGGCAGAAAATGAGATCGCAAACGGCAAGCTTGTCGGGATCGCGGTCAAAGAAATGAAGCTTGAGCGAAAACTAAATATTATTTACCGTCGTAATTCAGAGCTGTCATACGCAGCACAGGCATTCCTCAAGATCGCACGGGATTTCTCAAAACAAAAAAAGTCGGGATAAGCATCGCATTTCTTCGGTTACAATCTAGCAAAGGCCAAATAAACTATGTTTGATCAATATACGCTCGGGATCGAAGAGGAATTTCAGATCGTCGACCCGGAGACGCGCGAGCTGAAATCGCATGTTTCCGAAATGCTCGAAGAGGGCAAGCTGCTGCTCGGCGAAAAGGTCAAGCCGGAAATGATCCAATCGATGATCGAGGTGGGCACCGGTGTCTGCGCGAATATCAAGGAAGCGCGCGAGGACATTTCGAAGCTTCGCTGCATCATCTCGGAGCTAGCCAGAAAAAAAGGCCTTGTGATCGTAGCTGCATCGACGCATCCGTTCTCAAAATGGAGCGAGCAGGAGATCTACGACGGTGACAGATATAAGCTGCTTGTCGATGAACTACAAATGGTGGCCCGCAGCCTACTGATCTTTGGTGTTCACGTCCACGTGGGAATTGCGGACCTCGACCGGCGAATTCATATCATGAACGCGGCGAGGTATTTTCTTCCGCACGTGCTGGCTATGACCACGTCTTCGCCTTTTTGGCTAGGCTTCAACACCGGCTTGAAATCGTATCGCTGCGAGGTTTTCAAGAAGTTTCCGCGAACCGACATTCCAGACCATTTTGAGTCCTATCAGCAGTACCAAGGTTATGTCGATCTGCTCGTCAAGATGAACTGCATTCAGAACGGCTCAAAGATCTGGTGGGATGTTCGTCCGCATCACTTGTTTCCGACGCTTGAATTTCGTATCTGCGATATTCCGACAAAGGTTGACGACACGATCGCAGTTGCGGCACTGTTTCAGGCTATTGTCGCAAAACTCGAAACGCTTATAGAGAAAAACCTTGGCTTCCGGCTATATCATCGGCGATTGATCCAGGAGAACAAGTGGCGCGCGATCCGCTATGGTTTGGACGGAATGTTGCTGGATCTCGGCAAGCAAAAAGAAGTTCCCGTGAAAGATCTGATCCGGGAGCTCCTGGAGTTTGTGGATGACGTTGTCGATCCGCTCGATTCGCGAAAGGAGATCGAGCACATTCACACGATCCTGGACCGCGGCACGTCCGCCGATGAGCAGCTGCGAGTTTTCGAAGAAAGCGGCGGCGATTTTAACGCGGTCGTAGATATGCTCATTCAAAACACAATGGAAAACGTGCCGCAGAAATGCTTCGACTAGAATGTCAACATTTTAGTGGCGCTTGAAATACTGAACCTCACGCTCATGTTTTTCCGCAGCCTCGCGGGTCTCGAACGTTCCGAGATTTTTTCGCTTGCCGGTTTTTTCGTCTTTTTTCTTCGAATAAAGCCTGTATTCGCCTGATTTGAGTTTTCTGATCATCGTCTCCTCCTTGTTCGTTCGAGTTAGGGATGAAAACGGATTTTCTTGGGTTTGCCGCAGTTCTCTCAAAACAAATAAATCTTGTTTGCGTAATATCCATAGTCAAAGGTTAATTCATACCTTAACGGAGAAATAAATTATGCCTAATTCGATCCTTCGCAAGATGGTTTGCGTTGCCGTGATGCTTTCATTCGGAGCTTCTGTTTTTGCCCAGTCGGGGTTTGACCCAAGCCGGATGGATACCTCGATAAACGCTTGCGACAATTTTTATAAGTATGTAAATGGGAATTGGCTGAAAAAAACCGAGATCCCGGCGGCATTTCCATCGTGGGGAACTTGGGACATTCTGATCACCCGCAACCGCGAATTGTCGCGAGACATCCTCGAGGCAGCCGCAAAGGAAGCCACCGCCGCGAAGGGTTCGAGCAGCCAGCTGATCGGCGACTACTACGCGAGCTGCATGGACGAATCTGGCATAGGAGCGGCCGGAGCTAAGCCTCTCGAATCGTATTTCAAGGATATCGATCGAATTAAAAGCGGCGAGGACGTTCAAACGGAGATCGCGAAACTGCACCGTTTGGGAATCTCAGTGGTCTTTGCATTCGCGGCATATCCTGATCAGAAAAACAGTGCGGTCAATATCGCAAACGCATTCCAATCGGGGCTAAGTCTTCCGAATAGTGATTACTACACCAAGACGGACACCAAGTCGCAGGAGATCCGCGATAAGTTTGTTGAACATACGGCCCGGATGTTCGCACTCGTGGGTGACGATGCGGCGACCGCCAGGAAAAACGCGGATGCCGTGATGGCGATAGAGATGAGGTTTGCCAAAGCCTCGAAGGACCCGGTTTCTCTGCGTGATCCAAAGAATTACTACACGATGATGTCGGCTGCGGACGCCCAGAAATTGATGCCTTCTTTCAACTGGGACAAATACGCCGCCGAGGTCGGCTCGCCAAAGTTTTCCAACATCAATATCGGCCAGCCCGATTTTTTCCGAGAAGCAGGAAAAATGTTCACCGATGTTTCCGTTGCCGACTGGAAAACATATTTTCGCTGGAACGTCGTAAATGCTTTCGCTGCGCAACTATCGAAACCTTTCGACGACGCAAATTTTGATTTTTTCAGTAAGACACTAAACGGCATCCAGGAGCAGCAACCGCGATGGAGACGGTGTGCACGCAACGCCGACAATGTCTTAGGCGAGGCTCTCGGACAAGAGTACGTGAAGACCAATTTCACACCAGCCGCGAAAAAGCGGATGGACGAGCTTATCGACAATCTGTTCGCCGCTTATCGCGAGCACATCAATGCTTTGGACTGGATGAGCGATGCTACTCGGAAGCAGGCGCTTGCAAAACTCGAAGTGATCAAACGAAAGATCGGTTACCCGTCAAAGTTGCGTGGTTATGCGGGGTTGGACCTCGGGCGAAAGTCTTACTTTGACAACACCGTGCGGTTGAGCGAGTTTACGACGGTCCGCGATCTTAAGGATATCGGCACGCCGCTCGACCAGACGCGTTGGGGAATGACCGCGGCGACCGTCAATGCCCAATACAACCCGAGCTTTAACGACATTACCTTTCCCGCCGGCATTCTGCAGCCGCCATTCTTTGATTTCAAAGCTGACGACGCTCTTAACTATGGTGCGATCGGTGTCGTGATCGGCCACGAACTGACGCACGGTTTTGACGATCAAGGTAGTCAGTACGACGGCGCAGGCAATCTAAAAATGTGGTGGACACCCGACGACCGAAAGAAATTCGACGACAAGGCAAACTGCGTTGTAGATCAATTCAACGGCTACGAGGTCGAAAAAGACCTGTCCATGAATGGAAAACTAACGCTCGGGGAAAACCTTGCCGACCTCGGCGGCATGGCCATCGCGTTCGACGCATTCAAGAAGTCTATGGCGGGCAAGCCGCGGCCCGAAAAGATCGATGGCTTTACGCCCGAGCAGCGTTTCTTTATCGGCTGGGCACAAGCGTGGGCAGAGAACGACCGTGCGGAATACGCTCGCCTGCTCGTCCAATCGGACCCGCATTCGCTCTCCGCGTTTCGCGTGAACGGCCCGCTTTCAAACATGCCCCAGTTCGCCGCCGCCTTTGCGTGCAAACTGCCGGACAAAATGGTTAGGGAAAAGCAGTGCACCGTCTGGTGATCACGAAGGCCCGGTTAACGCCGGGCCTTCTCGTTTTATCAGGAAAGTGAAAAATGTCTTGCCGATCATTCCCACGCGTGATCACGTGGTACAGACCTACTTCAACTGCGACTCGAAGGTTTCTCGCCACACGCGTGACATCTATTCAGATCAACCAATCTCGGAGAACCGCAAGCCTGATCCCAATTCTTTCGTCCGCTCACGACGATTTTTTCTAAGTTAGTTGGAAAGGTGGAAACGGCCGCGCCTTTGGTTTGTCGAGCTCGCGAAATGAAATAGTTTTTCCGGTTTTTCTTATCAACAAGGACACAGTTTTGCAGGCCGACTTCATTGAGCTGCCTTAACGAAGATATTACAGGTGCTAAGGGTGGATTCAATAGTTTACGGCTTTCTGGTTTAGGAACCAGCGTCACAAACATCTGAAAATCCTTATTTTGTCCACAATTCGGGTTCGTCATGTGTAAGAGTCCCGAAAATAATAAATAGGTAATTTTTGGAGGAAGTTTATGACCGTTCATGCCAATTCCGCTCGCGGCAAAGCCCTAAAAGGCACATCCGATGCGAACATAATTTTTTTTGAGATCGCCGGGCAGCCAGGCATAATGTACCTGGATAACTATTCATTCGGCGGGACCGCACCTTGGGGGAAATGGG
>JBDTZW010000365.1:0-4747 GCA_040004905.1 Acidobacteriota bacterium
TTGGATTTTTTATTCCGGCTACGTCCGGTATCAGCTCTGGGCGGAAAAGATATAGCCACTTACCGTCTTTGGCATGCGCCACCATTTCGCTGTCGCCGCCGTCTCCGCTGAAGAAGCTGCCATCGCGTGAGACGTTGAAATGGACAGACCACTCATCCCGCTGGAGATGATACCAAGTCCGCTTACCAGTGGCGATCTCGTAGCCCGCGAGCCAAAAATCCTCGCCGCGAGGCGTCTGCAGATCGTACCAGATCATCTTGCCGTCGTTACTGAAAAATTCGTGACCGGCTATCTCCATGTTCATCGTGCGAGTATGGATCTTGGTCAAACCTGAACCATCGGTTTTGACCGTCCACAAACGATCGACGCGATGCCACGGTCCCTCGTGGCAGAACATTATGAGGCTTGGATCAGTGGGTGAGAACTGCAGGTGATTTAGCCAATCCGTGGACCTCAGGATCGACTTAACCTCTTCGGTTTGCGTGCTGACGGTGTAGATCTCCATCGGAATACGCTGATCGAGGCGATCGTTCATCATCATCTCTTTTCGTTCTGCGTACGTCAGCGGCTTGCCGTCAGGCCCGAGCTTTTTGGCGGTCTGCCAATCCTGCCCGATCCCAGACTGTCGCGTGCCGGCTCCGCCCGTCCCGTTCGGTGGCGTTTCCGCGTTCGTATTGCGTGAACCGAGAAGCAGTGTCTCGTCGGCGTTAAGTGAGGCTATTCCGCCTCGAAAGGGCAGCTTGACGATCGTTTTGGTTTCCTTGGTGTCGAGGTTTGTGGCGTAAACGGTCCCGTCCTTGGTGAAATAGACCCGACGCGTTTTTCTGCCAACCACGATGACGCCGACTCGGCCGTCGACGACTTTATCGATCACACGGGTTTTGAAGTCGTACGTCGATACGCCTGTTGGCGAAGTCATTATCAGCTTGTCGCCATCGGTCGTGTAGGCATTTTGATGGAAATACAAACTTTCACTGCCGGGTTCGCGAGACAATCGAACGATGCGATGGCCGGTATCCGGATCGACCCAATCGGTCGGCGGTTCTGCTGTCTGCGCCGACAGGACGCGAAACGAAAAAAGGAGAATCGAGACAAACAGCGAAAGTATTACCTGGGTCATAAAAAGTAAGGCACGAGAAACGCGGATCGCATCTCTCGTGCTTGTTGGCATTAGAGTTCAAGCCTGAATTTGAACTGAACAACTCTCGGCAGGTTGGTCTGAGCCGTTACCTTCCCGAAGGCTGCGTTTGTGATGTTGGTATTGATCGCTCCGAAACGAACGTAATTAAAGACGTTGGACACGTCCGCGCCGAAGACGAAACGAATATTCTCACGGATCTGAAAATTCCGGGAGAGGCTTACGTCCGTGTTGAGCAGATGCTGATTCCGAAGCCCAAAAGCTCCAAAGACGGGAGTGTCGCCGTACGTGAACGGAGCCGCGTTGGTAAACGCGTTCTTATCAATAAACGCGACGGTGGTCCCACCATTGACGTTGCCATCACCATACTTTCCATTGATCCGAACGTCACCCGTAAACGCAGGATTGTAGCTCGCATAGCACGTTCCCATTATCGTGGGCACGCTGCAATTTGCTCCGGTGATCGGCCCGAGCGGTGCTCCGGAGGCGTACCGACTAATTCCCGAGAACGTCCAGCCGCTTACAAGACTGCGGACAACTGCGTTGTCGGGGCTGAACATTTTGCCTTTGCCAAAGGGAAGATCGTAGGCAAAGAAAGCGTTAAAGACATGGGGCATATCCGTATTCGCGATAGACTTGTCCAAATTTCCGGTATATGCGCTTCGGATGCCAAAGATGTTTCCGAGGGCTTTGCTGAAAGTGTAGTTCACGTTGAAGGTGAGACCACTTGTCAGTCTCTGTTGGAATGATGCCTGCAGGGAATGATATGTGGTCTGCCCGACGTTACCGTAGGGATCAGCGATGCCGCCATACTGCGGAAACGGACGAAGCATCTGAGCGATCGTGCCCTGAAACGTTGCAAATGGAAGAGCAACCCCCGGAAGAATGGCGGCCGCGGCCACGACATTCGCCGGGTTTGCGGTCTGATTGAGAAGATTGCCCAAAACGAGATATTTCGGGTCTAACTGGTTTGACCACGAGCCGTGACCGGCCCCAGCAAGCTGGGTTCCGTGGCTTCCGACGTAAGCGGCTGTTAAAACTATTGACGAGGTAAGAGAACGTTGAATGGAAAGATTCCAATTCTCGTAACGCGGCGGCTGGCTGTTTGGGTCTGCGTAAGTCAAGGTCCCGCCGGCGCCATTACCGTTGAAACCTGTCTGATAGGTCTGATCGAAGATCGGGCCTTTTTGATAGGCCGGAACTCCATTTTGCCATAAGAAGGCCGGGTCAAATGTGTTTGAGGCGGCAAGGGCGGGGCTCGCGTTCAAACCCAGGAAGCCCGAGCCAAGGCGTGCATTTTCACGACCGCCAACCGCACCTCGTCGGGTGTAAAAGATCCCGTAACCGCCGCGGAATACGGTCTTGTCATTAATTGCGTAAGCAAAACCGATACGAGGACCTACGGCACCATAATACGTGTTGACGATCTGGCTGCAATGGCAGCTTATCGCATCTGGTGCGACATTTCCGCCAAAACGGAGGACACCCGGTCGCCCGCCCGCGGCAGGATTAGGACTGATGGGATCGAGAAAGGTAAAAGAGTCATTTTTCTCAGTGTAAGGCTGCATTATGTCGTAGCGGACACCGAGATTCAGTGTGAGCTTAGAATTTACCTTCCAGTCGTCCGCCCCCCAAAACGATACAGTGCTGAACTGGGCAACGGTCGGTGTGGAACCTGATACAGTGTCATCGTTCACGGTCGCGGTGCTGACCGCACCCAATAGATAGCTTGCGTAGGCATTACCGGTCGTCGAATTAACAGTACTGCTATTTGCGTTAAACGTGGCGGTTTGAGCGTTGCTAAAGTTTGCCAGAAAGAAGGTACCTGTATCGTCGTTTTTTACCTTGTCATAGGTTTTCTGATATTGGACGCCAAATTTGAACGAGTGTTTACCACGCGTCCAAAGAACGCTGTCCTGGAACGTATAGTTGTAGTTGTTGTCTTCGAAGTCGCGTGAGTCAACGCCTCTCCAACCGCTGGGCGCATTTGGTCCAGCGAACGCGGCTTCGAGAAATGCATTGCTTGCGTCACCCGGTGGCAGGCCGGTCAGACCGGATTTGGTAGACCACTTACCATCAGACGTCGCGTTGGTAATCGGGACGAAAAAGTGATCGAATCCAAAGCTTGCCACATTGAGGAGATTTGAGCTGATCGACCAAGTGTGTTTTAGCTGAAACACTTTTGGGATCTCGGTAACGAATCTGGTGCTGGTATATGGCAGCGGCAAGGCCGTCTGCGGGACTGCATTGCTGACCTCGCGGTAGGCCTGAGATTGGCCTCGTTTTCCGTAGGTGTAGAGACCGGAGAGGCGCTGCTTGTCGGTAATGTCGTAATCAACCTTCACGTTATAGCTCTCGTTGTTATAGCCTACCGGGACCTGGCCTAAATAATTATTGGCGACGCCTGCGGATGTGGGGTCTGGAAGCAATGACTGATAAAACTTGGAGATCGCAGAAAGGCGATTTAACGGGATGATGTTTAGACCGAGCGGATTTGTGGGCGTGGCCCTGGATATGTCGGTAAATTGGGATCTAGAACAGACACCGGAGTTGCAGACCGTGGACGCCGGATCATAGATCGCAACGCTAAGCTCGCTGAAATCACCTACGCGCTCCTTTAGCGATGGGATCGATACGAGCTGCGTAGGACTGGTCACGCGATAACGCCAGCCGTCGTAGGCGCCGAAGATAAAGAGTTTTTTCTTGATGATCGGGCCGCCGGCGGTGAAGCCGAATTCGTTTTGATGTTCGACGGGGCGGATGGCGGGGAAGAAGCCTCTGGCGTCGAGCAGAGTGTTTCGGACATATTCAAAACCGGTAGCGTGAAACTGGTTGCCGCCTGACTTGATCGTGTAGTTCTCTGAACCCTGACCATTGAACTCGACACCGGTGCCGCTTGTCTCGACCTGAAATTGTTCTACCGCTTCGACCGAAACGCCGAGCGCGATAGTTCGGCCTTCGCCTTGCTGGATCGGATCGGTAATGGGAACGCCCTCGATAAACACGTCTTTTGAAAAACCCTGGGCGCCGTTGACCTGTCCCCACCGATTACCCTCCGTGACTCCCGGCAGAAGATATATGAAGGCTCCGGGATTTCGCGGACCCTGACCGATCCCCGACCCGGCGACTGCCGTGCCCATCGAGAGGGGGAGCCTGGTGTACAGGTCGTTGCGAATCGTCGTGCCGAGTCGGGCATCGGTCGTGTCCAATTGGGGAGGGGCACTCTCGACAGTTACCGTCTCGCCGATATTGCCGGCCCTTAGGGCTATGTTGACACCTACCGTGCCAACTGCGTCAACGATCACCTTTTCCTGAATGAGCGTTTGGAAACCGGTCGCTGTGACGGTGACGCTGTAAGTGCCGGGTGAAAGAGGCGTGATCACGTAAACCCCTGAGTCGGTGGTCTGGCGTTTGGTCTGGATACCGGTGGCGACGTTCTTTGCCATAACCGTCGCACCAGGGACGACAGCACCGTTCGAATCGACGACCACACCTGTAAGGGTGCCGCCGCTGCCCTGTGCGAAGGCCGAACCGATGGACAACAGAGCTAAGCTCATGCCGAGCGAGAAAATTATCAATGTTTTGGTAAGGGTTCTATACATTCGAACA
>JBDTZW010000095.1:0-4735 GCA_040004905.1 Acidobacteriota bacterium
AGATATTGAAACTGCTGAATCGGCGGACGGAGATCGCGTTGAAGGTAGGCGAAGCGAAGACGGCGGCTAATTCTTCGCTGTGCGATCCGGTGCGTGAAGATGATGTGATATCGCGGCTTCAGGCAGAAAATCAAGGGCCGCTCGATAAACGCGGTGTCGCCAATATTTTTCACCGGATCATCGATGAGAGTCTCGGCCTGCAGCAGCACACTTATCAAAGAAAAATTGCGATGGAGCAAAATACCGAAGAGTCGCTAATTCCAGGCCGGTCTCGCGTCGCCTTCCTCGGCGATCAGGGAACGTTTAGCGAGACCGCGGCACTCGCGATCCTGGGTGACGATTGCGAGACGGTTTCCTTCCCGACCTTCGAAGATCTTTTTACGTCGATCGACTCCGGAAAGGCGGATTACATCCTGGCACCGCTTGAAAATAGCCTTATCGGATCGGTCCATCGCTGTGTCGATCTGCTTTTGGACAGTTCGCTCATTATAACAGCCGACGTTATACTTCCGGTTTCGCATTATCTCGTTGCTTGTTCCGAGGCCTCGCTCGAAACCCTTCAAACGGTTGAGTCGCATCCGGCCGCGATCGCGCAGTGCCGCCGATTTTTCACGGCCCATCCGCATTTGAAAGCTGTCCCCGCGGACGATACCGCGGGCAGCGTTCGGCGTGCCGTCGAGAGCGGAGATGTGACCCGGGCCGGCATCGGAAGTAAGCGTACCGCCGAGCTGTACGGCGGCAAGATACTCCGGGAGCATCTCGAAGACAACAGCGAAAATTACACGCGTTTTGCCCTGCTCTCACAGCTAGCCGAAGAAAGAGAGGCCGGGGCAAAGCTCACGCTGGTACTCAAGTTAAAAAATCAGCCCGGTGCTCTTCACACCGCTCTCCGGCCCTTCGTCCGGCGTGCTATCGACCTTTTGAAGATCGAAAGTTTGCCGATCCGTGATTCCCCTGGCGAATTTTACTTTTATCTCGATGTGCAGACGCCCGCCATCGAAGGCGATCTCCAGGGTGCGCTGGCCGAGCTTCGCGAAATGGCCGACGAGTTTAGATCCCTCGGCCGCTACTCGACCACGAGACTTTCGAATATAAATTAAATTATGATCCTAGTTTTAAAGCCGAACATCGACGAAAAGACGCGCGAATATCAGCGTATCGAATCGCACATCAAGAATTTTCAGGGCATCGAGATCCTTGTCCACAATTTCCAGGGGACCGAGAAACTCCTGACCGAGCTTCACCTGATCGGCAACACCGCCGCGTTGTCCGTCGATGAAATGAAAAGCCTTCCCGGCGTCGAGCACGTCATTCGCGTGTCCGAGGTTTATCGCGTTCTCGGCCGTCATAAGAACGACACGCGCCCCAATAATTTCACTTACAACGGCGTGAATTTCAGCCAGGACAATCTGAATATCTTCGCGGGCCTCTGTGCGGTCGATTCGCCCGAGAGCGTTGAGACGATGATGAGTGCGTTAAAAGACAATGGACAGGTCTGCACACGCATGGGTGCCTACAAGCCGCGCACGAGTCCCTACTCGTTCCAGGGCCATGGCCCGAACTGCCTGCCATATGTTTTCGAGCTTGCAGGGAAGTACGGCATCAAGGTGATCGCGATGGAGGTCACGCATGAATCACACATCGACGAGGTCAATCATGCGCTTGACCTGACGGGACGCCCGACCGGCGTGATGCTGCAGATCGGCACACGAAACACGCAAAATTTTGAGCTGCTAAAAAGCGTCGGCCGCCAACAGGAATTTCCCGTGCTGCTCAAACGCGGCTTCGGCATCACCCTCGACGAATCGCTTCACGCCGCCGAGTATCTCGCCAGCGAAGGCAATCAGATGGTCATCTTCGGCCTGCGCGGCATGAAGACCAACATCGGCGATCCGCACCGGAACATGGTCGATTTCGCCCACGTTCCGGTCGTCAAACGCCTGACGCGTATGCCCGTGTGCGTCGACCCATCACACTCCGTCGGCAGCCGTCAACGCAGCTCCGACAAAGTCCTCGATGTAATGCACGTAACCGCACAGGGAATTATCGCCGGTGCCAACATGGTCCTCGTAGATTTTCACCCTGACCCCGGCAAAGCCCTCGTCGACGGCCCGCAAGCCCTCCGCCTCGAAGAACTCCCCATGTTCCTCGAAGACGTCCGAATCTGCCGCGAAGCCTACGAAAAACGCCTCGCGAACGTGACTGCTGCTGCGGCCACATGAGCTGAGCCGTCAACTTATCTCAAAATTCTTGATCTCGATGGCTAGCTCGCGTTCGAGCTTGTCTTTTTCGTCTAGCATCGCCTGTTTGTCTTTGCGCATTTGTTCGAGGCGCGTCTCCTGGTCATTGGCTTTTGCTATATAGCGGGTGATGAGCTGCTTGGCTTCGGCTGTTTTCGCCAGAGCCTCGATGTTTTCGCGAAAGCGTGCCTGGTCCGCAGTGATCTCTTCGTTTTCTTTTCCGGCCGCCGCGAGCTTTGTGTTGATCTGATTTATCTGCATCCGCAGGTCGATCAGCTTGGCTAGCCGAGCTCGTGTCGCATCGTCAATGAAATGGCTGTAAACAAAAACGTCGAGGTCTTTTGGCGAGAGCGATGTCAGCTCGTATTTGTCCATCATCCCTAGGTTCTCCCCGACCGTTATGTCTTTGTTGTCGAATGGCTGCATCTCGACGCGAAAGCGGTAAAACCTCGCTGTCGTGTAATCGGGTTTGGCTCCCGTTTCTGACAGCACCCAGTTTTTCTTGATCGGATGTTCGATATAGACGACCTTCGGTTTGTCGGTCTGATTGGAAAGGTGATAGATCTTTTTCTCTGACTTGAAATAGTGGACCTGAAAAACTCCATCGACGACCTTTACCAGCTTGGCGGGTTCGCGATCTTCTTTCTGCTCGATCCGAATAAGGGTTCCCAGATCTTGTGCGAACGAGATAAGCCGTTGCTCTTTTGGTTTCAGGCGTTCCATCAGAGCTTCACCGGCGTACGCGTCACCATCGAGCACGGTCATCGAGCCGCCCTCAAACGTCATCGCCGTTACGTTTTTCAGCAGCAGGCCGCTCATCGGCCGCGGATTCGCTTTTCGTGAAGCTTCAAGTTCGTTCGATTCTTCCCCACCGTCGCCGTCCGGTTTCTTCGAATCTTCGACCGCTTCGCGAAAGATCGATACACGCTCGCCATCCATTTTCGTCTGCACGATTGGTATCAGCGCCGAACGACTCTTGTCGATCGTGACTGGCTGATCGATCTTATACTCAAAAAGATCCCCGATCTCCGAACCGCTCGCCGCCGTCTGAACTCCGGATTTCCCATCAACGATCGCATCACTGAGACTGCTGCCCGCGTAGCCGGACGAGACTATAAAATTATTGTTCGCGTTAGAAAATGCTTTCATCGGGGGCGGGGCATCACTCGCGCTAACTCCCGCTCCCATTCCGCCGCCCGACCCGTATCCCACACCGCCACTGCTCCCTGAGCCGAAACCTTCTCCAACCCCTACCTCAGGATCATATATCTGCGGGCTCAAATTTAGGTCATCCGGTATTGGAATGATCGGGCGATATCGATAAAGCGGCTTTTGCAGGTTTTGGATGAATGAAACCGGCGAGCCAGAGATCAGCGAAAGCTGCACGCCTTTCCAATCTTCCTCGCTTACGTTGTCTACGATGGCCCATCCTTGAAAGAACGGCTTGCCTTCCTTGTCCAGCACGACGCGATAAGTCGTTTTCCAGATCGGAGCGGCCACGGTGTAGCTAACGACCATCTCGCGGGTGCCGGAGCCAAGACTGCTTACCGTAATGGTTTTAGCGTCGCGCCGTCGCGTCGAAGCTGTCGCGCTTGAAAACTCTTTGACATCTTGTTTCGTGCCCTCATCCAGCAGCTTCACCGACTTGATGTCCGCTAGGTCGAAGCTCGAAAGCTCACTGGTCGGCGACGCGATCACCAGTGAATAATTTACAGGCAGCGAGGTTTCTTCACCGTCTTTCTTTTTTGTTACGTTCTTTTTCTTTTCTACGGTGAGGATCGATCCCGTGGTTGTTCCCATCCGAGTGGTAACTAACACGTTGGCACCTTGCAGCTGCATCAGCACGTTTGCGAGTCCGCCCGAGGCCTCGTCGGTGTCCTCCGACTTTGACGATACGTTGAACGATATCTCCGAGGTTCTCGCCGACGCCGGAGCCGACGAATTATAGCTTACGGCCCCGATCTTGCCTTGTCCCAGGTCGAGCACGACCATCGATTTGAGCACGTCGTCGACCTGCGATTGTTTGAACGAAAGATCGATCTCGGCGTTTCCCGTTACGGTCCCGCGACGCTCGATATACGCGACTCCATTCGAGTAAAGTATTACTCGTCTGATCGGCAGCGTGCTGACCGGCGTATTCTGGTTCGCGGGAACGGCGGGCAGAGCGGACGCAGATCTAATATGTTGCGTCGACTGCGAGTTAACGGCTACTGAACACACCAATAGCCATAGGAGCAGAATTCCATTCTTCATTTAAGCTAATTCCTTTTTTTTCTGAAAGTTTATCGGGTGCTAGCTAACAGATGAGCCACGGCGTCGAAATGGTTGCTTTGCCAGGCGGTCTGGAAACTCTCGGCATCAATTAAATAAAACGTGATTTCCGCCGATACCACTGTGGCTGCTACGGTGGAAAGAATTTGGCGAATCCGTAAAATGACTTTGAGAACTTCGTTCTCCAATTCCAGTTATCAACTCTTCCCGCTGCTTGAAAATAT
>JBDTZW010000082.1:0-4658 GCA_040004905.1 Acidobacteriota bacterium
TTTTTCTCGAATCTTCATTCATCGGTATTTTCCTGTTCGGTGAAAAACGCCTCGGCCAAAAACTGCACTGGATCTCCACGATCCTGTTATTTGTCGGTACGTGGCTTTCCGGCTGGTTCATTATCGCGACCAACGCCTGGATGCAGCATCCTGTCGGCTTCGAAACGACCGCAGACGGCTCGGTCCAGCTCACAAGCTTCTGGTCGCTCGTACTTAATAAATGGGCGATCTACGAATACATGCACAATATGGGCGGAGCTCTCGTTACCGGATCGTTTACCGTCGCCGCTCTCGGCGCTTTTTACGTTCTGTCGAAAAAGCAGGTCGAATACGGCAAGTTATTTATGAAGGTCGGCGTGACCGCATGCTGCCTCGCAAGTATTTGGATGCTGTTTCCCTCGGGCGATCTGCAGGGCCGAATGATCGCAGAGAACCAGCCGGTGACGCTCGCTGCAATGGAAGGACTTTTTGACACAAAAGATGGGGCGCCGCTCGTTTTGATCGGCCAGCCGGACATGGAAAAACAAACGCTCGACAATGCGATCCACATTCCAAAAATGCTCAGCTTTATTACCTATCAGCGTTGGGAAGCTAAGGTACAAGGCCTCAACGAGTTTCCCAAAGATCAGCACCCCGACAACGTTCCGTTGCTGTACTACAGCTTTCATATGATGGTCGGCCTTGGGACGATCTTTATCGCGATCATGCTGTTGTCGGCGATCTGGCTCTGGCGCGGCTGGCTGTTCAACTCGAACTGGCTGATGTGGATCATAATGCTTAGTTTTCCGCTTCCATTCATTGCAAACACGGTCGGGTGGATGACGGCGGAACTCGGCCGCCAGCCGTGGCTCGTTTATGGGGTATTTCGTACAGAGCACGGACACTCTCCTATGGTCTCGTCGGGCAATGTCCTGTTTACGCTGATCGGTTTTTTTGGAATGTATACGGTGCTGACGCTTCTATATATTTTCCTGATACTCAGGCGCATTGAACACGGCGTCGACGATCTTAGGCCGACCATACCCGGGCTCGATTCAATTCCAGATACGTCAGGCGAGGCTTATTAGAGGAGGACATTATGGAAACAGCATGGTTCATGATCGTCGCGTTTATGTTGGTTTGCTATGTCATCCTTGACGGCTTTGATATCGGGGCGGGCATTATTCACTACTTTGTCGGACGAAACGAGAGCGAACGGGAAATGAATATCCGGGCCGTCGGTCCTGTCTGGGACGGCAACGAGGTTTGGCTGCTGGCCACCGGCGGCACGCTCTATTTCGCTTTTCCGGTACTCTATTCTGCAGGATTCAGCGGGTTTTATCTGCCTCTGATCATGGTGCTCTGGCTGCTTATAATCAGGGCGGCCGGCATCGAGCTTCGGCATCAGCTCGACAATCCGATGTGGACGAGCTTCTGGGATTTTGTCTACAGCGGAGCAAGTATCCTGTTGGCCATATTTTTCGGTGCGGCGCTCGGCAATGTCGTTCGCGGCGTTCCGCTCGACGGCACCGGTTATTTCTTCGAGCCGCTGTTCACGCACGGAGGAGTTACCGGTGAAACCGGAATTCTCGATTGGTTTACGGTCCTGTCCGGCGTAGTAGCATTTGTTGCCTTGACCGTCCACGGGGCCAATTACCTGGCCTTGAAAACCGAGAATGAGTTGAACGCCCGTGCGCGAAAGGTGGTCGGCGTCGGCTGGTATTTGCTCGTCGTTGTCACCCTTCTCAGCCTTGTTGCAGTCCTGAACGTCCGGCCAGAGATACTCGATAACTACTTCGCACTTCCGATCGGGTGGCTCATCCCGCTGCTTGTCGTTGCTTCGCTCGCTGCGATCAAATATTTCAACGGAAAGGGAAACGACAAATTCGCCTTTATAGCGTCCTCGGTCTATCTGGCAATGATGCTCGGCGGTGCTGTTTACGGCCTCTATCCTAATGTTCTGCCGGCGCTCGATCCGGCCCACAGCCTGACGATCCACAACGCCAAAGCTGGCGATTACGGCCTGACCGTCGGCCTGATCTGGTGGCCGATCGGTATTTTGATCGCCTTAGGCTATTTCACCTTCCTCTTTCGCACCTTCAAAGGAAAGGTCGCTGCCGAAGAGCAGCATTAGCAAAAACCAGTTCCTCAAAAAGGCCCGCAAGCAAAAAAATGTGTGCGGGCCTTTTTCTTTCTTATTCGCATAATGCGCAGGGGCAAGATTCTTTTTGTACTTTATATCATAAAGTTCTTGACAAACGTGACTACTTGGCATATTCTCTTCCTCGATATGGCAAAGATCCAAGCCTTACGAACAGAAGAACCCGAACAAAACGTTCCCGTAAGCATCGGCGACCGGGCCATCGATAATCTCGCGTTCATCCGCGAAACGATGGAGCGTTCGACTAGCTTTACTGCCGTGCCCGGCTATGGCGGAATGCTGATGGGCGTGACGGCGATCGTCGCCGCGGTCATCGCGCATAATCAGGTTCAGCTTTTCGATTCGCTAGTGACGTGGCTTATCGAAGCTGGCCTCGCTTTCGCTATCGGCTTGCTTGCGATGTGGCAAAAATCAAAGATCGCTGGCCAATCGCTGGTTTCGACCCCTGCCCGTAAATTTGCGATGGGTTTTGCCCCGCCGATGATCGTCGGGGCGGCGATAACGCTCGGGTTGTGGCGGCACGAATATTTTTACATTATGCCGCCCGTCTGCATGCTTTGTTATGGCGCCGCGGTCGTTTGCGGCGGAGCTTTTTCGGTCCGCGTGGTGCCTGTCATGGGATGGTGCTTCATGGCGCTGGGCGCGATCGCCTTTGCACTCCCGATCAGCTACGGAAATCTCATGATGGCCGCAAGCTTCGGCATGCTGCACATCATCTTCGGCCTCGTGATCGCGCGTCGGTACGGAGGGTAGTTTGACATGGCAAAAAAGAATCTAGCAATAAAAAATGCACAGGCCGCACCGCAGGCTCTGCGAATTGAGCGAGCAGCGGAAAGAGTCTCGGGCGAGCTCGACAAGGTCATCCACGAGCGCATGCGGCTCGGCATTATCAGCGCTTTGGCGGCGAATCAAAAGCTCAGTTTTACCGAGCTTAAAAACCTACTCAACACGACCGACGGCAACATCAGCGTCCACGCCCGCAAGCTCGAAGAGGCAGGTTACCTGACCTGCGAAAAATCCTTCAAAGCCCGCATGCCGCTGACCGAATACAAGATCACAAAAGACGGCCGAAAGGCCTTGGAACGATATCTCGACCACATGGAAGCCCTGATCAAGGCGATGAAAGGAACAAAGTGAGAAAAGTGAAAGGTGAAAAACTTTTATTGGCCGTCAGCCTGTTCCTTTCTGTTTTTATCTCGTCGGGCTGTGATTACACCGTTGGAGGGTGGGGTGAATGGGACGGGGACGTGATTTCACGAGAGCAGAGTCCAGACAAGGAAGTGGACGCCTTAATTGTAGAAGGCAGTTTCGGGGCAACTACGGGCTTTAGCTACCGCGTATTTTTGGTTCCATCTGGTGCGGAGTTTGATAAAAGATCTGCTCTTTTTGATAAGAAAAATGCCGTTTTGATTGCGGGCGACGCTCAGAAATTGACGACCGTATGGAAGGATGCGAGGAAGCTACAGATAACTTATAACTCAGCACGGATTTTCCACTATTCCAATTTTGCGGAATTTTCCGATTCGGGTCGCCCTACCAAACACCTTGATATTAATTTGATTGAGAAATTGAGCAAATAAACCTCTTATGTTCATTCGAAACGGATCTTATTTTTACTGGGGCGTCCACGCCCTCCTGACCGGCCCGCTCATCTTGCTATGGGCCGGGGTCGCGTACTGGTTCGGATTCGGCTCGGGCGCGATCTTGAAAACGGTTTTTCCGCCGATGTCGGCACCGCTCGGGCTTTTTGCTCTCATCACTGCCGCGTTCGGCTGGACGGCAGTACATTCCAGGAATATTCCGCCGGAAGACAAATTGGCTCGCGGCGTCGACCATCTGCTTTGTATGTTTCTCGGTCTATCGATGTTCATCGTCGCTGGCCAAGTGATGAGCCAATAAGGAAAGGATCTATGGGCGTACTAATGATGTTAATGACGATCTGCGGACTGATCGCCGCGGGCGTTTTGCTTGTTGTTGCGGGGGCCACACACAAAAAATGGCTTAGGACGTTCGTTCTTGGCGGGGTCGCGACCTGGCTGGTCGGTTACACGATCCTTTTGTTCGCGGGCTCGGTATTCAGTGTCGAACAAACCTTGGCCGTCGGCGAACCCAAGGAATATTGTGGATTCTATTTCGACTGTCATCTGCACACGTCTGTGACGGGCATTCGGACGGCGAAAACGATCGGTGATCACGCGGCAAACGGCGAATTTTACGTCGTCACGGTCAAAGTTTTCAGCAACGCCCGACGTGAGCCTCTCGCTCTTCACACTGTGGATGCCCACGTTGTCGACGCCGGTGGCCGGGCATACACTCGCGACATGCAAACCGAGGCACAACTGCAGCCGCAGCCCGAATTCGAAAAACGTATCGCCCCGACCGAAACTTTTGAAAAGGAGATCGTCTTCGATCTGCCCGCCGATGTAAAAACGCCACGGCTCGACCTCCGCGAGGGGTATGGCATCGATCACGCGCTCGAAGCCGTCCTGATCGGCGACGAAGACAGCATCCTGCACAA
>JBDTZW010000226.1:0-4620 GCA_040004905.1 Acidobacteriota bacterium
AGCACATCCATCACCTCAAGCTCAAGCGGCGTCAATTGATCTGTTTTCTTATCGGACATGAATAATCTCCTAAACATTTAGGAGAGTAATACAACCGATGGCGGTTGTCAACTAAAAGTTTAGGAGATGTTTGTGAGGGCAGAGAAAACTAGCCTTAATGTTTCTTGATCTCGTCTAAAGTCGCAGTTTGCTTTGTAGGGCTGTATTGCATAACGGTTAGGAAAAAGTCTGCGATGTCTTGTGATGATTTAGTGTCAGCGTCAAAGTTCGCTGTAGCCTTACTAAAGAAAGCGTTGATGCGCCCGTCTTCAAAAAAAGAGACTACGACAATGTCGCCATTTACATCCGCCGTTCGTCACCACGAATAAGCCTGCTTATCAACATTTCTGTGATATGGGCCTAGATCGCCAACGTTTGAGCCAATCAAATAATAAATCTTGAACATCTACGCGGACAAATGACCCAACGGCAGCGTCGATTCCATGGCCTTCATTATGGACGTACCCATCGATCAATCGGATGTTTCCAGGAGGAGCAAGAGTAGGAGCCGGCTTGGATCGCGGAAGTTTAAGCGTCTTAATTTGAGCTGGTGCGCAAATGACGAAGACAAATAATGTCGAAGCAATAAGGGATACGATTATATTGCATTTCATGGCAATAACCTTAGAAATAGATCCTGCAAATAAGCTAAAATCCGTGCGGATAAAAAGAGGTCCGGACTACGCTGCCTTATTTCGAGGCTTAATTTTGAGAACGCTTGTGAATACCTCTTCGCCAAATTGATTGACACTTTTTCCGGCTTTTGCCGCGGCCTCGGCGATCTGAGCGTGTAGATCGCCGTTGAAGCGAAACAAGATCTTGCCGGAGTATGGCTTTACCTTGATGCCTGCTTTTTCGCTGAGTTCTAAATGCAGGTCGATCGATCCTTTGAATGCCGCTTTCAGTTCCTTAAGCGATGTACCGTGAAACGACATTATATGATTCGGCCCTAACCCAAGAACCCGCCCGACAAAAACATCATCCTCAGGCGAGTATTCGATCTTTGCCTTAAAGCCTTTGTATTCAATAGCACTATTCATCGCTTTCTACTCCTAATAGTTCAAGCAGCAATCGCGCGTCGTCGACCTGATAGCTTTTGCTTCTTTTTGAGGGTGAGGACGATGTTGGTCGTATTTCAAACCATTGGGAAAAGCGATTCGAATAGCCGAGCCCTTGCCTTCGTAAAGCGTTCCGCCAAGCGAAACGAGTAATCGCTCGATGTCGGAAAACTTTAGATTTGCCCGCGTCGACCTATCAAATATAGCCCGGAGAATCGCTTTCTGTTTACTATTCATCCTCGCAAGCATGATAGCATAAGTGATATCATTTTCAAGCCTCGATTCACCCTAAAAATAGAACCGGGCAAAATAATACAAGATCGGCGCGTTGAACAGAAGACTATCCAATCGATCCAGCAAACCACCGTGGCCGGGGAGGATGGTTGCGGCGTCTTTGGCACCGGAGCCGCGTTTCATGGCGCTTTCGGCGAGGTCACCGAGGACGCCGACGACGGCCATAACAATGGCGAGCGGGGTCGAGTATTGGTAGGGCAGTTCTGGAAAGAACAGACGAGTCGAGAGAGCTCCGAACGCCGCGGCGGCGATGATGCCGCCGATCAGGCCTTCGACAGTTTTTCCGGGCGAGATCGTGGGTACGAGCTTATGTTTACCTAGCGCCTTTCCAGCAAAATATGCTCCGGCATCGGATCCGAAGATAACAAGAAAAAAGAAGCCGAGCAGGTGTGTCGAAAGATTCGGGTGATTTTCAAATCCGGTCCGCGTCGCGACCAGAAATCCGCCCAAAAATGCCACGTAAAACACACCCAGCAGTGTGACTCCGACGCCGGTCAGCATTTTCGAGAAATCCTTTTGAAATCGAAACGTCTGCGAGATGAGAGTTCCGATCACGATCAGCGCGAGCGATGCCAACAGAAAATCCGGTGCTTTCGCCGGTGCATCGACCACGAAAAAGAAGAACAGCAGCACCGAACCCATGTAGCCCATCGCTGCGTCGGCTTTTAATTCGAGCGTTTTGGTCAGCGAATAGAATTCGAACATCCCTGCCGCCAATCCAAACGCAGCAATGATCACGAATAACCAAACCGCAGCAGGAAAATAAATGGGCAGCACGATGGACGCGATCAAGACGGGCAACGCGATGGCCGCTGTGATTAGCCGTGTTTTCATAAAGTTCTAAGGCACTATACACAGAATCGGGATCGTCGTTCAAACTGAACATCTCGAACAAAAGTGAACACCGTGAACACCGGTGAACGCCAATGAACACGTGAACGCATCGAACACCTTCGAACACGCGAACGCTCGAACACGGATCGCGACGTTAAAATTCTTTTGACAAACACTCCCCGAAAGCCTGATTATTGAAATGACCGTTGTATCAGGCCAACGGAGTGAAACGCGCCCGACATCTAAACAGTTGTATATGTTCGATTTCCGCAGAAAGAATAAGTTCGAGTTCGGGTCAGTCTCACCAGGCGATGATGCGGACATTGAGGTCTCGCGTGTCGCCCGCGAATCCCGTAACGGCCTGTTTTCCGAGAGCCTACGTCTGTTTCGCGATATCTTTCTGATCCTGGTAGTTTTCGTACTATTTGGAGTCTTCGTCGTCCAGCCGGTTGTGGTCGAGGGAACGTCGATGGTCCCGGAGCTGCACGACGGCGAACGCCTTCTTGTTAACAAGCTCGTTTACTATAAGATACAGAGTGTTAGTTGGGGCCACATTTCCCGCGGCGACATCGTCGTTTTCTGGTATCCGAAAGAGCCCGATAAAAGCTACGTAAAACGAGTGATCGGCCTGCCCGGCGAAACCGTCGAAGTCAGGAACGGTAGGGTCATCATCGACGGCCAGGAACTGAACGAGGGCTATCTCGATTACGAACACAACCAGGCGTTGCCGAGCTTTCCGGCGAGAAAGGTCGATGAGCACTATTATTTCGTAATGGGCGATAACCGCGATAATTCCTCCGACTCGCGCTACTGGGGACTCGTTCCCGAAAAATACGTCTACGGCAAGGCATTTTTCCGCTACTGGAAACCGTCCGAGATCGGCTTTATCGAGCACGGCACCTATAACGTGCCGGAAACGGATGTTATTGACAACGATACTCGCGCGGACAAGGACGAATAGGTATTATTTCTCTTAATGAATCTTTCCAAGCCTGCCATATTGGTTTTCGAGGATGGACGCACTTTCAAGGGTGCGTCTTTTGGCGCCGAGGGCGAAACCTTTGGCGAGATGGTCTTTAACACCTCAATGTCCGGCTACCAGGAGATCCTGACCGACCCTAGCTACGCCGGCCAGATCGTCTGCATGACCTACCCACTGATCGGCAATTACGGGGTTAACGAGGAGGACGTAGAATCGCGGCGACCGTGGGTAGAGGGATTTGTCGTCCGCGAAGCAAGCCCGATCGCATCGAACTGGCGGTCAACCGAAACGCTCGATGCCTATCTCAGACGAAACAACATCGTGGGGCTTGAGCACATCGATACCCGAGCCCTAGTTCGACATATCCGCGATAAGGGCGCTATGCGGTCTGCTATCTCGACGGTGGATCTCGACGAAAGCAGCTTGCTCGAAAAGATTCTCGCAACGCCCGAGATGAATAACCGTGAATTAGCCAGCGTCGTTTCGGTTAAGGACGCATATGACTACCCGGCGGGCACGGATGCCAAATTTCATGTCGTCTGCTACGACTTTGGCGTTAAGACCAACAGTCTTCGCGAATTCTCGCGGTTCGGCTGTCAGATCACCGTCGTGCCTGAAAACACATCGGCCCAGACCGTGATGGCACTCAAGCCTGACGGAATTTTCCTATCCAACGGTCCTGGCGACCCGGCTTCGATGAAGGCCGTCGTTGATGAGATAAAGGAGCTAGCGGAAAGAGAGGTCCCGATCTTTGGCATCTGCCTCGGCCACCAACTGATCGGCCAAGCGTTCGGGGGTTCAACGTACAAGCTAAAATTCGGCCATCGCGGCGGCAATCAGCCGATCAAGGACTTGACGACCGGCAAGATCGAGATAACCTCGCACAATCATGGCTTTGCGGTAGATAAAGATTCGCTTCCTGCAGAGGTCGAGGTCACACACATCAATCTAAACGACAATACCGTCGCCGGACTTCGCCACAAAACGCTCCCCGTCTTCTCCGTACAGTACCACCCCGAATCCGCCCCCGGGCCTCACGATTCCGAATATCTGTTTGAGCGGTTTATCGACTTAATGAATGTGTCAGTAGCCCGGACAATCGCTTAGTATTAATCGTGCCTTGTTGGGCGACCCTTAGCTTCCATTCGACGTGGAGCCCTTACTTACGTGCGGGCTACCGATACGGGGACCTCTGTATTTTTACCGGCTGATCCCTGCGATATACGGCGCGATCACCAGCGAAACGATCGACATCAGCTTGATCAGAATGTTCATCGACGGGCCTGAAGTGTCCTTGAACGGGTCGCCGACCGTATCGCCGGTCACAGATGCCTTGTGCGGCTCTGACCCTTTGTAGACCATCTCGCCGTTTATTTCGACTCCCTTTTCAAACGATTTCTTCGCGTTGTCCCA